>NZ_CP009692.1:2699405-3018962 GCF_000832605.1 Bacillus mycoides
ATCCGGCTGCGTTCATCGCTATACACGATGTTCGTGATGTGTTCGGAGAAGGATTTGTTGATATTTCTAAAGCTTAGTAAGAGTAGAAATTGTTTTTATTAAAATAATCTTAATACTAAAACGAAAGAATCTATTTTGAATAATTTTTTTCAAAATAGATTCTTTTTATTTATCTTAAAATGTTGGCTTGTAGCGTATTATGTATCAACTCTTATTCAAAAAAACTAATAGCAGTTTGTTTTTCTTTTTCTTGCAAAAAGTACAATTGTTTCTTAATGTAAGAATGTAGAAGGATGAACAAGAGAGGGTTTAATGAAGATGATACATATTTTATTAGCTGATGATGATAAACATATTAGAGAGTTATTGCATTACCATTTACAAAAAGAGGGCTTTAAAGTTTTTGAAGCGGAAGATGGAAAGGTAGCGCAAGGCGTTTTAGAGAAAGAAAATATTCATCTTGCGATAGTAGACATTATGATGCCGTTTGTTGATGGCTATACGTTATGCGAAGAAATCCGGAAGTATCATGATATACCTGTTATTTTATTAACTGCAAAAGATCAGCTAGTCGATAAAGAAAAAGGATTCATTTCTGGTACGGACGATTATATTGTAAAACCATTTGAACCAGCTGAAGTAATTTTCCGTATGAAAGCTTTATTGCGCCGTTATCAAATGCTTAGCGCTGATATTATTACATTACACGGGACGATAATTGACCGAAAAGGGTTTGAAGTGAAGTGTAACGGTCAGACGATTTTGCTTCCATTAAAGGAATTTGAATTATTATCACAACTTGCTAGTTATCCTGGTAGAACATTTTCGAGAGAAGAATTAATTGAATTAGTGTGGGGAATGGATTTTGAAGGAGATGAACGAACAGTTGACGTTCATGTGAAGCGACTGAGAGATCGTTTTTCAAAACGAACAGATGATTTTCAAATTACGACAGTACGCGGACTCGGTTATAAGTTGGAGTTGAAATAAAATGAAATCACTATATTCTAGATTTGTTTTTATGACAGTCGGTATTATGCTTCTTAGTAGTATTATCGGTTTTTTATTAACGAACGTATATTATCAAGTGAAGTTAAAACCGTACAATAGTGAAAAGATTTTAATGTATGCTAAAGAAGTGAAATCATTATATGAAAAGCAAAGTGAAGAGAATAAAGAGGCATACTTACAGTCTATTGCGAAGTTAGGGTATGAAATTTATATTGTAGATGACGAAAATCATGGAAAGCGTATTGGGAATGCGTTTCGTAAGATAACAATTAGTGATGATACCGTTCATAAAGTATTGCAAGGTGAGACGTTTAATGGCGTTTCCACATATCCAACGCGCCTCTTTATTACAGGATTTTTCGATAATGAATTAATTAATAGTGTCGGTGTACCGCTAAAACACGATGATAAACAGTACGCTTTATTCATTCGCCCTGACATTCAGCAACAGTTTGGCGAGATGAGAATTTTCTTAGCGGTATTACTTGGGTTTATCGTTTTATTAAGTATTATTTTTATAGCGATTGCAGCAGGTTATATCGTTCGTCCTATTCGAACATTTACGAAAGCGACTCAAAAGATTGCAAGTGGTGAATATGATATCGAATTAGATGAAAATCGAAAAGATGAAATTGGTACACTAGCGACTAATTTTCAAAAGATGACAAAGAGCATTAAAGAATTAGACCAAATGAGACAAGAGTTCGTTTCTAACGTTTCTCATGAATTCCAATCTCCACTTTCTTCGATACAAGGTTTTTCGAAAACATTACAATCGGAGAATATGAGTGAAGAGGAAAGAAAACGTTACTTGAAAATTATTGAGGGTGAAAGTAAGCGGATGTCTAGTTTATGTAAACAGTTACTTACGCTTGCTTCATTAGATAAAGAAGAGAAGGTTTTACAGATAAAAGAATTCAATCTGCAGAAGCAAATTAAAGACGTCATTTTTATGCTCGAATGGAAATGGCGTGAAAAAGATATAGCTGTTGAATTTGATGTACCGGACATATCTATAGAAGGTGATGAAAACCTACTACATCAAGTATGGAGTAATATTTTTACGAATAGCATTAAGTTTTCAAACGATGGCGGGACGATTGAATTTGTTGTAGAAGAATTAGAATCCGGTATTGTCATTTCTATATCAGATAACGGAATTGGTATGGAACAAGAAGAAATGGATCGTATATTTGATCGTTTTTACAAAGTAGACACAGCAAGGGCAAGAAACGTAGAAGGAAGCGGCTTAGGATTATCTATCGTGCAGAAAATTGTTGAACTGCATCAAGGAAACGTTTCAGTTTATAGCACGAAAGGGGAAGGGACGACTGTTCGGGTTGAGCTTCCTAAATAGATGGAAAGGAAGAGGCTGTTTTTAGAACAGCCTCTTCTTATTTTTGTCAATTGGTCAATATATTATCACTTACGTGTAAATTGATAAAAAGTTGTTTGAAAAAATGCGAGTCATTCTATTTCACAATTGGGTCAGTTTGTGGAATAAGATTAGCAGGAAGTTTATTTAAAAATGTAGAATCTCTACAGAGTTATAAGGATTTTATTGAAACTTTAACTATTTAGGGAGGCGATTACTTTGAAACGAATTGACTTGTTTTTAAACGGACTAGATTCCACATTCGATAAAGAGAGTTGGTATGCACCGTTTAAACATGCTATAGAAGGACTTACAGCCGAACAGGCTATCTGGAAACCATATGGAGAGGCAACTAAAACCATTTGGGAGAACGTTAATCATCTCATTTATTACAAAGAGAGACTTGCTGCAAACTTGGAAGACCGTGAATGGATACATAATCTCGACGGTGATGAAACCTTTTATCTTACCAATCAATCTAATGATGATAAGGAATGGAAGAAAGTCGTTGAACGTTGTGAAAATGCCCAACGTAATTTAAGACAGGCATTGAGTGCAATTTCCGAAAAAGAGCTTGAGCAAAATTCACTTGAGGGGAAATTACTGGACATTATGCTTCATGATGCTTATCATACAGGTCAAATTATTCAATTAAGGAAAATGCAGGGGTCTTGGCCATCAAATCGATAATTGAACGTTTTAGTTGGTGCTATTGTTATATTTTTAGTGAAGTATTTTTCATTCAAAATTAAATAATTATAATTATAACCCCGTCCCAAATTTAGAACGGGGTTAAATTTGTTCCTGCTATAAAGCCGTACCTTTCCCGCGCTCTACTTTAAACCGAACTTCAAAAGTATCCGCTGTAATTTCATCAGCTTTCGGCAAAGCCCTTAATTTCGGATGAAGTAGCCATACGAGAGAAATAAATAAAATACCGATGCTAGCGAGCGCGAAAATGAGTTGGCTACTAAATACATTTGCGGTGTATCCACCAATTAAAGAACCGAACGGCATAGCAATTTTCCCCATACTTCCTATGACTGTATTGATGCGTCCGATATATTGATTTGGAATTACAATTTGACTAATTGTCGCGAATAATATGTTGGTCGCACCAATTGGAATCCAAGCTAGGCCGAATAAGATAATAGAGAGCCATTGAAACGGTACAATCGTAGAGAGAAACCAAAAGATAGCGCCAGTCGCAAAGCCAATAATAGAGACACGGCCAACGTTACGTTTGCCAACCCATGAACTGAATAATGCACCGATGAGACTACCTGCTGATATAGCAGCTAAGAAGAAGCCATATGATTTCACGCCTCCTAAAGAATCAGCGAAAGAAGGGAGTATTGCCATTGTCATACCAATTGAAAAATTAGCGACTACTGAACCGATTAAGAATACGCCCATTAATGAACGAAAGACGATGGAAAAACCTTCTTTTAAATCAGAGAAATATTGTTTAGTTGAAAGTGATGTATTGGTTTCTGCTTGCTGTGGCATTTTCAATGAAAAGAACAAAAGGGCAGTAATCGCGAATGTAAAAGAGTCGATTACGTATAAAGTGATTGCGCCAAGTAGTGCTACTAATATGCCAGAAAGAGTCGTACAAATTAAGTCAATGCCTTGATAAGCAAATGAAAAGAGAGAGTTTCCTTTTAATAATTGTGTTTTATGCAGTAGAAGTGGTAAAGCTTTCGATTGTGCGGGATAGGCAAATTGTTCGATAAAGGCTACGATGGGCATGATGATGAGTAGTAGTTGGACTGTTAGTAGGTCGAAGTAGTGTGTAATGGGAATGATTAAAATAAGAATGCATTGCAAAATTTGTGTAATGACGAGGGTGTTTTTGATTGACCATCTATCAACGAATGGACCGGTAAGAAATTGAAGTGTAGAAGGTAATAACGTAAGAAAACCAGCCAATCCAGAATAAAAAGGATTACCACTCAGCTTGTATACGAGCCACATCGCGGCTACATAATACAAGCTATCTCCTATGTTTGTAAAAATTCTCCCTAAAAACATTAAGAGGAAATTCCGGTTTTTCAATATGTCCATTTAATCTACTCCTTTATAATAAATTTATTCGGTAAAATAAATTTGACCGTTTATCCCGCATTAACGGGCAGTAAGACCCCCATCTCAAAATTCAGCGGAAGCAAAGAAGTTAGGTGGGGGGATCAACTGCCCGTAAAAGCCCGATTGGTTCAACTAATAATCAGTGGGGGATGAACAAAACCCCCCCACTGATTAAAGTTTCACTTTATGTAAAAAAAATCGTATTATGATTTTTCTTCTTTTTTAACAAAGCGCTGCATTGCTCGCTCGTCGATTTGAAGTGCAGTAGTAGAAATGTAATAAGATTTACTATTTGGATCTTTATCCGCGTCTTTTGTGATTTCGTTTAATTCAGCCATTAATTCATGAAACTTTTTCACCCACACTTGAAATTGTTCTGGCGTAGCATCAAATTCCCAGCAGGATGAAACATAATTCCAATCAGCTGGGTCTTCGCTTACTTTTCGTAATGTAAAAGCTTCTTCTGGCGCAGCGAGAATATGGCTTTTCGTCATTTCCGTCATTTGTAAAAAGATTTGGCGACTTGATTCGCTTAATATTTCTAAATGAGGTAATAGGTTCGCGGCAGGGGTGAAGCCTTTAGCGACAGATTGATAAAACTTTTGAACGATGCCATTCTTTTCTTCTGTATACACAATTTCTATAAAACCATTCTTTTCTAATTCTTTTAAATGATAATGAATTTTCGCCCTTGGAATGCCGAATTTCTCAGATAGTAGTTGTCCTGTATAAGGACGTTCACATAGACGCATCATCATTTCGACACGTAGTGGATCGCTTATTGCTTTTAGTTGGCTATAAGTAGTTAGTGTTAACATGGGCTTCAAATGATCAACTCCTCAAATTAAATTACTCGGTCAAGATTATTTGACTGAATTGTATCAAGGATTTTAATTGTTTTCAATACTTTCTGAAAATTTAATTTTCATTCTGTAATCTTCCGTTCATATTCCGTTCATATTTCTTTTTTATGATAAGTGCATAGAAAGTAATAGGAAGGAGCGAGCGAAATGTTTTTAGCTCTGCGTGAATTAAAACAATCAAAATTAAGATACGGATTAATCGGACTTATTATGGTGTTATTATCATTTTTAGTCCTTGTAATTTCAGGATTAGCAAATGGATTATCATATGATAATGCTTCATCGATTCAAAATATGGAAGCAAATAAGTTTGTATTAGCAGATGATGCAGAAAATAAATTACTTCGTTCACAAATTAAGAAAGATGATGTAGATAACGTAGTAAATCAAGTAGGCGAGAAAGAGGCCGTTCCGTTTCGTGTGAAAGTTTCAACGTATGAAAAGAAAGATAGTTCGAAAAAAGTTGATGTCGCTATTTTCTCAAGTGAACGTGATTCATTTTTAGAACCGAAAATTGTAAAAGGTGAGAAATTAGGTACAGCAAACAACGAAATGGTTGCTGATGAATCAATTAAAGAAAAAGGAATTGATATTGGGGATACAATTATTGATCCTGTTTCAAAGAAAGAATTTAAAATTGTTGGATTTACGAAAGATCAAATGTTTAGCCATACACCAGTCGTTTATGTAAATGAAGACGTATGGGGTGCTATTTCACAACCAAACCAAAAAGATTATAGTGCAATTGCGCTTAATACAGATAAAGAAATTAAAAATGCACATGTTATCGACAAAAAAGAAGTATTACAAAGTATTCCAGGATTTAAAGAAGAGCAAGGAACATTAACGATGATCATTGCATTCTTACTTGTTATCGCTGCGTTACTAATCGGTGTATTCTTCTACGTCATTACACTGCAAAAAACACAGCAATTAGGTGTACTAAAAGCAATTGGAACGAAAAATTCTTATTTAGCAAATAGCTTAGTCGTACAGGCGTTATTCTTATCAGTCGTTGCGATGGTAATCAGTATTGTTCTTGTACAAGGATTAGAACAGATTTTACCAGCGGGTATGCCGTTCTTATTAACAACACCGATGATTGCACAATATGCAGCAATCTTTATCGTAATTAGTATTTTAGGAACACTTATTTCGTTATACCAAGTATTAAAAGTTGATGCATTAGAAGCAATTGGAGGCGGGATGTAATGACTTCATTATTAAAATTAGACAAAGTAAATAAAGTGTACGGAGAAGGGAATACGGAAGTAACAGCCCTTCATCCGATGTCGCTTGATGTGAAAGCTGGAGAATTTATCGGAATCGTCGGTCCTTCTGGATCAGGGAAAAGTACGTTATTATCAATCGCGGGTGCTTTACTATCACCGTCAAAAGGGGATATTTACATTCGCGAGCAAAATATTACGAAGTTATCAGAAAAGGAAATGACAGACATTCGTTTGAAAAAAATCGGCTTCATTTTCCAATTCGCAAACCTTGTTCCATATTTAAATGTAAAAGAACAATTGCTTTACATTGCAAAGCTAAAAAAAGAAAACAAACAAGAATCTGAAAAGCGTGCGGATCACTTGCTAGCAGCATTTGGATTATCTGAAAGAAAAGCTCATTATCCAAATCAACTATCGGGCGGGGAAAAACAAAGGGTAGCAATCACTCGTGCTTTCATGAACAACCCAGATTTAATATTAGCGGATGAACCAACTGCAAGCTTAGACTCAAAACGCGCACGTGAAGTCGTGGAAATGATGAAACGTGAAGTGAAAGAAAGTCAAAAAGCAGCAATTATGATTACGCATGATGAAAGAATGCTTGATGTATGTGATCGTATATTGACACTTAGAGATGGACAGTTAATATAAAGAAAAAAGGCCAACCGTACATATATGTGCAGTTGGCCTTTGTATGATTATTTTAAAATAGATATAATGGCTTTATTTTGAGAATAACGTTTTAATTTTATTTCGTGTTACTAATAAAAGTCCACCTAAGACAGATAACATTCCTAAAGGCACGTTACTTGATTGCTCACTACCAGCGTTAGGCAGTTCTCTAGCACTGTTTTTCGCTGGAACAGTAGTATTGTTATTGTCTGTTTGCGTTTGTTTCGATTGTGATACTTCATTAATTTTGTTATCTACATTTTGCTTTGTTGTATGTAACTCAGCTAATTTGTCATCAATTTTTTTCTCAGTATGTTTAAAATCGTTTATTTTAATATCTAAGTCTTGCTTTTTCTTTGTTAAATCATCTGAAACAGTTTGTTTCGCTTGTTTCATTTCGTTTATTTTATTTAGTAAATCTTGTCTAGCTTCTTGTAATTCAGCTAGTTTGTTTTTTACATCTTGTTTAGCTAGTTCTAAGTTAGCGGAAAGACTATCTAAATTGCCTTTAATTTTCTTAAGCTCCTCTAACGTGTTCCCAGTATTCGGCTTATTTTCTTTTAGCTCAGCAAGTTTGTCCTCAGCAGTTTGTTTCGCTTTCTTTAACTCAGCTAATTTGTCATCTACCAGTTTTTTTACTTCCTTAAGTTCATTAACCTTCTGATCGATGTTCTCTTTATGTTGCTTAATTTCATTCACTTTTTCATCGACAGTTTGTTTATGTTCTTTAATCTCAGTAACCTTATTATCGATATTTTGCTTATGTTCTTTAATTTCAGCAACTTTATCATCTACTTGTTTTTTATGCTCTTTAATTTCCGCGATTTTATCCTCGGCAATTTGTTTGTCTTGCTGAAGTTTTGCATCTAACTCTTGTTTATGTTGTTTAATTTCGTTAATTTTTTCATCAGCAACTTGTTTACGCTCATGTAGTTCATTAACCTTTGTGTCAACATTTTCCTTAACTTGGTTAAGTTCATTTAATGTTTGATCCACATTTTCTTTGTGCTGCTGTAATTTCGCATCTAACTCTTGTCTATGTTGCTTAATTTCAGCTAAGCGATCTCCCGTACTTTGCTGGGGAGTAGCTTCATTTACTTCTGCATGAGTAGGGGTAGATCCCGCAATCATTGCTAAAGCTAGTGTAGAAGCAGCGATTGTTTGTTTTGTTTTCATATTTTTGTACCTCTTTCCTATGAGTGAACTCTATTGTGTAAAATTGAGCATATAGAAGTAGATTATTTTATCATTATATACCATGTTCGGTGCTTAGAGGAAGTATTTGCATAATAATCTATGATTATGTAATTTTTAAATTCGCTTATTTATTTCATAGAGTAGGGGAGTTGATTAGCTTTTGGGTGTTCCCTCAAGGTTGAAAGCTAGTCTTGCAAAAAATACGAAGGAGTGTGATGTTGTCCTAACTCAAATGAACTAAAAAATATTCTGTTTAGAAAGGGAGCGGCAATGCTATCGTTATTGAAATATATTATGAAAATGTTCCTGGTGAAAAGGAGGTTTAGAACAAATATTAATAATAAAAGGGTAGGAAACATATACCCTTTATAGTTAAATACAGCCTTTCATAATCTATGTTGAATCAATTGGAAGATTCATGGAAAAGTGTTATGGTTTATTTGGGAGCTGCACATTATTTATGTTCAGTAAAAAAGGGGGATTAAAGTGGGGGCTAAAATTTTTAACGGCAGGCATATAGCCAATAGCAAGGATCAAGAATTTGTTGTTTTTATTATTGGTATGCGTATTAATAACCTATTAAAATTTTGGAAGTGGATACCAGTTTTTAATGCTATGGGACCTATGATTAAAGAATTATATCAAAATCCACAATGGGGTTTCTTACATACAGAATTCTTATTTAGTTGGAGAAAAGTAATCTTAATTCAATACTGGAAGGGATTCGACGAATTAGTAAACTATGCTCACGGAAAAAATCATTCATATGCTTGGAAATCCTACAATAATAAGATTAAAGATAATGGGAGTGTCGGTGTTTTTCACGAAACCTATCAAATAGAAAAAGGTGCTTCTGAAGCAATCTATGTTAATATGCCAAAAACAGGTTTATCTAGAGCTACCGAACACATACCGGTATCTCAAGATACTAATACTGCTCAAAAAAGAATGAATAAATAATTCGGAAAATTGCGTATATAATTTCGATGTTCCTGCCGGAGAATATACAAAGTGTCGGAGTGTTAGCAGGCTGAAAACTTGACAAAAAAACTTATTTATGCTATAATTTACCAATATAAAAATAAAGTGTATAATAGGGTTCTCCTGGCCAGGGGAACCCTATTTTTGTTGTGAAAATGAAGGAGTGTATGTGCATGAAACAAGGTGAAGCAAGTGTAACGTCGTTAGTATCAGCTTTCGGAAGGGCGTATCATAGTGAATTTGATAGTTCTAAAATCTTTGATGATTATGTAGCTAAAGATCTTATTTCACAAAAAGAACGTAATGATATTGAAACGAACATGGTTCAAGGAATACATTTTTTCAATAAAGACATTGCACAGCAGTTTCAAGACAATCCGAAAGGAATTTTAAAATGGATTACACAAGTTCAATTATCACCAACACCTTTGGCACGCGCGGCATATTGTGAAAGAGTGCTATTACATGAAATTGCATTAGGTGCAAAGCAATACGTCATACTCGGTGCGGGCTTAGACACATTTAGTTTTAGACATAGAGAGTTAGAGAATAAAATAGAAATATTTGAAGTGGATCATCCTTCTACGCAGCGTTTTAAGGTGGAAAGAGTGAAAGAAGCAGGGCTTGAAATTCCAAGTAATCTTCATTTTGTTTCGATAGATTTTACAAAAGAATTTCCTTATGAAAAGTTACGTAATGAAGGATTTGAAAATACAAAAACTTTCTTTAGCCTTTTAGGTGTTACGTATTATTTAACGAAAGAGGAACTTTCCAGTTTAATAGAATATTTATTCGAGATAGTTCCAGCAGGAAGTTCTATCGTTTTCGATTATCCCGATGAAAACTTATTTACGGAAAAAGGATTATCCAATCGAGTTGAAAATATGATAAAGATGGCTGAGATAGGCGGAGAGCCGATGAAATCGTGTTTTTCTTATACCGAAATGGAAGCACTGTTAGAGAAGGTGGGCTTACTCATTTATGAGCACTTATCACCAGAGGATATTAATAAATTATATTTTGAGGGACGAAACGATTATTTAGAAGCTTTTGAGACGGTGCATTATGTACATGCGGTGAAGAAGTAGAGAATTAGTAGGCATGGGGAGAAATCTCTGTGTCTTTTTTGGGGGGAAAAAGGAAATAGGGGATAGTGGTAGGAAGTATAATAATATGTATTATATATGAATATCTGTTTTGTAGAAACTAAAGGAAAGGGGAAATAAAAGATGTTGAAATTACAAGGAAAATACAATGAAGCGAAAGTATTTACTACTAACGTAGAAGAAACAGCAGCAGGTCAAATTATTGATCTTTGTAACCAAGAATTCGTAAAGGATAGCAAGATTCGTATTATGCCAGATACACATGCGGGCGCAGGTTGTACTATTGGGACAACAATGACAATTCAGGATAAAATCGTTCCTAATCTAGTTGGGGTTAACTAATTCGGCTCCAACTTTAAAAAACTCGCTCAATTGCTGGAAACCCTAACGTAAAGGCGAGGGCAATCAGCAGCCAGAGGCTATAGTGATATAGTCAAATGGTTCAGAGACTTGCACATTGTTAGCAGACATTCGTGCAGAATTATTCCGTAATCTCTACCTTTAATTATATGGTTGATGTAGGAGGTGTTATTATAATTTTACACTATATATAGTCGAAGGAGTATAACGAAATGGCAAATAGAAAAGTTCATAATGATGGATTAACACCAAAGCAAAGATATTTCAAAAAGGTCTACGATGAAGCTCCAATGATCGAGTGTGTATGTGGTTGTGGTGAAATGATTAAATCCAAAGATAAGTATGGCAGAGATAAAAAATATATTAATGGACATAACGGTCGTAAATATACTACTCCTAATCAATACAAACTCGAATGGAATTATCGTCATAGAGAACAAAGATATGCTTATAGGAAAAAGAGAGCGTATGAAATAAGAGTCAACTTCATTAACAAATTAGGTGGTAAATGCATTAAGTGCGGTTTGGAACATGATGGTATGAATACACCTGCCTTTGATTTTCATCATGTAGATCCAAACTCTAAAAATTTTAACGTAAATATGAATTCAATCAATCATTATAGCTTGTCAAAACTTGAAGAAGAAGTGAATAAGTGCGAATTAATTTGTGCTAATTGCCACCGAATCCATCATTGGCAAGAACAATTTGATTTTATGGAATAGTTAATACGGCGAGCCTATGGTAGAAGCTGCTTACTTCAATGACCGTAGAGAAGGTATAGTCCACTCTTTCAGGAAACTGGGAGATAAGTACGATATTGGTTGTGGCATGGAAGTTGTTATGATTAATAAGAAGAAAGAGGAAATCAACTTCGATCATTTAGACGAAACGATTCGTCAATTTGTCCCAAGTGGTTTTCGTATTCGAGATAAGGAACATAGATTTTCAAAAATGATTGATTTTGATAGTGTAAGAGCTCCATTCACATTACAACGTGCTCAAAAGAGTATTGGTACGCTTGGTGGGGGAAATCATTTTGTCGAACTGAATGAGGATGATAAGGGGAATGTATTCATTGTCATTCATAGTGGTTCTCGTAATTTAGGTAAACAAATAGCAGAGTATTATCAAAACCTTGCTTATGAGCAACTTATCAACGTTAAATCTATTAAAGAGGAAATCATTGAACGTTTAACAAAAGAAGGCAGACAAAAAGAAATACATGAAGCTATACGCGGGATTAAGAAACCGACGATTCGCAAAGAGTTAGCTTATTTAGAAGGACAAGGATCTAAAGATTACATGAATGATATGAAAATCGCTCAAAAATATGCGGAGTTAAATCGTAAAGCAATGATGGATGAAATCGTCACTAGAATGGATTGGAAAGTAATAGATCAATTCACTACAATTCATAACTACATCGATATGGAAAATATGATTTTACGAAAAGGTGCTATTTCAGCTCAGAAAGATGAACGAGTAATCATTCCAATTAACATGAGAGACGGTTCAATCATTGCATTGGGTAAAGGAAATGCAGATTGGAACTTTTCTGGACCACATGGAGCGGGGCGCATTATGAGCCGTAAGAAAGCTAAAGAATTACTTAACTTAGAGGATTTTCAAAATACAATGAAATCAGTTTGGACTACATCTGTTGCAGAAAGTACTTTAGATGAAGCTCCAATGGTATATAAGCCAATAGATGAAATTGTTGAGAATACAAAAGAAACAATTGATATCAAACATATTATTAAGCCGATTTACAATTTTAAGGCTAATTAAAAGATGAGTAACCTGTATTGTAATGAAATATAGTATTGGAAAGTGGTCAGTATATTACTATTGGGAGTAGAGTAGGAGGATTATGAAAAATAATGTAAATGTTTATATAGGGGTAGCAGCGCATGCCCATCAACTTAAAAAATATATACCCCCAAAAAAGAAAAAAAGAGCTGAATTCTCAAAATAACTAACTATAGAGAAAGAAAATCTTCATTTAGGGGTTACTTTAAAACCTTAGATTGGTGGATACGGGATGGTACTCAGTATTGTAAAGAATGCTCTAATAAGTTATTATAGGTTTGTATAAATTGGTCGGTTGACCAAATAAAAAATAAGATGGTGAAATACAATGTCTAGTCCAAAAAAAACAGCTACTCGGGATCAAATACTAATGGCTACGTTTGAATGCTTAGCTGAAAAAGGTACAACCGCTATTACATTACGAGATATTGCTACAAAAGCGGGAATTACTTTAAGTTTAATTCACTATTATTTTCCAACAAAGGAGGGTTTATTAGTTAACGCTACCTCTTATGTCATGCAAAAACAAATTAAAGAAATTCAGAAGGAACTCTCAAACATACAAGATTTTTCAGAGAAATTGAAAAATCTTATATTTGTAGTACATCACCAATTCAAAAATTCTGAATGGAGAAAGGTGTATTTTACTTTATTAGCGGCAGCAGCTTGGTCACCGAAAATTATGGAAGAAATTCAAGTTCTACAGAACCAATTGATAGACATAATTCAAGAATATGTTCAAACTTCCAATGTAGAAATCATTGACTTAGCAGCATTTTCAAGGGCCTTATTGGCTTCAGTGAATGGATTAGCATTACAAGTTATGCATGGGGCTTCAGAGGAACAAATTGCTCCGGCATATGCGATTATAGAAAAAGCATTTATATCAGAATTTGCCCTCCAAAAGAAGCAATGAGTGATTACTAAACTCTATAATCCCGAGATAATTCATGTGCCAATCCATTATTCCATGAGACCAAATGGAATGTAGGATTGTAGAACATTATAAAGTGAGGTTACAGCATGACCGCATATGGATCATTTTATTTTTTCGCTATAGTGGGGATTTTATTGATACCTACTATCATAGCTGGATTAAGAGGTAAAATGTTGCGCAAATATAATGCTGTCTTAACGCTAATTATGCTTGCTATTATCTTCTCGGATAAACCAAATCAAGCAATGATGTTAGCAGTATTTATTATTTGGCAATATGTCCTTATTAAAGGCTATTTACTACTAAGAAAACAAAATAATAATACATTCATGTTTTACATGGCTGTTATTTTGTCGATTTTGCCACTGATTTTGGCAAAAATCGCACCATTTGTACCTGAATTAAAACTCATTGTTTTTACTGGTATATCTTATGTAACATTCAGGGCAGTACAAATGGTATTTGAAATTCGCGATGGCTTAATTAAAGAATGCTCATTTTTTAATTTCTGGGAATTCATTTTGTTCTTCCCTGCCATTTCGACCGGACCTATCGATCGGTATCGCAGGTTCCAAAAAGATATTCAAAAACCACCAAGTGCTGAAGAATATCAAAATCTACTATACATGGGTATTAACCGTATTTTTCAAGGTTTTCTGTATAAATTTATACTTGCTTACTTAATAAAAGAAAATATTATGGATGCAACAATAGCTCACCAAAACACAATTTTATCAAATATGATTTATATGTATAGCTATAGTTTATATCTATTTTTTGACTTCGCAGGTTATAGCTCATTCGTAATCGGTGTCAGTTATATGATGGGTATTAAAACACCAGAAAACTTTAATAAACCGTTTATCAGTCGTAATATTAAAGATTTCTGGAATCGTTGGCATATGAGCTTATCATTCTGGCTCCGTGATTTTATTTACATGCGCTTTGTCTTTTTTGCCACAAAGAAAAAGCTCATAAAAAATCGCTATATGATTTCATATATTGGCGTCTTTTTGAACTTTTTTATCATGGGAATTTGGCATATTACAGGTCATCATATTGCTCAATATATGATTTATGCTCTATATCATATTGCTCTGTTTATTTTATTTGATATTTTCGAACGAAAAAACAAGAAGTATAAATTTTGGCCCAACAATACGTTCATGCATGTCCTTGCAATTGTGATTACATTCCATTTCGTATGTTTCGGTTTCCTAATTTTCTCTGGTCACCTAAATAATTATTTTTAATAAGTAATTTCTTTTCTTGTAACTAAGAAGTTACTAATAATACATTTCAGATATAAAGGAGATTTTTTTAATGGTAGAATTCAAAAATCAAGTATTAGATATTTTAGAAGAAGTATGTGAAAATGATATTGTAAAAGAAAATCCTGATGTGCAATTATTTGAAGAAGGTATCCTTGATTCTTTTGCTACAGTATCTTTACTAGTAGAATTCCAAGAACGTCTAAATATTGAAGTGTCTATTTCTGATTTCGATCGTGATGAGTGGGCAACACCAAATATGATTATTAAGAAGTTGGAAGATATCCGATGAAAAAGCAACCTTGGGTCAGATGCTCCTAGCATTGGACCTTTTTGTGATCCTGGTATAAAAAATCTATAAAACTTGGACATTTTGATTCTCTCACAATCTTTGGGTTCATCCGCATGCCCATCAAGTTAAAAATATTCACTATGCCCAAGTATAAAAAAACGTTATTCTTTCTAAACAAGATTATTAGAAAGGATGACGTTTTTTATGAATTTTTCGATTCAAGGTGAACTACAATTATTTGTTGAAGAATTATATCAACATCTTACTCCTTCATTTTTAGAAAAACTTGCTAGAGAAATAGCTTTTGTACAACGAAAGCGTAAGTTTTCAGGTCATGATTTAGCTACTATTTGTGTCTGGATAAGTCAGCGGGTAGCGAGTGATTCTTTAGTACGACTGTGTAGTCAACTTCATGCTGTTACAGGAACTCTTATGAGTCCAGAAGGACTTAATAAGCGATTCAATAAAAAAGCTGTTTGCTTTTTAAAACATATTTTCTCTACATTATTAAAAAATAAAATTTGTGAAACATCAGTGATTCCAGGCTCTTCAATCTCTTATTTTCAACGAATTCGTATTTTAGATGCAACGGATTTTCCAAGTGCCAAAACACTTAGCTAGTGTGTATCCTGGATCAGGTGGTTGTGCACAAACAGCGGGTATAAAAATTCAGTTAGAATATGATTTACATAGTGGCCAATTTTTAAATTTCCAAGTGGAACCAGGGAAAAATAATGATAAAACTTTTGGAACAGAGTGCTTAGCTACATTACGTCCTGGAGATCTATGTATTCGGGATTTAGGCTATTATTCACTGGATGATTTAGATCAAATGGACCAACGTGGCGTGTATTATATATCACGGCTTAAATTAAACAATATGGTGTATATCAAAAATGGATTTCCTGAATATTTTCGAAATGGGACAGTAAAAAAACAGTCTCAGTACACCAAAGTTGATTTAGAACACATTATGAATACCTTAAAACCAGGGCAGGTCTATGAAATAAAAGATGCTTATATTGGAAAGGATAAAAAACTATTCACTCGGGTGATTATGTATCGATTAACAGAAAAACAACTGCGTGAGCGTATGAAAAAACAAGTGTATACGGAAAGTAAAAAAGGTATTACGTATTCAGAAAAAAGCAAACGATTAGCTGGCATGAACATATATTTTACCAATACACAATTTTTATTCTCTCCGTTGGCAAATTGAAATCATATTTAAAACTTGGAAATCACTTTTTCAAATTCATCATTGCCAAAATATCAAACAAGAGCGATTAGAATGCCATGTTTATGGAAAACTCATTGCCATTTTTCTATGTTCTTCTACTATGTTTAAAATGCGACAATTAATTTTACAAAAGAAACAAAAGGAATTAAGCGAATATAAAGCTATTGGAATGATTAAAGATCATTTATACATCTTGTATCAAGCTACGCAACTAAACACCCAAGAAATAACAAAGATTCTTATTCGGCTGTTCCACCTCCTACAGAAGAATGGACGGAAATCTCACAGATACGAAAAGAAAACAGTCTTTGATATTATGGGGGTTGTCTATGAGTATAATGAGGTGACCCGGCAAAAGAAAGATGCATAATTTTTGAAATTAGGCCGATTGAGGTTTATTTAGCATGCTCATTTTTAAGGATACACAGTATTTTAAGGGTTTTTCCGTTCATATGAACGAAAGTTCATTTTGTTTTGGTTCTTAAGTTGATGGGCATGGGGTAGCAGCGGCTATAAGCATTTTTATCCTTTCTATAATTTTCCTTTATTTTAATCCTTACAGTAATCAAATCACTGTGAATTTTCTGCGTGAAGTATAAAAAACAGCCATTCCTTAGTGAAACGGCTGTTTTCGTAATTCAATAAAAGCTCTCAGATTGCGGTAGATATTTTTAAATATTATTTTGTTTTTTTTGACTTGATTATAATAAAAGATGGACTTCGCGATTCGTTTATTAAATCTGGCATTATCTCTATCCCTGCCAAAGTTGATTGTGGCTCGATTATTTTATCCAGCGAAAGCCCGTGTTCAATCAAAGTATTTATTAATGTGGCAACAGTTCTATGATAAATAACCACACTATCGTCAACAAACCAGTTGTGTACTCTGATTCCTTCTTCTTGATAATTATCTAATGCCCAGTGTGATGTATTACCATCCTCAGTTTTTATCCAATGGTTGCTTCCTTTGCGAGCTGTTGCTATTGGATGTTCGGTTGAAAAGATAAATTCACCACTGCTTTTTAATAGTTCATTAATCTTTTGAATCATTGCCGAGTAATCTTTAATGTAATGTATAGAGAGGGAACTTATAATCAGGTCGAACTTTTGATTGGTTAGTCCCATATCCTCCATAGGAAGACACATAAATTCTATGTTATCATCCTGATTTAACTTTTTAGCACGTTCAATCATATTTTTGGATATGTCTACACCTATTACGTTTTTTGCACCATTTTCTATACAATACTTTGAAAAATGACCATCACCGCAACCCAAGTCTAATACCGATTTTCCTTTCAAACACAGAATTAATGATTTGATTGCTGGCTGTTCTATGAAGTCATTAGCGTTTATTCCACTTTCACGCAATGCTGTGTAGTTTTTGAAGAAATTCGGATTATCGTAAATATTTTGTTTCACTTACATCACTCCTCAGATAAGGTTTTCATAGATTAAGCTGACTTCTGTTTCCAAATTATCATACTAACCATAAAAATTTTGTCATCCTTTTATTATAGTAATGGTTTTTAGGAAGATATCTCGAACTCAATACTTTCACAATCCTGCCCGTTTGCTGAATAATCTGCTGTAAATACTATACCGTATTAAGAAAATTAACCTTTATTTTAATTATAAGCAACAATCTTTACGAAAAGAGCCTTTTATTTTTTATTAAGCTATTGAAACGATAGTGAAGGGACGAGAGCGTAATGAAGCGAGAACTATCGAAATTAGCGGATGTACTAGTCAATCATTCGACTAAAGTGCAGCCTGGTGATCATGTGTTAATTCAAAGTGTTACTGAAATAGATCCCGCAGTAGTTCGTGAAATTATTAAGTCTGTGGAAAAAGCAGGGGGATATGCGCATGTATCAATGCGTGATGTTTCTGTTACAAGGCAATTAATTCTATCAGGATCTGAAGAACAATTTAAGTTATTTGCAGATTGGGAATGTTATCGCTTAAGTAAGATGCAAGTATATATTAATCTCCGTAGCCCTAGAAATGCATATGAATTAGCAGATGTACCATCAGAAAAAATGAAATTATATCAAAAGATATTTGGAAAAGCTCATAGTGAAGCAGTGTATAAAACAAGATGGGTGACAACAAGAATCCCGAGTGCGGCGTCTGCGCAAGAAGCGAATATGAGCACTGAGGCCTATGAAAAATTTTATTATGATGTATGTACGTTAGATTACAATAAAATGTCGAAAGCAATGAATCCGTTAAAAGAATTAATGGAAAAGACAAAGCAAGTTAGGATTATTGGAGAAGGTACGGATTTGAAGTTTTCAATTGAAGGAATTGGCGTTTTAAAAGGAGATGGAACGGATAATATACCTGATGGTGAAGTGTATACAGCACCTGTCAAAGATTCAGTAAATGGAGTAATAACATTTAACACAGTATCCGTTCAACAAGGTTATGCGTTTCAAAATATAAAGTTACATATGAAACAGGGGAAAATAATAGATGCATATGCAAATGATACAGAGCGAATGAATCGAATTCTTGATACGGATGAGGGAGCAAGATATATTGGAGAATTTGCACTAGCGTTTAATCCTTATATATTACACCCGATGAATAATACGTTATTTGATGAAAAAATAAATGGTAGTTTTCATCTAGCAATTGGAGATTCGTTACAAGGTGCAGACAATGGGAATAAATCAGCGATACATTGGGATTTAGTAAACATTCAAAGACCGGAGTATGGCGGGGGTGAAGTTTGGTTCGATGATGTACTAATTAGAAAAGATGGGCGTTTTATTTTACAAGAGTTGTTCGGATTAAATGAAGAGAATTTAAAAAGGTAAAGTGCTTTATTGAAATTGTGTAAAGGAGATTAAAACCCGCCATAACAAACTAAAAAATTCATTGTATAAAGTTACATTTATTTAATGTAAATGATAGCTAGATTGGCGCGGCTCGGTAATTGTTGAGTGAAATAAGCCAAAATCTCTTGAAAAACACTTGATTTTTTACTACATCAATCTTTACAATCCCTCCATATAATGTGAATAGAACTAGCACTTATTTAGAAGCCTTTGAAACAGTGCATTATGTACATGCGGTGAAGAAGTAGAGGATTAGTAGGCATGGGGAGAAATCTCTGTGTATTTTTTTATGCGTATTTTTAATTTTAAAAACAATTTGTAAAAAATATTTTACAAATTGCAAGAAATAAATTACGATTATCTCAAGAGGTGTTACTATTGTTACATAATAAAATTGTAGTTTGTCGAGCAGAAAAAGGTTGGACTCAAGAAGAACTGGCAACAAGAGTGGGAGTTAGTCGTCAAACTATCGCTACTCTTGAAAAGAATAAATATAACCCTTCTCTAATTCTTGCCTTTAAAATCGCAAATGCATTTGAAAAGCCGTTAACCGATGTATTTGATTATCTAGAGGAGTGATACATATATTGTTGTTAAAAATTTTATTATTTGTTTTATTAGTGATAAGTAAGATGTATGTAATAAAATTTCAATCAAGTGATGAAGCAAATGACGAAAGAGGAAGAGAAATTCTATATAAAACAAATAATGTTTTGTATAATATTCTATATTTAGGTATCATTTCTATTATTGTTTTACAATTAATTGATATTATTCCTTTGAAATTTCTACCTGATTTGTTGTTATATTTTGCGCTTTCATTAAGTGTGTTAGGCAGTATTTTTATATTTATCAATAGAAACAGGAAAAATTACTAATATGTATTAAGTATTTTATCTTGTTCTGTTAGGAAATTGAACAACATGTTTCTTTAAAAAGTGAAATTTCTATTTTAAACATGAAGGAATATAGTTAAACTAATAGCTGTGTTTATTTAAGTAGGCTACATAAAATAATTAATCTTCTTCATAAAAAATTAAGGAATCCAAAATAAAACCCACACATTTTAATCAAAATATGTGGGTTTCTTCTTTTTATAAAATAAATATTTGCAGCAATACTTTGGTCAAATTTTAATTAAAACTAAAATTCACCTTTTCTATTATAAATTTTTGTAGTGTGGAAATATAGCTATTAGATCACCAAACTAGTATTTTTGGGGCATTAACTTAAACAATAAATAACTTCATGTCTATCTTGTTGATGAAATTCATTGCCCTCGGATAAAGGATAGTAAAACCCCTGAATAATTAGTTTTATTGATTTTTATTACAATTTTGTAAGGTTAAGTAATAAAAATCGATAGAAGGGGATATTAGAATGGGATACTCTGATTGATGGGTAGAATATTCTGAAAAAAGGGGTGGAGCAAATGAAGAATAGAAAAAAAGCATCGATAATATGCAAAAGTATTTTATGTTTAATGATTTGTATATTCATTACGAATGAAGCATGGTTTACAAATGTGGTGAGGGCAGAATCAGGCACGTTGACTGATAGGAGTATAGAGGATTTCAAAAAAAAGCTGGATGAACAGGTCCCAAAATGGAAGGAGAATTATGGGGTACCAGGGGTTGCAATAGGGATTGTACATGAGGGGCGTATTGCTTATACACTTAACTACGGTTATGTAGATAAAAAGACAAAAAAAGCGGTGAGTGATGATACTTTGTTTCAAGCTGGTTCCATATCTAAAAGCCTTACAGTGTGGGGAATCTTGCATCTTGTAGATGAAGGTCGTTTATCACTAGATAATCCCGTTGGAAAATATCTGACCAAATGGAAATTACCTAATTCAGAGTTTAATAATAATGAAGTCACGATAAGAAGATTATTAAGTCATACAGCAGGACTGTCTGCACATAAAGGATACCTTGGGGTTGCACCAGGGAAAAATCTTAATTCTATTGAGGAGTCTCTGTCTGGAAAAGTTTGGCTTAATGAACAAGTGGAGGTTACCAATAAACCAGGTTCAGAAACAATTTACTCTGGTGGCGGATATACAATTTTACAACTTGTAATTGAAGAGGTTACCGGAATACCTTTTGATCGTTATATGGAAGAACAAATTATGAAACCTTTAGGAATGAAATCTAGTTCATTCTTACAACGCCCTGAAAATCATAACCTTTCGAAAGCTTATGGATATTTTGGAGAGGAGCTCCCTAGTTACCAATTTACCGAACAGGCTGCTGCAGGTCTCAAGACAAATGTTACGGATATGATGACATTGATACTTGCAAGTATGGATACAAATAATAAAGGAAATGGTGTCATCAAAAGTGAACGTGTTACGGAAATGCAAAAGCCAGTATTAGGGGAGAATGGTTTAGGTATATTTGAAAAAAAACTATCTAATCAATGGAAATTACTTTATCATTCTGGTGACAATCGAGGCTGGCATTCTTTTTATGGTTTCATTCCTAATACAAAGGATGGATTGGTAATCCTTACAAATGGTGAAGGTGGTATAGACTTACGACAGGATATTTACCACGCATGGATGGAATATGAAACTGGAAAATTACCTAAAAGTTACTTCTCTCTAGCTGAGCAGAGAAAAAACAACTCTATTACATCAATTGTTATTGGAGCCACACTTGGTTTATATTTGCTGCTATTTGTGATTAGATTGTACAAAGGGAGAAGAACTTTCATTTTTAAGCACGAGAAGAAACCTTACATAAGATTAGTGGTTAGGGTATTTTTACTTATTATTACTGCTATTCTCGTTTTTTGTGCTGCCTATTTGTGGAGAGTTTTTAGTTTGAATTCCGGTAATACAATAAATTTTATTCTAATAATGGCATGGATTATAACATTATTAATTAGTGGATTTTTCCCGAAAGTTAGAAGTAATAAAAAACAACGTATGAAACTAAAAGATTTAACATCAAAATTTACATTTATGTAATGTTAAAGGCTAGAAAGCTGGATTGGCGCGAATTTCGAATTGTGGAGTGCAATGAAAAGACAAAATCTCTTAAAAAACACTTAAATTTTTCCTCCATCTATCTTTACAATCCCTCTCTATAATATGAATTGGACAAGCACCTAAGAGAAAGCAGAACATGTCAGATTATACATTCTATTATTAGGGAGAGAATTTGTATGAAAAAGACAGTAGCTTCATTGGCTGTTATGGCAGCTTTATTACCGACACTTTCGATGCATGCGGAAGGGAAAGAGCAAGTTCGAAAATCAGCTACAACTTTTAACGTTATTAGTGACATTCAAGGAGATTTAGGGGACTTTGATCACGTATTAAAAGATATGAACAAAGTGACGCCACTTTCCAGAGCGCTTATTATGAATGGGGATATAACGCAAACTGGGCAGCAGTCACAATATGATGATGTGAAGCGTGTGTTAAACAAGAATAAGCATCCGGAAAATGTATGGTCAACTGTTGGGAATCATGAATTTTACGCTGGTAAATGGACAGCTGATGGGAAACTCTCTCAAAATACATGGCCAAATGGTGTAACGGAAGAAACATTGTTTAATCGATATTTAAAATTTAGCGGACAAGATAAGGTATATCATAAAAAAGAATTAGACGGTTATCCGCTTTTATTTTTAGGAACTGAAAAATATATGAAATACCACGATTCGAAAATGTGGGATGAAGTATATATGAGTGATGAGCAATTAGGATGGCTAAAACAAAATTTAGAAGAGTATAGTCAAAAAGATAAAAATAAGCCAATTTTCATTTTCTCTCATCACGTTTTACCTGATTCTGTATCCGGATCAAGACAATCACCATATTTACAAGACTATTTAAACGTGGATAAATTGTACGATGTATTAAAAGACTACCCGCAAGTTGTTTTCTTTACGAGTCATACGCATTGGGATTTAAACTTGCCAGACTGGGCTGGTAAAAAGAAAATTACAGGCGGAGATGAAAAAGGATTTACGGTTGTAAATACGGGCGGAATTGAAACAGGCTGGATGTCAGCTGGACCAAATGGCGGAGAGAAGACTGCTCCGGATGGATCTTCTTTCAAACAAGGATTGCAAGTGAAAGCATACGGTAACGATGTTGTCGTAACGGCTTACGATTATAAACGGGATAAGGGCATAAAGAACTTATTAATTAGTGACGCAAAAATTGCACAAATGGCACCAGATGTAACAGCAGATGATAATAAAAATGTAATCGTTGGTGCTACTGAATATATGGAGTACTCTGTAGAAGGAACGAATGAGTGGCATACGTATTATACAGCAAACCCGCCAAAATTTGATGGGGACAAGATTGTATATGTACGCCATAAAGGAGAAATGAATTTAGAAGCAGGATTAACGCAACTTCTTCGTTTTTCGGCAAATAAGTGATTGGAGAGAGCCCACATTTAAATGTGTGGGTTCTTTTTTGATTGATGAGAAACGGGCCTCTATTTGTATATTTTTGTCGTTGAATCGATATATTAAGAAAACCGTTCATATAATTTCATTTACCGTACTGGAGTTAAAAATCATTGATATAAATTGCATTTACCGAATTCTAATACATTTTTAATCCAGAAAGGTGACTTCATCATTTTTCCATGTAATAATAGTATGGTTACATTTACTGTGAAAGAGTATAAAAGGAGCGTTATTGATGAATTTAGCTAAATTTCCGAGAAAAAAATATACAGAATCATATACACCAATTGAAAAATTAAACAATTTTTCTGAAGTACTTGGTGGGCCGACTATTTATTTTAAACGAGATGATTTACTTGGTTTAACAGCTGGCGGTAATAAGACGAGAAAGTTAGAATTTCTAGTTGCGGATGCACAGGAAAAGGGTGCAGATACGTTAATTACAGCTGGTGGTATTCAGTCAAACCATTGCCGTCTAACACTTGCAGCTGCGGTAAAAGAAAAAATGAAATGTATTCTTGTGTTAGAGGAAGGGCTTGAGCCAGAAGAAAAGCCAGACTTTAACGGAAACTATTTCTTATATCATTTATTAGGTGCTGAAAACGTAATTGTTGTACCAAACGGAACAGACCTTATGGAAGAGATGCATAAAGTAGCGAAAGAAGTCAGTAAAAAAGGAAATACACCATATGTCATTCCAGTTGGTGGATCGAACCCTACTGGGGCAATGGGATATATTGCTTGTGCGCAAGAAATTATGGCTCAGTCATTTGAGCAAGGAATTGATTTCAGTTCAGTTGTTTGTGTAAGTGGTAGCGCTGGTATGCATGCTGGTTTAATTACTGGTTTTTCCGGAACACAAAGTAAAATTCCTGTAATCGGAATAAATGTAAGTAGAGGAAAAGCGGAGCAAGAAGAGAAAGTAGCAAAACTTGTAGATGAAACTTCAGCTCACGTTGGTATCCCAAACTCTATTTCACGCGAGGCAGTTACATGCTTTGATGAATATGTAGGACCAGGATACGCGTTACCGACGCCAGAAATGGTAGAAGCAGTTCAATTACTTGCGAAAACAGAAGGTATTTTACTTGATCCAGTTTATACAGGTAAAGCAGTAGCAGGATTAATTGATTTAATTAGAAAAGGCAAATTTAATAAAGAAGACAACATTTTATTCGTACATTCAGGTGGTTCACCAGCTTTATATGCGAATACGTCTCTATTTGCGTAAGTGTAAAAAGCATTGGGTATCCAATGCTTTTTGTTTTGAATTAATGTTGAAATTTGATACAATTTCGTGAATATGCGATGATTTTTCAACATTCAACGGTAAACAACGATATATAAAGGAGATTGATGTATGACAGAATTTTGGGAAGCAAGTTTTATAGAAAATCAAATGATGTGGGGATTTGAAGCTGCAGATTCCGCAATTTTGACGAAGGATTTTTTCCTTGAAAAGAAAGTGAAGGATATATTGATTCCTGGTATTGGATATGGAAGAAATGCAAAGGTTTTTATTGATACCGAAATACAAGTAACAGGTATTGAAATTTCAAAAACAGCGATCGAATTGGCGAGGGAAAATGAAATTAATGCTAATTTATTCCATGGTTCAGTTACGGATATGCCTTTTGATAACAAACTGTATGATGGCATATTTTCTTATGCACTTATTCATTTGTTGAATAAGGATGAGAGAGAGAAGTTTATTAAAGATTGCTATAGTCAGTTAAAGCCAAACGGATATATGATTTTTACTACTATTTCAAAAGATGCCCCAATGTTTGGGAAGGGGAAACAACTGGGTAAAGACTACTTTGAAATAATGGAAGGGGTAAAAATGTATTTTTATGATGTTGACTCGGTAAAACAAGACTTTGGAAACTATGGACTGATAGAAACTACGGAAATTGTGGAGCCGCATAAAAATATGGAAAGTAAGCCTCCATTTAAATTTATAATGATCAAATGTCAAAAAACACTATAATTACAATTGTGTAAAAATAGTGAAAGGTTACTTAATAAGCTTGATGTGTAAGCTACTCACTAATTATTCTTTAAAGGCGAAGTAAGGGAAGTCAAATGGCATCCCTTACTTCGCTTAATTTAGTTTAAAACATGTTTTAAACTTCCAACGAATTATTTGTTATATAATGGAATTGTTGAAGCGTGAGAGGGGTGATTATATGAGTACAACATTAAGAGGGATCATATACACAATACTCAGTATTTCTATAATATTAATAATTTTTTTAGGTTACGGATTATATTTGTATTTTAAGTGAAATGGTAACCGAACCAAAGGAAAGATAAAATAATTGCTGTGTTAAATAGAGTAAAACACAAACCGCTAATATAATTGCTATAACAGCAAAAGTTACCATGAAATATACGAAAGGAACTACGTAATCTACTCCAACTCTTTCTAAAATAGGGAGAAAGAGATTAATATTTTGTTTGCTTCACTTTTTTTCGGCACTCTACAGCTAGATGGTATTACTGACACGTACAAGTTATCAACAATCTTTATGTTGAAAGAATCTTAGCGTACGAAATTCGCGTTTTGTTGGTGCGACCACATCTCTATTAAGCTAACAGATGCAATCACCTTCAACTATCCCTTATCAGATACAAGGTAACAGATGTTTTTATAATTTGAAAGACGAGGAAACGAACTTGGAGGGAGTATTGGAAGCATACAATAAATACATTGAGGGGGCATGTTTGAGAAGATTAAATCAATGGAAAAGGAAATGATTTTTAAGTCTGGGCTATGGACCTATCCTCCCGTTCTAATTAACTAAAAGAAGAACTTCCCCATACCGATTAGACTACTAAGCATTCCTATTCCATTCATGGTGCCTTTTCCTACTGTAAGTAAGTTTCCAAGCATTCCTGCCTGACCGTTACCTCCGTTATTCCCCCATCCCATTGGGAGCCATGAACCACCCCATCCCATGGGATTTACCTGTCCTCCCCATCCTGGAGGGTTTCCAAAAACACCCGAGTTATTGGTACTAAAGTTAAAAGCCTTGGCTGGCGGCGATAGTAAAGCGGCAAGATGCCCTTGTGCGAACATCCCTGTATGATTGAATGGTTGAGCCCAAGGGAAGGGGGGTTTTTGAAAATTGAAACCTGCATGGCCTGGTAATGGAATCCAATTAGCAGGATGTCCTTGGGGCATCATCCCTGCATAATGGATTGGCTGACCCCAAGAGAAGGGAGGGGGTTGGGGATTGAAACCCGTATAATTGGTTGGTGAATCCCAACCAAATGGATAGACTCGACAACTCCAATTCTCAGGAATCTTCAGACCATTCATTTCCTCAGCTTTAGTTATTTGGGGCTGTGAATATAATGATGCCATTGAAATTTGGTTATTATATTGTTCCCCGTTTCCCTTTGAATTCAAATACCAATATTGGTGCATACGCTTATTCCCCTCACTTTAAAAATGTAATGTTAGACTTAGCCTATGTAATATTCCTTTTTATGGATAGTTACATAACTAGATCTACAAGCCCGTATTTAAAGGAATGGGTGCGTGGTCTTGTTGATTTATCCCGCTATTTGTGGGCAGTAAGACCCCCGCCTCAAAATTCAGCGAAAGCAAAGAAGTTTGGGGGGGACTGCCTGTAAAAGTCCCACTGATTAAAGTTTCACTTTATTTTAGAAGAGGATTTTCAGTTGCTCCTTTTGTTTATTTCAGCCTAATTTAATTTCGGTTAAAAAACGTGTTTAAATATTCATTCAAAATCTTATTTAAATGTTTATAAAGGTTTAATCAATAAAAAAGATTTTAAAATGTTATGTTGAGCAAGTAGAATTGCTAAAAAGAGAATATCCATTCGAAGAGTTTGGCAAAATACTGCAAGGATAATGTATTCTTGTGCAGATATGCAAACGATTTAAACTAATCAATGAAATTTATAATGAAGGGGCAAATAAATATATGAGTGAAACATTACATAAAAGAAAACCACCATATTTAATGCTTGTAATCCTTTTTATTGGGGCATTTGTTTCATTTCTAAACAACTCGCTTTTAAATGTAGCCTTGCCATCAATAATGAAGGATTTAGACATTAAAGATTATTCAACGATCCAGTGGCTTTCTACAGGGTATATGCTTGTAAGTGGTATATTAATTCCGGCATCAGCATTTTTAATAACCCGCTTCTCCAATAGGAGCTTATTTATTACATCTATGGTGATTTTTATTCTTGGTACGGCCTTAGCGGCTTTAGCACCGAACTTTGGTTTATTACTTACTGGCCGGATGGTTCAAGCAGCAGGTTCTTCAGTCATGGGGCCTTTGTTAATGAATATTATGCTAGTAAGCTTCCCAAGAGAAAAACGGGGAACAGCAATGGGGATTTTTGGATTGGTTATGATTACAGCTCCAGCAATTGGACCGACACTATCAGGTTATATTGTAGAGTATTATGACTGGCGTTTGCTTTTTGAAATGATTTTACCGTTAGCAATCATTAGTTTACTGTTAGGGATTTGGAAATCTGAGAATGTCATGAAACAAAACAAAAATGCAAAACTTGATTATCTCTCATTACTATTATCTTCTGTCGGTTTTGGCGGTTTGTTATATGGATTCAGTTCTGCAAGCTCCGATGGTTGGAAGAATAAAGTTGTCTTAACAACCTTAATCATAGGCGCTATTGCCCTAATTACTTTCATTATCCGTCAATTAAAAATGAATGAGCCGTTATTGGATTTACGTGTTTACAAGTACCCAATGTTTGCACTTGCGTCTGTAATTGCAATTGTCAACGCGGTGGCCATGTTTTCGGGTATGATTTTAACACCAGCTTATGTACAAAACGTCCGTGGTATTTCGCCGCTGAACTCTGGGCTGATGATGCTTCCAGGTGCGGTAATAATGGGGGTTATGTCACCAATTACAGGTAAACTATTTGATAAATATGGCCCTCGGATTCTTGGCATAGTAGGACTTTCCATTACAGCTGTTTCAACTTATATGTTGGCAAACCTGCAAATTGACTCTAGTCACACACATATTATTCTTATTTACACACTGCGGATGTTTGGGATGGCAATGGTGATGATGCCACTTATGACAAATGGTCTTAATCAATTGCCAACTCGCTTAAATCCGCACGGTACGGCTGTTAATAATACAGCTCAACAAGTGTCCGGTTCGATTGGTACTGCTATTCTTGTTACGATTATGAATTCTGTAACAACAACAAAAGCTGAAAGTCTAATGTCGGATGTAGATCCAACGACCTTCACAGAAGCTACGAAGGCAGTATTAACTCAGAAGGCTTTATTATCGGGAATTCAATATTCATTCTATGTAGCGCTTGGCATGAATGTTGTTGCACTGCTATTAGTTTTTTTCGTTAAACGTGTAGATACAAGCGCGGAAGCTGTCGAGAGGTTAAATCGATAGAGAAAAATAAAACTCTAGATAATGATTCCTACAAGTTTTTTTGCTGATTAGTTAGACAAGGAAGCTTTTATCTGGTAGTTATCAAATCAAAGAAACTTCCAGTGAAATTTGCATTGAAAAATATTGAAAATAGGAGTGAGTGAAAAACGTAGGGGATTCCTCTACGTTTTTTTATGTGAACATTAATAAGGTGTTCAACACTAGCCATGATAATGATCTTTTCACCTTATTACGGGTAGTGGCAGCTTCGCTGGTACTACCCGTAATATTGAATTTGAAAATAAAAAGTGAAACAAACTATCTCATAACTTGAATCGGAGCAAACACTCTAACCACGGGTTGCTTTTATTATATACCAAACCTTAACATATGCCCTTTAGATATTTGGAAATTATGTGAATTTTAAAAAAGAGAACAAATAACTGTTTTAAGTCCCTAAAAATTCCAATTTAACATTTTGAACAAAATATTTTAAATCAATATATATTTCATAATAAATTATAAAAAATGTAGATATAGGTAAATAGAGAAGAATGTCCTTTATTGGTAAATCAAAGAGGGAATTTTTATAATCCAAAAACGTTATCAAATCAAGTAACAGACATGATAAAAAAGACAAATCTAGATTTTCTACAGTATCGTGAAAATCCTGTAACGGCACATACATTCCGTCATGCATTTGCAATCATGGCAGTTGAACAAGGAAATGCGGATCTATATCATTTAATGCAAACGCTGGGCCACGAAAATATCCAAACAACAAAAATCTATTTAGAGAAGCATATGAAACGGGAGAATAATGTGGGTACTTCATGCGGATGCGCGGATATGTTGATGTGAATTTGAAACACTCCAAACCTTATTTAATTATGTATTTTTTATATAATTAAATAAGGTTTTATTCATGCGGAAATATAAATGGATAATTATTGGTAAAGAAATAAAATTATAATTTCACCTGTTATTGGGTAGATAAGTATAGAGACAGCTAGTGAATTAGGAGACATTTGGATTAGAGGGATTCTCACATGTAAATAGTTCTGTAGGTGGAGAAATTACGAGATATTTATTTTGAATTAGAAAGGAATAATTATCAGATGAAAAGACTTGAAACTGTCTTCTGTATAGTGATAATAAAGACGTGTAATTCCAATATAGACAACAATAGCGTTATTACATATTGAATGTAGTAACGCTATTTAAAGTTTATTAAAACAGAATTTATCTTTCTAAAATTATCTATCAAAAATGATATTCAATAAAATTCGTAGTTTTATCCTTTACGGCATCTTGTAACTACAGCTTACTTAGCTCTAAAGAAACAACAAACATTTTTCTTATTCAATAACTCCAATTTCTAGAGCCTTCTGGACAGCTTCTTCCTTGTTACGCACCCCTAACTTTGTGTAAGCCGAGGAAGCATAGTTCCTGACTGTACCACTCGACAAATATAACCTTGAAGCTATTGTAGTGTATCGGAGTCCTTTTGCTACTAGCTGCAATATTTCTATCTCTCTGGTTGTTAGCTCATAAGCAGTAGCTTTTGATTGTGGTGTCTCGATTTGCTCATCAAACTTCTCAAATATTTTGTGAGACATTCCCTGATCAATTAGTGTCCCACCTCTGTGAATAAGTCGGATCGTATTAGCTAGCTCCAATGTTTCAATAGATTTAAGTAAAAAACCATCCGCACCGTTACGAAGCGAGTCCAGCGCCTGTTCCGTATCCTGAAACGTTGTAAAAATCAATACGCGGATATGTGGCCATTGTTGCTTTATCTTTTTGGTTGCTTCGACTCCATCCATGTGCTGCATATCTAAATCCATAAGTACAACGTGGGGTTGAAGGCGCCCACACAAATCGATGGCTTGATTGCCATCCTCAGCCAAACCGACTACATTTAAATCTTCATATCTATCGAGTAGTGTCCTCAAACTTTCCCGAACAAATGGCTGGTCGTCTACAATTAACAAACGAATAAGTCCATCTCTTATTTCAGTTTGTCGCGGTATGGTACATGTAACAAGCATTCCTTCCTCTGGCTTTGTATATACAGACAATTGACCTTGTAAATTCATTGCCCGCTCTTTCATAGCATTCATACCGAAGCCTTCCTGCCATTCTACATTTCCCTTTCCATTATCTTGCACTTCCAGCCTCGTATATTGTTGTTCAAACTGCAATGAAACTATAATTTCAGTCCCCTGACCATGACGTACTGCATTCGTAAGGGACTCTTGTAAGCAACGAATAAACGCTATCTTCGCTTGCCGAGACAGTTGGTATTCTTCTCCGAATGCTCGAAAGCTTACATTCACCCGAGCGTGCTCCTGAAATTCGGCTCCAAGATTTTGTAGAGATTGAATCAAGGAAGGCGATTGACACGGAGACTCCATTTGATGTAGGTAACCTCTCACGTCCTCGATGCTTTTACGTCCCATTTCAAGCAGAGAATCTAGCCTCTGAATACCCATTTCGGTAGCAAGCTCGGTGCGCAACGTTTCCATCCCCATAATAATAGAAGTATAAGCGTGACCAACTGTATCATGAAGCTCGCTCGACAGCCTGTTTCGTTCCTCTGCCAGTGTAATGCGTTCGATTTGAGACATATATTGCTCAAGTACCGCGTTTTGTTTACGAATCGCTTCATTTTGTTTATGATTGACGATTAATAAATGAAAAGCAAACCCCATTACATAAGAGAGTCCGTAGTAGGTGACCATAATCCAATAGTTATTACTTGGCGCAACTGCATAAAAAATTCCAGTTGTTATAAAAACTGTTGTTGGAGCTGTCCAATAATAGGACGAATGCTTACTATTCGCAGCGATAAGAAATACCGATATAAGAAATGTGTTGTAAGCTTCCGGAAATAAAGAGGTTAAATATATAGACAGTCCACCATATAGCAGTATTTCTGTGAACAAGTAATATTTATAATTGAACAGTAAGGCTACCCATGGAATAGAGAAGGCAACAACCTCCCAAAGAATAATAATCCAAAGTGGCAATGTTAAACCATCCTGAAAATTTAATGTAGCTAGGATGATAGACACACTAGCAATTAGACGGACCCCTAACATAATCCAATCATACCAAAACCAATACTTAACCATATCTAACAAGTTATTTACCCCCTAAGTAGCCTACCTTTTTACTTCTTATATTATAAATTAATCCTTTATGCATTGTTATACTTTTTAATTTTACACTGCGATCCTCTCACAGACTGCAAACTTCTATCGATTTAGTTGCCGAATCATACTACGTGTATAACCACCAAATTTCTTTGTCAAACCATCTACTATTCTAATACTTATGGCGATAGACACTATACCCATAGACATGACAAAGAGTGACTTGGAAAAAGTATCTATCTGTATGAAAATAATATTCATATCGATGTATCGATACAGTAGTGGTGCCAACAGGAACATAAGTGGCATTATATAAAAAATGATTACACTAATGAGACTGAAAATGCCAATCACAAATTTCTGCATTAACCAAAAGACAGCAGACCAGGTGCGACGATCCGTAAGTCCTAATTTCACCTGAGCCCAGTTTGATGTATCCGTTGTTATACTTCTATCGTAAGAGTCAGTCGAAATATCGGTATAAATTTTCGTCTGTATACGCTCGAATTGGATAAAAGGTGTGGTAGTCTGTAGTACTCGTATAACTAATGGAATCCCAACTACCGTAAATGAAAGGGTGAAACTGAATAGCAAAGCTATTAGGTAAAAACAAAAATAAAACAATCCTGTAACGAAAGTTAGCAATAAAAAATAACCATTCTGGATGAATCTTGATTTCATAAAGTTCATCGCTCCTCTCTGTGTAATAACCGCATCATACTGCTTTTTTTGTCAAATTCACCAGTGTAAAAATGTCATATGACATTTTTAAATGATGCTAAAAAGGGGAGAGTAACCTACTTCTGGTTAAAAAAGATGCTTATATTAATCTCCATAAAACAATCCCGTTCTTGCAGATGCAAGAACGGGATTGTTTTGTACTTTTATTTAATATGAGATGGACTTGTTTTTCGAATGTGAAAAATAATATCAAATTGCTCACGCAATGAAGTATCAAAGTATAACGAACCGTTCGGGAGGAGTTGTCCCCCAATACTCAGTAATGGCCTTTTTTCTCTAACCCATTTATCTGCTTGCCCTTTAAGGTGACGGTTATCTAACAAAAACATTTGATACGGGACTTTTCCAAGGGTATAATTGAAACTATTTACATCTTGTGGAATAGTATCCGTTGCAATCTTACCTCCGGTGGAAGGATTATATTCGCTGTATAATGTGAATTTCCCCTCCGTAGTTGTACTACCAATTGTGACATAATTATTCTCTAAACGTTCCTTCAAAAACTGCCCCGCAGCATAAGGATATAATTTCTCATCGATAATTCCTGTAGCTATATGAATATTGTGTCCCCATACCATAGTTTTACCACCCAATGTCTCTTGTGCCCACATTGCTTGATCGGCCATGTATTGCTCATGTAGCTTTATCATACTTGGATAGTCATTAGGAAGCAGCATTGTGGTGAATTTCTCTATTGCATTCGCTGTTGCTTTTACCCAGATGTACTCGGATGAAACTATTTCTGTGTTTGCCTGCCCATTATCATCTTTAAGTAATTGGGCTACTTTCTCAGCGTTTGCCTTGAACTTTTTTTTCATTTCAGGAGCAAGCGTCATGTATTCCTGTACACTTCCAGTGAAAGATGACAGTTCTTTATAATTTTCTTCTACTTCTGCTAGCAAATCTGGTCGATGCAGCTTTACATAATCAATTACTTTATTAAAGACACTTTGGTCCAGCGTCTTTAAGTCTAGTCCAATAAATTGGATCTTTTTTTTATTGGAAGGATTAGCATTATAATCCTTCATCCATTCAATCATGGCAATAATTTCATCAGTAGGATATAACAAGTTTAAAAATTCCCTAGGGTTTCCTTTTCCTGTTTGGATATATTCATTTAGTTTTAAGCCGTTTCCCCAATCTTCTTCCATTCCAAAATTCGTAAAACCCATCTCAGTAACCAAATATTTCACAAGGCGAAATTTCATGGTGAAAATTTCAGAGCTTCCATGAGTATTCTCTCCTAATCCTACATATTGTGCACTCCCAATCATTTTCTTAAGTGGTTTTAAATCCTCAAATGATTTTGACGGTTCTATCGTTTTTAATGGGTAAGCCTGTGATTGTATTGATTTAACTATATTTTTTTGGATTGATTGACCTGAATTTTCGACTGCTACTGTTTGAGCGTTTCCTACTTCTCCACATCCTGTGACTAATAAAGCTGTACTAACCATTGCAATTATTCTTTTCTTATTCATTTTTTTCCACCTCAATTGAATTGTTTTTAAAAGCGAGATTGATTCATGTACTTGCACGAATCAATTGCCTTAATTCAATTGTTATCTATCCCATATCATATTTTCTAGTTACATATTGTCATAAGGTTAATTGACACAGGTCATAGACTAATCATTACACTTTTGTACTATCGGCTATGACAACTTATAAATAATAATTACATTGATGAGTCGCAAGTAAGACTAGATTATAAATTTGGGAGGGATTTTAAAGATGAATTAATCTATATGCCAAAATATTTTCATTCTAAGTTGAATTTGTTGAAATGACAGGAAGTCGGTTCGATAAACAAATTAATAAAAGGGGAAGGGCGGATTACAATGATATTACATGCAGAATCATGCCGCAATAAAGATAAAGTCCAACGTGCAAAAAGAGGACTTCGACTCTTTTTAACTATCTTGTTCATTACTTCTATTATTCTAAATTTAGTAGTAATGATTACTAAAAGTATGCCGCTTATTGTGGTATATATGTTTACCCCAGCATTTTCTTCTATTTTGACTCGCATAATACTGAAAGAAGGGTTTAAAGATGTATCTTTTAGTCTCGGTAACTTAAAGATATGGAAGGGAATTGGTCTTGCTCTGCTAATACCTATGATTATTTGTGGAATTACTTATTCTATCGCCTGGTTGAGCGGAATTGCGAAGTTTCAGCATCCCGAAGGTGGTATGTTAGAACCAATCTACAATATACTTGGACTTCAGTATCTATCGGCACCATTCAGTTTCATTTATCTAGTAATATTGAGCGGCATTTTAGGAAGTTTGCTTAACTTAATCCCAGTTTTGGGAGAAGAAATGGGCTGGCGAGGTTATATGCTCACAAGGCTAGTCGATGCAGAGTTTTCAAGGCCCATCCTTATTAGTGGATTGATTTGGGCAACGTGGCATGTTCCAATTGTTATTGCTGGTCTATATGTAGAGGGACCATCTGTCTTTCTTTCAGTACTTGGCATCTATTTTTGTATTGTACCATTCAGTTATATTACAGCTTATTTACGACTTATCACAGGTAGCATTTGGCCTTCGGTTATCATCCATACTACTTGGAATGCCATTATTCAAGGACCTTTCGCACGTGCAAGTACAGGATATCAAACTGAGATTTGGATTGGAGAATCTGGATTGATAACCGCCCTTATTATCTTGATTACGGCAATAATTGTGTCTCGGATAATAAGATTTACTAAATATTGATTTTTCACATAAATTTCAAAAAAATGATTGTGAATCAGAAAAACGGACTCTCAGATTGCTTTTTAAGGGTTTTTAGTGGTCATGTGAACGTCATACGTATCGATAAGGATTAAATTCCACACGATTAAAAACAGGGTGTTTAAACGATGTTTTGTTTTTATTCGTAATTTTAAATCTGAAATACTGAAGCCAATGTAATACAATTTCATTGGCTTCAGTATTTTGATTCTTAACTAAAAATAGAGTGGGAAATTAAGGGTGTCATATATATTAATTAAAAGTAGCATACAAAGAATGCTTAAGTGACATTTCTTTTGTTATAGAATAAACAAATCCTGATATTGCAGTAACTATTATTTTGAGGTCAATTTACAGTGAAATAAGTGTCTAATGTCTACTATTACTTTGGATTTATGTTACTGCACCTCTTAATTAGAGGTGTTGTTTTTGTTAATTAATTGTAATTAGAAAATAAATAATATGTTTATGTGATGGAGTAATAAAGCTAGGTAGCATAAAGACTGATACTACAAAGATTAACAACATATAAAAAAAATTATTTATATGTTGTGTCACCGCTGCTATTCCTAATAATTTTGGAATCTATTTATTTCTTCCGCTTTTGCGGAAACTAAAACTAATGTTGCGACCAGTAATATAGTGCCAATTAGATAAAAATAGTTGGACCTATATCGTCAGTATTTTTAATATTCCATTCGCTTTTTGTGTTTTCTATTTTTATTTTTGTACTGATGATAAGACCTTTCCCTCAATTAGATCTTTAAATAACGTAGACCTATTTGGTGCTTGAATTTCTTCCAACGTGAATTTTCCGAAGCATAGTGGTTCAGAAATAGCTTTATCATTTTCATCTGCTGTTAAATTTTCGACTTCTTTATTATCTTTGTCAAAAATTTGGAATACAGCAGTTTATCAGTTTTATATTCGAATTTGCAGCATCCACTTTTTTAATCTCAGTTTGTCCAAGTGATTGAATTTTTGGCTGTTAGTTCTTACGGTGATACAGTATCTCCTTGGACTTTCACTGTATTTTTAATCTTTTTTCCAGCTTGTCCCTCGCATGGAGTACCATTGTATGCCACTCTGTATGTGTCACATCCCAAAATTCTTCGTTTTCTTTTCCTACATTAAATTTACTTTTGTCTGTATCGAATGTATCTGTCACTGTTTAGCCTACTATTTGTAATGTACCTGGGGCATATTCTAGTTCGTCTGGCAATGTATCCGCAAAGGCTAGATTTTTCGCAGGATTAGCAAGAAGCTATTACTTACTAGAGTTGTATACTCCAATCATCCCTTGTTTCTGTATTTTGTAGGTTCTTCACTGTTTTCTCAAGTTCTATGATTAGATCTTGGAGAATTAAGAAACGACCCCCGCTCATTTCATTGTCGTTTAAAAACTTATAAGAAAAGAATCTATTTCTTTCACACTTTTCCTAACTTCTCCGATATGTAGATGCTAATTACAAATAAATAATATATGATTTTCATAAAAAAGATATAGTAATATTTTGTCGTGAATTGTACTATTTTGATATTTTATAGTAATATTTTGTCGTAAGTTATACCTGACGGAAAATAATTTATGAATTTATACCGTAAAGATGTAAAAATTTATCAGTTAATCTAATTAAGAGGAGAAGGTAATGAATAATTCTATCGATATACAACACTTGTGTGATCTCGCACATAAAGCCTTTAATGTACCTGTTCATATTTTATCTACAGACAAAAAAATTTTATATCAGTCTATTTCTGATGATATTTGTAGTCCTTTTTATTCTTCTAAAGAAGAACACCTTAGTGACATTTATCAAGAAAATGATCCCGATAATTTGCCACTTTTCAGATGTAACAGTTATCTTGAAAATTTCGTTCTAATTCATATAGCAAATCATGATTACATAAAAGGGACTATTATAATCGGTCCCACTATACATCCAAAGGGCTCAGATGATATAACCTTTAAACTTCGGAAAGAATTTAACTTAAATAATAATATTCAAGAAAGACTAGCCTATTATCAGTGCCTACCTGAGATTAAAAAAACTACTTTAATTGATATGGGAGTTTTATTACATTACATGATTTTCAATGAAAAGTTAGATGTAGATATTGTTTTAGAAAAAAATAAAGTGCTAGAGGAAGTTCCCTATAAAATTGTGAAACCTGATCTATATATTTTAAAACGCCAACAAAATAAACCTAAAACTCACAACATGGCATTAGTACATAATTATTTTTCAGCAATCAAAGAAGGAGATAAAAAGAAGTTATTGCAATATATGTATGCAGTTTCGCAGGAAGATACTGAATTAATTTTAACAGCGGATCCACTCAGAAACCAAAAAAACCATGGGATTATTGCGATTACTTTAGCTACTCGATATGCGATAGAAGGTAATCTCCCACCAGACATTGCTTTTGCTCTTAGTATTTTGTATATCCAAACCATGGAACAACTAGATAACGTGGACTCTGTAAGGCGATTGTCGGGAGATGCTTTACGTACTTTTGCAGATCGGGTGAAAGAATTCAATGCGCAAAAATTTTCAAATGCGGTTACTACATGTATGAACCATATTAGTAAAAATGTTTACGATGGAATATCTCTCAATGAACTCGCTAATCATTTGGATATTACGCCTACTTATTTATCTAAATTATTTAAAAAAGAAGTGGGAATTCCTTTAAGTGAATTTATTCAAAGGGAACGAGTGGAAGAAGCAAAAAAATTATTAACACTCACTACATATCCATTATCAGATATTTGTGCTTGGCTTAATTTTAACGACCAAAGTTATTTTACAAGGGTTTTCAAAAAATCAACTAACATGACCCCTAGACAGTATCGTGAAAAATATACCGTAATATAAGCTTAGTATCAGTTTCTTGTGCAAAAACTTTAATATATGCCCAAGTAACTCTAAAACTTGAGCATACTGTTTCTTTTACTCTAGAAAGGGTATGTGATTGATCTAGAAAAGGAATATGTATTCAAATAGATCTTGAAGAGTCCATGAAACATATAGCCAAGCTAAAGGACAATGGAAAGATTTATACCATGTTGTTAATTTTAAAGAGTACACTAACCATCATTTTTCTAAGGAAACAAAAAACAGAAGGCTGCAAAGGTTCTTTTCGAGAAAGCTTTGCGGCTTTTTTTAATTTTAAAACCTATAGTAATAACGATGGATAAGTTTATAGATTAATATCTTCATGTTAAGTATTTATTAATGGTGATATTAGGGGCTATTACATAAAATTTAACAAAATAACATATATCACTTGATATATCTATATTATATGCAATTATACATAACCAAATAAAGGAAAGAAAGTATAAAAAAACCTATTAAATTATTCTATAAGTATTTTTTAAAAAATAAAACTGCACGGTTAAGCTAAAATAGTTATTAATTAACCGTATACACTTTAATTTGTAATCATTACAATTACAGAGATAAAACTCCTAATTGATTATATTGGTATAATATTTTCAGCTCGATTTTTTACTTGACAGTTAAATTATCGGGCGCAATCGACAAAATTTTGCTATTTACGCATCGAAAATTTAATGTTTTAATGAACAACATAACTGGTATGACCAGACAGAAAGGAGAAGATTACGCTAATAGGAGTATAGTGAAGTTGCAAGTAACATCATGTTAAGTTTAATTTTCTTAATAATCAGTTAATTTATCAGGAGGTCTAGAGTCTCAAAAGGATCAAGTTTGTAATAAAAGTGTTTTAAGTTACTGCATAACAAAAGTGAATTTATTCCGCAATAAAAGTATAAGCAATGTACAGTATAATTTCATCTTTTGTAGTCTTGTAAGGCTATTGCTGACAAAACTAAAAACCATATTATGAAATTGATATTAAAAAAAGGTCATGACAGGATTAACTCTAGAAGCAATAGTTTATCTATCTTCACGGCTCTGTAAGTTAGCAGCTCTAGGGGAGAAATAATATTTTCCTACTCATTGGGCAGCTAATTCAAATATAGCTGATGAATTTTTATCGTTTCCTATTTGAAAAATAGAGTATCTAAATGAGAGGGAAGTAAAATCTTTAGATCCTATTAGAAGTAAATAATAACGATAACACCCTATCCGAAAGACTTCCCCTTCCTCATGCGTGTGCAAGGAGAGAGCCTAGCGCTAGGGCGTACAAGTTATATGAATCGAGTTATAAAAAACAATGGTAAAGGAGTGTACGGAATGAAAAATAAAATAATGACAGGATTTTTAATAACATCCATTGTAACTGGAGCAACTATTCCTATCAATACTCTCGCAACACCAATCGTTCAAGCAGAAACTCAACAGGAAAGCATGGATATTTCTTCATCATTACGAAAATTAGGTGCGCAATCTAAATTAATCCAAACGTATATTGATCAATCTTTAATGAGTCCTAATGTACAGCTAGAGGAAGTCCCAGCTTTAAATACCAATCAATTCCTAATCAAACAAGATATGAAGGAATGGTCATCAGAACTCTATCCACAGTTAATTCTATTAAATTCAAAAAGTAAAGGATTTGTAACGAAATTTAATAGCTATTACCCGACATTAAAATCGTATGTAGACAATAAAGAAGATAGTGAAGGGTTTTTGGATAGACTTGAAGTTCTTCAAGAAATGGCTATGACGAATCAAGAAAATGCGCAACGACAAATTAATGAATTAACAGAACTTAAATTACAGCTTGATAAAAAATTGAAAGATTTCGATACTGATGTGGCAACAGCACAAGGCATACTAAGTACAGATGGAACAGGGAAAATAGATCAGTTAAAAAATGAATTATTAAATACCAAGAAAGCAATTCAAAATGATTTACAACAAATTGCATTAATACCAGGAGCTTTAAATGAGCAGGGATTTGCTATATTCAAAGAAGTTTATAGTCTTTCAAAAGAAATTATTGAACCGGCTGCTCAAGCAGGGATGGCAGCGTATAACAAAGGAAAAGAAATTAACAACTCTATTCTAGAAGCAGAGAAAAAAGCAGCGCAAGAAGCGAAAGAGCAAGGTAAAACTGCTCTAGAAATTGAATCAGTCAAAAAAGCAGCTCGTGAAGCAATTGAGCGAAGCAAACAAGGTGAAATAGCTGCAGCTGCAGCCACAAAAACGCAAGAATATGACCTGATGAAAGCCATTGATACTGAAAAGATTAAGAAAACACTTGGTGTCTTCGCTGAAGTAAATAAACTAACAGCAGAACAGCGAGCATATTTAGATGATTTAGAGAAACAAAATCAAAAAATATATGATTTAACAACGAAACTATCAATAGCAGATTTACAAAAATCAATGCTTCTTCTTTCACAAAATGATTTGCATACGTTTGCAAACCAAGTAGATGTAGAACTTGACCTACTAAAGCGCTATAAAGAAGATTTGGATCTAATAAAAAATAACATTACAAAATTATCTACTAATGTTGATGCAACTAACGAGCAGTCTCAAAAAGATACATTAAGACAATTAAAAAATGTAATAAGTTACCTTGAAGAACAGGTATATAAATTTTGATATTACGTTTTTGAAAAAACTATAAAGATTATAAGAATCTAGCGAAAGAAGGAGAATAGTTATGAAAAAATTCCCATTCAAAGTGCTAACTTTAGCCACTCTGGCAACGGTTATAACTGCTACTACTGGTAACACTATTCATGCATTTGCACAAGAAACGACCGCTCAAGAACAAAAAGTAGGCAATTATGCTTTAGGTCCCGAGGGACTGAAGAAAGCATTGGCTGAAACAGGGTCTCATATTCTTGTAATGGATTTGTACGCAAAAACAATGATTAAGCAACCGAATGTAAATTTATCTAATATCGATTTAGGATCAGAAGGAGGGGAGTTGCTCAAAAATATTCACCTTAATCAAGAACTGTCACGAATCAATGCGAATTATTGGTTAGATAAAGCGAAGCCACAGATTCAAAAAACAGCTCGTAATATTGTAAATTACGATGAACAATTTCAAAATTATTACGACACTTTAGTAGATACTGTACAAAAGAAAGATAAGGCAGGTCTAAAAGAGGGCATAAGTGATTTAATTACTACAATTAATACAAATTCAAAAGAGGTTACAGATGTAATTAAGATGCTACAAGACTTCAAAGGGAAACTATATCAAAATTCTACAGATTTTAAAAATAATGTTGGTGGTCCAGATGGGAAAGGTGGATTAACTGCAATATTAGCAGGTCAACAGGCAACGATTCCGCAACTTCAAGCTGAAATTGAGCAACTTCGTTCTACTCAGAAAAAACATTTTGATGATGTATTAGCATGGTCAATTGGTGGTGGATTGGGAGCAGCTATTTTAGTTATTGCAGCTATTGGAGGAGCAGTTGTAATTGTTGTAACTGGTGGTACAGCAACACCAGCTGTTGTTGGTGGACTTTCAGCTCTTGGAGCAGCTGGTATCGGTCTAGGAACTGCGGCGGGTGTCACGGCATCTAAGCATATGGACTCCTATAACGAAATTTCTAACAAAATCGGAGAATTAAGTATGAAAGCAGATCGTGCTAATCAAGCAGTTCTTTCGCTTACTAACGCGAAAGAAACATTGGCATATCTATATCAGACTGTAGATCAAGCGATATTATCTCTAACAAATATTCAAAAGCAATGGAATACAATGGGCGCAAATTATACAGATTTACTGGATAATATCGATTCTATGCAAGACCACAAATTCTCTTTAATACCGGATGATTTAAAAGCTGCTAAAGAAAGTTGGAATGATATTCATAAAGATGCAGAATTCATTTCAAAAGATATTGCTTTTAAACAGGAATAGAACTGAAAATTAAAACCTAAATTGGAGGAAAATGAAATGATAAAAAAAATCCCTTACAAATTACTCGCTGTATCGACGTTATTAACTATTACAACCGCTAATGTAGTTTCACCAGTAACAACTTTTGCAAGTGAAATTGAACAAACGAACAATGGAGATACGGCTCTTTCTGCAAATGAAGCGAGAATGAAAGAGACCTTGCAAAAAGCCGGGTTATTTGCAAAATCTATGAATGCCTATTCTTATATGTTAATTAAAAATCCAGATGTGAACTTTGAAGGAATTACTATTAATGGATATGTGGATTTACCTGGTAGAATTGTACAAGATCAAAAGAATGCAAGAGCACATGCTGTTACTTGGGATACGAAAGTAAAAAAACAGCTTTTAGATACATTGACTGGTATTGTTGAATATGATACAACATTTGACAATTATTATGAAACAATGGTAGAGGCGATTAATACAGGGGATGGAGAAACTTTAAAAGAAGGGATTACAGATTTACGAGGTGAGATTCAACAAAATCAAAAGGTTGCACAACAACTAATAGAAGAATTAACTAAATTAAGAGACTCTATTGGACAAGATGTTAGAGCATTTGGAAGCAATAAAGATCTCTTGCAGTCGATTTTAAAAAACCAAGGTGCAGATGTTGAAGCCGATCAAAAGCGTCTAGAAGAAGTATTAGGATCAGTAAACTATTATAAACAATTAGAATCTGATGGGTTTAATGTAATGAAGGGTGCTATTTTGGGTCTACCGATAATTGGCGGTATTATAGTGGGAGTAGCAAGAGATAATTTAGGTAAGTTAGAGCCTTTATTAGCAGAATTACGTCAGACCGTGGATTATAAAGTAACATTAAATCGCGTAGTTGGAGTTGCTTATAGTAATATTAATGAAATGCACAAGGCACTTGATGATGCTATTAACGCTCTTACTTATATGTCCACGCAGTGGCATGATTTAGATTCTCAATATTCGGGCGTTCTAGGGCATATTGAGAATGCAGCTCAAAAAGCGGATCAAAATAAATTTAAATTCTTAAAACCTAATTTAAATGCAGCGAAAGACAGTTGGAAAACATTAAGAACAGATGCTGTTACATTAAAAGAAGGGATAAAGGAATTAAAAGTGGAAACTGTTACTCCACAAAAATAGGGAAATATTAATTCTGTTGCAAAGTGAACCATAACATAGAGAGTCTATGATTACACTGTTAAACAGTAAAGCGATAATTAATAAATCCTTATATATTAAAAAGGCGGAGTCTCATTAAAGACTTCGCCTTTCACTTATATATAAGTTTTATCCAAATAAAAAGATAGCCATGTAGTTTACTTGTTTTTAAAAATTTGTAACAGAATCGATTAATAGGGGACAGTTTATATAGATTCGCTTAATAATATCGAATCTATGCAACTACATCGTCTTTTAATAAGAATAGGACTTGAAATCATACTCTATACAGGAGGGATAAGAAAAGATGAAAAAAAAACCTTATAAAATACTGGCTGTATCAGCATTTTTAATTATGACAACTACCTATGCAGTCACACCAGTAGCAACCTTTGCAATTGAAACTGAACAAACGAACACTGGAGATATGTCTCTTTCAGCAAATGAAGAAAAGATGAAAAAAACTGTACAAGATGCTGGGTTATTTGCAAAAGCTATGAATGAATATTCTTATTTGCTAATTAATAATCCGGATGTGAGTTTTGAAGGAATTTCTATTAATGGGTATGCAGATTTACCTAGTAAAATTGTACTGGATCAAAAGAATGCAAGAGCACATGCTGTTACATGGAATACAAAAGTAAAAAAACAGCTTTTAGATACATTGACCGGCATTATTGAATACGATACAAAGTTTGAAAATTATTATGAAACATTAGTAGAGGCGATCAATAATGGAAATGGGGATACTTTAAAAAAGGGGATTACTGATTTAAGGGGGGGAATTCAACGAAACCAAAAGTCTGCAAAAGCATTAATAGAAGAATTAACTAAATTTAAAAACGCTATTGGAGAAGATGTTAGAGTATTTGGAAGCCATAAAGAGACCTTGCAATCGATTTTAAAAAACCAAGGAGCTGATGTGGAGACTGATCAAAAGCGTTTAGATGAAGTTTTAGGACAAGTAAACTATTATAAGAAATTAGAATCTGATGGATTAATAATGGTGAAAATACCTTTTATCCCCACGCTTATTTCTGGTGGCATAATGATAGGTACTGCTAGAGATAATTTAGGTCGATTAGAGCCTGCTTTAGCAGAATTACGTAAAAATGTAGATTATAAAATTACATTAAATCGTGTAGTCGGAGTTGCATTTCATAATATTAGCGATATGCATAGTACGATTGATAGTGCTATTACTGCTCTTACTTATATGTCCACACAATGGGATGATTTAGACTCTCAATATTCGGGCGTACTGGGGCATATTGATAAAGCTGATGAAAAAGCTGATCAAAATAGATATAAATTTTTAAAGCCTAAGTTGAATTCAGCTAAAGATAGTTGGAAAACATTAAGAACAGATGTTGTCACATTACTAGAAGGCATAAAAATTGCAGAGAAGAAAGAACAGGATTTTATGAATCTACTTCGTCCATCAAACGTTTTTTACTTTTATAAAAAAATCCATAACGCATACACTTTTGAAATAAAGACTGGAACAAATGCACCAAATGCGTCTTATAAAGTTATGAATTTAACTAAAAACACTGTTCATCATATGTGGAGTGGAGGTGCTAATACAAGCATGTGGGCTGACTGGCTTTCATTCAATCCAAATGATGAATTTGCGGTGGTAGCAGTAGTGGATGGGAAAGAATATGTTGTGTATAAAGACAAAGTAGAAAATATAATGAACTGAACCCAAAAAAATGCATTAATTGGGGATGGTACACATCGCTATCAAGCTAAGAAAAACAAATACCCCCAGAACGAAATTTTGTGCTAACTTTTAACAGAAAAGCTCATTTTTTCGTTTTGGGGTGAATCTATTTTCTTAAGTTGATGGGCATGGGGATGGTACACTAAACTAGACACCAAGTTAAGTGGAAAATTGAACGGCATAAGGCTCCTTATTTCCTAGAACACCTAGCTAAAGCAAAAGAATTTGTACAGTAAAAAAGTGAATATTGAATCAAGGTGCTGGTTGCTTTATGTGTATGGCTTAACCAAAAGATTGCGAATACATTAAAAGAGCAACTTGTAATAAAGATATTGCAATATTTTTAAAGCGAAAAGCCGAAATTGAGGAATTTGAAGAATTGTAATAGTGAAGGAATTGATTAATTTATAAAAAACATAGGAATTAAATATTCCTACGTTTTTTTGTACATAACATTTAAATAAAAAGAGAGAATAAACACCTTATTTTTGGGGTGTTTGAAGGTTCAAATGGAAGATTCCCTGGTTTTCGATTTGAATCAATATGATACTATTTACATGTACTGTCATGTAGGGAATTATATTTTTTGCACCTGAACTGTTTGTACTATTTGTAGGATTTTCTGTTTTTTTGTCGAATATATCTTTAATGCAAGGAGGGACATTACATGATTATTAAAGACTATTTCATCAATCTTTCTATTTTTTCTTTATTAGTTAGCGCAGCGATATTTATTCAAGTGTTTTTGATTCATTCCAGGCGATATTTCGAAAAATTCTATGGAGGGATTATTGCAGTTACTTTGATGCTCTTTTCTTTTCCATACATGGGATTTTCCTACGATCTTCGAGTTGTTCCTCTTATTTTATCTTTTATTTACTTTGGTCGCATTGCTGGTTGGATTACATTAATTAGCATTATTATCATGCGTATCTTTTACATTGGAGGTTACTGGGAACCTCCTGTGATTGCTTATTTAGGTTTGGGTATCCTATTTGTTACTTTTAAAACATATTTTAAAAACCTTCATCCTTTTAAAAGTGCATCTTTATATTTTTCTGTTTTTGTTGGAATAAAGTGGTTAGTTGGTGTATTCTTTAATACTAAGTTACTTTACACTGGAGGCTTATTATATATAGCTTTAGGGCTTTTAATTGGGCTATTTCTTATGGAAGCCTACCAGAGATTATATTATTTAACACAGGACTTATCTAAAATGAATCGGGAATTAAAAAAATCCAAGCAAGAACTCACAGATACCGTACATGAGCTTCAAGGAGGGATTTTTAAATTTAAAAAAGTGGGTAAGCACTTTATACACACTTTATGTGATGGACAGTTTTATTATCAAAAAGGATTTTATTCTGAACAGGTGGTAGGGAAAAGCTTACGGACTATTGATGCTTCTATTGTTCCACCACATTTAGTTCCACAATTGATGAAGTATTATCTTCAGGCATGGGAAGGGAAAGAAAATATATTCGAATTACCCTGGCCAGATGATAAAACGATTATTCTTATTGCACTTAGGCCGATTAAACGAAATGGACAAGTTATGGAAGTTGTTGGTTCTATAGTCGATATAACCGAAAGGAAAAAGGTAGAATCAGAATTAAGAGCTACCAAAGAATTACTAGAATCATTTATAAAGCATAATGTAGATGCTATTACCATTTCTGATCGAGAAGGGCATATTTTACAAGCAAATAAAGCTTATGAAAAGATATTTGGATGGTCATTACAAGAAATCATAGGTAAGAGATTACCCTGTGTACCAGATTTCTTAATGGAAGAATCACTTGGGAATATTCAGAAAATTCTAACGAAAGAATCCGTAGTTACTAGATTAGAAACTGTTAGACGACGTAACGATGGAAGTCTTCTTGATGTCAGTCTGACAGTTTCTCCTATACTAGACGTAAGAGGAAATGTGTTAGCTTTATCTGCAATATGTAGAGACATCTCTGAAAGAAAACAAGCAGAAAGAGAACGACATCGATTACACCAACAATTAAAAGATAGTGAAATGAAGTACCGTGCACTAATCGAACAAGCAACTGATGCAGTATATGTAGTAGAGCTGAATGAAAATCATGTTCCAAGTCGATTCATTGAGGTAAACCCTGTTGGTTGTAAAAGATTTGGATATAGTAGAGAAGAGCTACTCTCGTTACCATTTCCAAATGTAGTACCACAAGATTCTAAAATGATTGTAAGGTTGTTAAAAAGAATTAGAGAGGGACAAACTTCCTTCACTTTGCAAGATGAATATGTTTTTCCAACAGGAAAAATAATAACAACTGAGTTTAGTGTCCGTGTTTTTAACTTAAATGGTAAAAAAGTTTTCCTAAGTATTTCTCGTGATATCACTGAACGGCTAAAAACAGAAGAATTACTACGGAAATCTGAAAAACTTGCTGTCGTAGGACAATTAGCGACTGCAATGGCTCATGAAATTAATAATCCATTAACCGCAATGAAAGGGTTTATGCAATTACTAAAATCAACGGAAACTGAGAATAATCGGGGTTATATAAATATAGTATCATCAGAGATTGAGCGTATAGAAAGTATTACTAATGAATTTATGGCGGTAGCCAAACCACAGGTGGTAAAGATACAACCTAATGATATTGGTGTGCTAATGGATCAAGTTTTGACGCTACTGCAACCTCAAGCAATGATGAATAATATACAAATTAGAATCGATTTTACACCTGATATTCCATTGATTCCATGCGAAGGAAATCAATTAAAACAAGTATTTGTTAATATTTTAAAAAATGCAATTGAATCCATGCCAACAGGAGGAGAAATTTTGATTCAATTTGATAAACTTGATCATAATCAAATAAGGATTCGCTTTATCGATCAAGGATGTGGGATTCCAAAAGAACGTATACCATATTTAGGAGAACCTTTTTACAGTATTAAGGAAGAGGGAATCGGCTTAGGATTAATGGTCTGTTATAAAATTATTGAAACACACCAGGGGAAGGTATTTATTGAGAGTGACGTGAATAAGGGGACTATAGTTGAAGTCACTCTCCCAATTTGCACACTTCAAAATTAATACATTCTTTTACTGAAATTTTATAAGTTAGTGAGCAGTTAGCTTTGGCTAGCTGCTTTTTTGTATATATTGTAATCGATTCTTCATATTACGGCTTTTTGATGTTTCATATAGATTTTATGGCTTTTAAAAACTCTGTAAGTGTTTTGTAATATTTACGAGAGACTTTTTTAACAGTTATGAGAGAGAAAAGAAAGATTTGTTATATATGATGAAATTAATCTTACTAGTAGGTGTTCTAATGGACCTAGAAACCAAGGAGGAAAAATAACAATGAAACAATTGAAGCCAGCAATTAGTGTATTAGGTAGTGTATCGATGGCACTGACTTTAGCATCTCCTGCTTTAGCAGATGTAAAACAACCGAATCCAGGAGGTACAGTTGAAATATTCAAAGAGAATGCAAATGTAAAAAAAGAAGATAAGAATTTCACGCTCGGATCTGATGGGGAAATAGGTTCACTCATTACACAAAACATTGAAATGGCAAACAACGATTGGGATAAAGATGGTATTTCCAACGACTTAGAGATTAATGGATATAAAATTGAATTCAATTCACAAACTGGAAAAAATGAAGCGAAAGCATGGGATCCCGAGAAGGATAAAGGGAAACCAAAATTTATATCGAATCCTATGAATGCAAATACGGATGGTGATCCTTTTACTGATATGTATGAGGTTGAGAATTATAACAACGATTCTGATACTAATTTCAATCCGATAGTTGCCAACATGCCGAATTTGCAAATTGGTGTCAAACGAATTGAAGTAATTCCTATTGCAACCATTACGGATAATAATGGTGGATCAGTTAGTAGAGGATGGGAAAAAAGTGTATCTACACAACATTCATTTAATGTAGGTTTAAGTGGTTCAGGTGGTGTAGAAGGCTCAGCAGCCGGTCCTGTTCCTTCCGGAAGTGTTTCAGCAAATGTGGGATACGGATATTCAAAAACAACTACGGAAACGGAGAGTTATACAAATAATTTTGATTGGTCTACTGCAACAACTGTGGATACCGCGAACGCAGCAAAATTACGGGTACATTTGGAATATAAGAATGTAGGAACAGCATCCGCTGAAAATGTTTCGCCTCATTTTAATATTCGTTTAGGAAACAAAATTATTAATACTGTAAAGGCAACACAAGATCGTTATAAAGCAAACTATTTAAGTACAGAAAAAGGTGGACGGAATAAAACAGAAGTAGTAATTGACAGTTTAGAAGGACAAGCAGATGCGAATATTGTCTTATCTTTGGATGAATTGAAAGCTGTTGAACAAGGGGAACTTCTTTCGATTGAAGTTTTACCTACAAGTACAATGGATTTATCTATTGAAAAAGGTGAAGAAATTATGCATTTGGGGGATTCAGGGAGATATGAGTCTAGAGTAAATGCAGCTACTGAACAATTAGAAACAGATATAGGAAATATACCAAAGTTTAGGGTATATACTCCTAAAGACAAATCTCTTGCTGATAAGCCAGTTTTATCCTATAACGAAGTTTTTCAACAGGTAAATATAGATACGAAAAAAGTAAATCATATTGTAAACAAGGCTAAAAGTACTAATAACGTATCAGTGGTTTCAGCTAATAATGGAACTGATGCATTGAACGATTTAAAAGCGGGACAGGGAGATCGCGGTTATTTACATAAAGACTCTGTACACGGAGCTTTTGCAAAGCTGCAGCAACCAACATTAGTAGAAGGTAGTTATGATTCTGTGACGCAAAAGATTAGGGCGACAATTTTACCTGGTTTATTTGGAGTGAGTAAAGATATTCCTACTACTTATAGTAAGAAATGGAATGCTCCGTCACAAACAGTAACACTGGTTAAACGTGAAAATGGATTTACATATGAGTCTAGAGAAAATATACACCCTATTAAATCTGAAATTGCTGCGCACAGAAAAGTTACATTTGAAATCAATGACGCACACAATCTAACGCCTACACAAAAGATTGATACTGAAATTAAAGCTAATAAAGAATTTGAAGATTATGTAGTAGATAATTCAGGTGAATTTGTTACAGAAGGAGTTCCTTATACCGTGGCTTCATATGGAAATACAGCTTATTTGGGAAGTCATCATGCAGGGAATAAATGGGAGTATCTTTGGGCTGAAAAATCTAGCGATGAAAAAGTGAATGTAATTATTGAAAGAGTAGGTCAACCTAAACCTGGAAAACCAATTAAAAAGGATGAAGAGGTATTAATTAAATTTCAAAATCCTATTTATTCAGATTATGCATATTTAAAACTTCAAGATAGTTATATCCATTTAGATCAAAAACAGAACGCAAGTACTTTTAAATTTAATCATGCATATCCAAAGAATTTCACTGGACACCATAAGCAATGGAACATACTATCTAATGGTAATAAGTTAAAGGTAGGATATTTAATCGATTATATGAAATATGGTAATGGAGAGAATGGGACTGATACTATAGCATGGAATCTATCAAGAGTTCAGTAATAGGTAACAGTTCTGTTGCTAAGTTTGGAAAGAGAACTGGAAATGAATTGAATCCGAAAAGTTAGATACAATAATTTAGGTTACTAATAAGGAATGAGTTCGATGGTGAATCGGACTCATTCCTTTTAATTTATATAATTTAGAAACTACTATTTTAAATACTTATCTAGTCATATAAGTAATCAAATGTTAAGATTACTATCTGTATTACATGATTTATTTTCCGAATTTTCATTCGTTTCGAGGGTGAAATGTGGAATTCTGATTAATTTATGTGATTAGTTTTTATATCTTTACCTATAAAGATATTTTTATTGGATAATAGAAAAAATAAATTTTTTGTTATTGGTGAAAAAGAAGTGAGGATAGTATATGAAGAAAAGAATTTTAATCGTAGAAGATGAAGAAAATATTCGAGAAGTATGCAAACGGTATTTAGAAAGAGAAGAATATGAAGTTTATACCGCTGTAAATGGTAAAGAAGGTTGGGATTTATTTCTTACACATCAACCAGATTTAATTATATTAGATTTGATGATGCCAAAAAAAGATGGATGGGAATTATGCGAGGAAATTCGTCAACAATCAAATGTCCCTATTATTATGTTAACTGCTAAGGGAGAGGAAAGGGATCGAATTTTAGGCTTAACAATGGGGGCAGATGATTATTTAACAAAGCCATTTTCCCCTCGTGAATTAGTATTAAGGGTTCAAATTATACTAAGAAGAGGAAGCCATGTACAAATACAAGCGAAAGAATCCTTATTGGAAGTGATAGAGTTTCCAGATTTAAAAATATATCCAAAGACAAGATATGTACTTGTTTGTAATAAGGAAGTGGAGTTAACGGTGAAAGAGTTTGAGGTACTTTATCTCATGGCAAAGCATCCAAAACAAGTATTTTCTCGCTCGCAGCTTCTTGAATTAATTTGGGATTTTGGACATGAAGGAGCATCAAACACAGTTACCGTGTTAGTGAGTCGTTTACGTGAAAAACTCGAGAAGCATACGATAAAGAATCGTTGGATTCATACGGTTTGGGGTATAGGATATCGCTTTGAGCCAAATGGAGGAAATGAAACATGAGATTACGTATTCAATTGTTACTCATGAATCTATTAAGTACTAGTATTATGGTAATTGCTATATGGTATAGTGATACGAAAATGTTACTTGAACCGGAACAAACGCGGTTATTAACAGTAATTGCATTTGTGGCATTCATTATTTCAACGTTTATTTATTGGTTAATGACACGTCCTATCATGAGATCTATACAAAATTTAATAAAATTGACGAAACAATTTAGTGATAGACACTTTGAAACGATGTATATAATTGGGCAAGAACCACGTGAGTTTAAAGAATTGGCAACAGCCTTTCAACAGATGGCAAAAAAATTAGAAGAAGGGTTTACTAAGTTAGAGGAACAGGAAAACTCTCGTAAGGAGCTAATTACCAATATCTCACACGACTTACGAACACCTATGACTAGCATGCAAATGATGATAGAAGCATTACAAGATAACCTGATTGAAGATCCTGAAATGAAAAAGCAATACTTAGCAACGGTTTTAAAAGAAATAGAAAGATTAAATGGATTAATTAACGACTTATTTGATCTTTCAAAGTTAGAGTTTGAGCAAGTAGATTTTCACCCAAGTTTCACACATTTAGATAAAGTTCTATTAGATGTATTAGAGTCACATTCTGTCTTATTAGGAGACAAACAAATCCATGTGCAATTGGATGTCCCTGATACATTACCTCGACTTTTGATTATGCCTTGTAAAATAGAAAGGGTCATAGGTAATTTATTACATAATGCAATTCGATATTCTCCTATCTCTGGAACAATTGAATTGACTGTAGTGGAAAATAAACCAACTCAACAGGTCCAATTCACTTTGCGGGATGAAGGAATGGGAATTTCTCCAAATGATCAATTACGCGTATTTGAACGTTTTTTTAGAACAGATCGATCAAGAAGTTCACAATCTGGAGGTTCCGGACTTGGATTAGCTATTGCAAAATCATTGATTGAAATGCACAAAGGGGAAATTGGTGTAAGGAATCGCGCAGATGGTAAGCAGGGAAGTGAATTTTGGTTCACTCTTCCCATCACATCAGTAAAAAAATAAGACGGCTGAAAGACTTTTGTAACATTTACGTTAGAAAAATGAAAGACCTTCTTGTTAACATACTACTACACAGTATGTTACAGGAGGTTTTTTACTTTATGAAAAGAAAATATGTATGGCTTATAGGTGGTTTGATAATTGTATTGGGGATTTTATGGTCATTGTTCCGACCAGAGAAATTATTTATTGATAAGCACGTAAATGAATCATTGCCACAAGCAGAGATACAATCAACTGAAGTAAGGCAACAAAGTGATCGAGTAATAAGGGAAGGTCAGTTTCAAAACGGTGTCCATGAAACAACTGGAACGGCAAAAATTTACCAATTAGCGGATGGAAAACGTGTTTTACGACTTTCTGATTTTGCAACATCTAATGGGCCAGATGTACGAGTTGTATTAGTTCCTACAAATCGTTTGAAAAATAATGAAGACGTGAAAAACTATCAGTATATTGAATTAGGAAAATTAAAGGGAAATAAAGGAGACCAAAACTACGAAATTCCTGAAGGGATAGATGTAAGTGAATATGGTTCGGTTTCTGTTTGGTGTAAAAGATTTAATGAAAACTTTGGTGCGGTTTATTTTAATAATTAAATATGAACTTAAAATTTCCTCTTACAGGCAAAATTCATCGGGGTAATGATAATAGTTGCAGCGGACTTAGTTGCTAAGAAGGGCACTCATAAGAGTGTTTTTTTCATATTCTTCAATATTTGTATATTTTAGAGCTATTGGACGTTTACGGAGAGATTTTATTTAGTGTGGAAGCGTACTGTCTGTGAATAGAAGGATGAATAATATGTTACAGGAAAACATAACTCTTTTATAACTTAATTTTGAAGGAACATATACTTTTTTCATTTATCGGCTTGTAAAGAAGTATGGAAATTAAAGTTTATAATTTAAAAGTCAGCTTAAAGATGCAATAAGCAATTTGAATAGTAATCTTAAGTAAATAAAAAAGAGAGAGGAGCATTGATATGATCCCCTTATAGTAGACAGGAAAAAGAAAGCACATTAACCTGTTTACTATGGAGGGGATTTTTTTATGGGAAAAATTAGAGTCACTTACGATGTAGAATTTAAGAAAAAAGCTATAGATTTATACTTAAAAGAAGGCATGAGCTATAAAACCATTGCGAAAGAATTAGGTATTCATCACTCGGTTGTAAGTCGCTGGGTGAAACACTTTGAGGCTGAAGGAATCAAAGGACTAGAAGAAAAACGCGGGAAAGCGAAAGGACCAGGTTTAGGTAGACCAAGGGTTAGACCCGAAGATCCTGAAGCTAAGATCCGACGATTAGAAGCGGAAAATGAAATGTTAAAAAAGCTCTTAGGGATGTAAAAGGAGGAATGAAAGTCGTATCCAAAACGAAAAAATTCGAAGTCATCCATGAAATGACAAAAACAGGTTATACAGTGACCATTCTATGCGATATTGCTGGTGTAACCAGAAGTGGGTACTACAACTGGATAAAACGGCATACGACGCCTTCAAAAAAACAATCAGAGGATATCGAAATTAAGAAAAAGATATTGGCGTGTCATAAAAAATTAAGAGAAATTTATGGATATAGAAGAATACAAGTGTGGCTGAAAGCCACATATAACCTTCATTTGAATCATAAGCGCATCCAAAGATTGATGAGTGAACTAGGTATCAAAGCCGTAATTAGGAAAAAACGACCTTATTATGGAAAAAAAGAAGCTTATGTGATTTCAGAGAACCATCTAAATAGGGAGTTTCAAGCTTCAAAACCGAATGAGAAATGGGTAACCGATATTACCTATTTGATTTTCAATGGACAGCGCTTGTACTTATCCGCTATTAAGGATTTATACAATAATGAAATTGTTGCCTATGAAACCAGTCGTAGAAACGACTTAAAACTTGTGTTAGATACACTGAAAAAGGCAAAGAAAAAACGAAATGTGAAGGGAATCCTCTTACATAGTGATCAAGGGTCCCAGTATACATCTCGTCAATATAATCAATTACTTAAAAAATATCAGATGAAGGCAAGTATGTCTCGAAGAGGCAACTGTTGGGATAATGCTTGTATGGAAAACTTCTTCAGTCACTTTAAGGCAGAGTGTTTTCATTTACACTCCTTCCATAAAGCGAATGAGGTCAAACTTGCCGTGCGTAAATATATGCACTTTTATAACCATCAAAGATTTCAAAAGAAATTAAATAACCTGAGTCCATATAAATATAGAACTCAGGTTGCTTAGTTGCGCTTTTTAAATACTGTCTACTTGACAGGGGTCACTGCACATCGATGAGCTCTTCTCTCTTTTTAAATCTAATTAGGGTTTCCATAACTTTAAAGGGGATGGTGTAAATTGTTGGATATTACCAAAATATTACTTTAAATTAAGATTATAAAAAAAGAAGTTCCTTTTTTCTGAAAAATGAATGTTAATGCAAAATTAATGATTAATATTCAAAAATGATTTTATAGTTCATTAATTTATTACTTGCTATCTATATTAATCATTTATTGCAACAGCTTTCATGTCCAAAATTAAATGTTTCAACAAAGGATAATATAAGTATCATTATAATGATTTTCCAATATAATCAATGTGTTAATGAAAGGAACTCTGTGTTATTTTTGCTTTTCTACTAACTAATACAGCTTCAAACAAAGGACACAATTGCTACATGCTAAGTGTAATCTATTACCCATTCAAGATTCTGTTTATTCAATCTTTCTAAAAATAAAAAAATATTGTACTCATAAATATACAAGCTATAATGAGGGCGTCGAGAAAGAATTTATTACCTCTAGAGAAAGTATCAAACCTAGTTTTTTTGCAAAAATCCTAATGACATTGTAAATAACCTTTTAAATTTGGACATACTGACATGATTACTCTAAGAAAGGTATGTGATCAAAAGGAAAAGTGTATTTGACACGAGAATGAAAGCGCCTTCAATAAGGTCTTGTTTTGAATCAGTCATTTTAGTAACTTAGATTCAACTGCAATTAAAAATAATAAATTATGGGGGTGCTTATATGAACATGAATGTAGCATCTATTAAAGAAAAAAAGGTTGTTAAATACAAAAGTTGTTTTGATGTGATTGGGCCCATAATGATAGGTCCTTCAAGTTCACATACTGCAGGTGCTTTGGCTATTGGAACAGTAGCCAATAAATTATTTCAAGGTCTTCCAAAAAAAGTCGTGGTAAGGTATTATGAATCATTTGCTGAAACCCATAAAGGACATGGAACTGATTTTGCGATTATTGCTGGGATACTAGGATTTGCAGCCGATGACAGCGAAGTGCCAGATGCTATTAAAATAGCAGAATCTAAAGGAATCGACATTACCTTTATTGAAAAAGCGGGTGATAGTCCTGCTGATCATCCAAATACGGCAGATGTATATTTAGAGGATGAAAGTCGAAGTATTAGAACGATGGGTATTTCTGTCGGCGGTGGATTAATTGAAATCAAACATGTTGAAATTGACGGATTTAGTTTAGATCTGCAGGGGCCATTGCCAGTCATTATTGCAATTTCCGAAAGAGCTGACTTTGAATTTGTTTTACGCAGGATCTTTAAACAATATGATGTAGAAATTAATAACTTTCATAGTTTAGAAGGAAATAGGAAATATTTATATGCATTCGCATTGGATTCGCTATTGCCTGGTAATCTCCAGGAGGAATTAGGAAATTTAAGCAATATAGCTAAGCTCATTATTCTTTAGTTACATTAGGGAGTGAAAAAATATGTATATGGCCATAAAAGAAATTGTGGATGCAGCTAATAAAAGCCAAAAGACAATTTATGAATTAGCAATTGAACAGGAAATTGAACAAACTAAATCTACTTATGAAGAAGTTTGGAGTAAAATGGAACGAAATTTAGCGACTATGCAAAATGCTATAAATAAAAGTATCGAGGGCGACGGTGTATTTTCTCCAACTGGTTTAACCGGAGGTGATGCTGTTAAAATTAAAAACTATCGAGAAAATAGGAAAACCCTTTCTGGAGATTTGATGGTGTTAGGGATCCAAAGTGCTATCGGTGTTAATGAAGTAAATGCTGCATTAGGAGCTATTTGTGCAACTCCAACAGCAGGTGCGAGTGGGACGATTCCGGGAGTCCTATTTAGTATTAAAGATACGTTGCAGTTAAGTCATGAAGATATGATTCATTTTCTATTTACTTCAGCGTTATTTGGAACGATAGTCGCAAACAACGCTTGTATTTCAGGAGCGTACGGAGGATGTCAAGCTGAAGTAGGCAGTGCCTCAGCGATGGCGGCTGCAGCTGCGGTAGAAGCTGCAGGTGGAACGCCACAGCAATCTTCTGTAGCTTTTTCGATTGCATTACAAAATTTACTCGGTTTAGTTTGTGATCCGGTCGCTGGTTTGGTAGAAATTCCTTGTGTAAAGAGAAACGCCATTGGAACGGCAAATGCTTTAGCAGCAGCGGACATCGCATTAGCCGGCGTAAACAATATCATCAATGCTGACGAAGTTATTGAAGCGATGTATAGAGTTGGAAGACAGATGCCTCGCGAATTAAGAGAGACAGGTTTAGGTGGAATTGCAGCAACACCTACAGGGATTGCCATTAAAAATAAAATCTTTGGAGAGAAACAATCAAATCAATGAACAATCATCGGGTATATTGTGAAATAGTTAACAATCTATTCTCTATTGTTCGCCTAAGGATGTCTGTATATTGGGGGAATTACTAATAAAATATACTACTATACAATTGGAATATTTTGCAAGTTGTAACAACCCCGTCAGATTGATGCTTCGCTAATTTTTTGATTTTGATTAACTTAGAAGAAGGATATACGATGTGGCGCACTTTATAAGCAATTCATTTTTCAAGAACGGTCTATATTCCGATGCCTTAAATAGAGAAGTAAGAATAGGAAACTAGGAGGAATTATTATATGAATGGGAATACTGCAAAAAACATAGAATTTCAAGCTGATAATACTGCAGTAAAAAATGAGAAATATCCAGACCCTAAAAAGTGGCATAAACAGGATACTACCTGGGCATTGAGTCTTTTTGGAACAGCAATTGGAGCAGGAGTACTCTTCTTACCTATTAATGCAGGTTCAGGTGGTTTATTATCATTACTGTTAATTACCATACTTGCATATCCAGTTATGTATTACTCACATAGGGCGCTTGCTAAAATGATATACGCTTCTAATTCTGCTGATGAGGGGATTACGGGTACTATAAGAGAGTATTTCGGAAATAAGGCAAGTATCATTTTTAACATAGTATATTTCGTCTCAATTTATACGATCGTGCTGATGTATTCGGTTGCACTTACAAATACTGCAAGTAGTTTTATCGTGCATCAATTGCACATGCAGGAGCCTCCAAGGGCCATTTTATCGCTTGTATTAGTACTCGGTCTTATCGCTATACTAAATTTTGGTCAAGATATTACTGTAAAGATAATGAGCATGCTAGTATATCCTTTCATTGTTTCTCTACTTTTTATCGCAATATCTTTAATTCCACAGTGGAATACGTCAATGCTAAGTTTTTCAAGTGTTTCTACTGCTTCAACTGGAATGGGATATTTTGGAACAATATGGATGATACTACCAATCATCGTATTCTCGTTTAATCATTCTCCTATGATTTCGTCATTCGTTATGAAACAGAGAGCTACGTATGGAATAGATGCTACTGATGCCAAGTGTGCTCAAATACAAAAAGTTTGTTATATCATGACATTCGCTGTTGTTATGTTCTTTGTTTGGAGCAGTACTTTAAGTTTGACTCCAGATGATCTTAAGGTGGCAAAAGAACAGAACTTGTCAATCCTATCATATCTTGCTAATGAGCTTAATTCACCAGTAATCACTATTGCGGCTCCTATCATTGCATTTGTGGCTATTACAAAGTCTTTCCTTGGCCATTATATAGGGGCATATGAGGTAATGCGTGACGTAATTATCAAGTTTGGAAAAACACGCGGAAAAGCTATCGAAGAAAAAACAGTTAAGACAATGATTCTTTCTTTTGTCGTATTAACATGCTGGTATGTTGCTTATGCAAATCCAAGTATTCTTGGAATCATTGATTCCCTTAGCGGTCCGTTAGTTGCTGCTATCTTATGTCTATTACCAATGTATGCGATTCGTAAAGTACCAGTACTAGCTAAATACAGAGGAAAAATGAGCAATGTGTTTGTCATTGTTGTAGGTATACTTACTGTCCTAGCAAGTATTAAGTCATTATTCTAATTCGTTATTGTTAGTTCAAGTGCTAAAATAGTGGGATATGAATAAAGAATGAAAAATTCCTAGCGGAACTGAATTAAATATTATTAAACCAGAGCGATTATGGTATTGGACAAACTTTTCCCCTTGGGGAGTTTGTCCTTTTTTGATTATAAGCATAACTTCTATTCCAGCAATCACTTTCTTAGCTGTTTGTAATGAGTTTAATTCAATCATATTATGGTGCCAATTAATGTACATCAAGCTAGTATTTTGAAAGAATCCTTCTTATTTTTCGTTCTGGAGAATATCCGTTTCTTAAGTTAATGGTTTTGAAGTCACCCTTAAATGAAAATTTTCTGTCTCTACATTTAGTTATTTTGAGAAGTCAGCTCATTTTTTGTTTTGAGGCGTTTCTTTTTCTTAAACTGTTGGATATGAGTACCCTCTAGTATAAATTTTACTATTGAAACAAGTGATTTTAACAACGTTAGGAGTGTTCCAGACAGCACAATGTAATTTGTGTTACATAGCAAGAAAAATAATCAAAATTTAAAGCGTGAAAAAGAAGCACCAAAGCAAATAACATTGGTGTTTCTTTTTTTTGCGCTTTCAGGCACAGAGGTTCATACAGCACTATTATAAAAGCGATTTCGAATGTAAGGGATTTGTAAGGAATAGGTAAGGAAAAAGAGATTTTCATTGTATATGATAAAAATATAAAGTAGCACGAAGGGGGAAACAGGTACGACTTATATATGAAAAATAAACCAGTAAAAAGAGTGTTTTAAAGAAAAGAAGTAATTTCTAGAGTTAACATACATGTGGAAAAAGAGGGAGAAGGCATTTTATATTAAAGTTTGTTTATAATAGCTTTTTAACCCGTTAGAGGGGATTGTAAAATAGATTATTAATCGCCTGTAAAATTTCTATTTCCTTATAGTACTAGGCATGCTGTATTAAAAATTTTAATTGTGAAGGGAGAATTAATAAATATGAGCACGAAAAAAAGAATAGGGAGTAAGTTATTACTTGTCGGTGCAATGTGTGCAATAACCATTCCTTCGGTTTCATATGCGGAGGAAGTAATTTCACCTAAAAATTTCGAGGATTATTCAAACTTGTATGAGGGACGGAATAAGGACGTATTGAAAACAAGTTTATATCAAAATACATATAATAATCCGTTCAACCACCAAATTAAATCGAAATTAAAGGAAACAAACACAAATATAAAAAAAATAGACAATATTGACGATGAAAATCCTGTTATATCTACTGCTCTTTCATTTATCCGTTCTATGCATACTGAAGATTATAAATCTGCATTTGATTTAACTTCTCGATCATTACAGAAAATAATATCTGAAAAATGGCTGAAGAACTATTGGGAGGAACTTCCTACGAAATTACCAGCAGGTTCTTTTATGGGAATTGGAGAGGTGACACAAAAAGAGACGAATTCTGTTCATACAAATGTTGAGATTAAATTAGTTTTTGAACAATTTACAGTACCTTTATTAATTAAACTAGATCCATCTGGAAAAATAGATGATTTTCAACTCAGTATGTCGTTTAGTCCTGTTGCAGATCGGCCATCATATAGTAAACCTGAATCATTTATTGATAAAGAAGTAGTAGTTGGAAGTGGTGCATTTCCATTACCAGGAACATTATCTGTTCCAAAGGGAAAGAGCCCTTTTCCAGCGGTTATTCTTGTTCATGGAGCTGGAGCAGTCGATCAGGATTCAGCAACGTATGCTTTAAAACCATTTCGCGATCTAGCTGAAGGTCTTGCTTCGAAAGGAATTGCTGTCCTTCGCTATAATAAACGAACCTATGAACATGGATTGAAAACAGAACTTAGTCCTTTTTATACAGTTGATAAAGAGACAACAGATGATGCTCTTTTGGTGACTCATTTTCTTCAAAATGAACCTATGATAGATAAGAATCAAATTTATATTCTTGGTCATAGTCAAGGTGGAATGATGATTCCGAGGATAATTGAAAAAAATCAAAATCAAAATATTGCTGGGGCAATTGTGATGGGAGGGGCGGCCAAGGCATTCATAGACAATGTTTTAGATCAATTTGAGTATCGTCTTTCTATTGGAGAAATGAAAGCAGAAGAATATAAATTTTACAAATCGCAATTTGAATTATTAAAGGATCCTAATTTCTCTAGTCAGAATCCTCCAAAGGATTTTTCTTTAGGACCACCAGTATATTGGGATTCAATCCGTAAAATTAAAGCAGCAGAAATGTCAAAAGAACAAAAAACACCGCTTCTTATTCTTCAAGGAGAAAGAGACTATCGAGTTCCTTCAAAAATTGAAATTCCCTTTTGGAAAGAACAATTAAAAGAGCGAGATAACGTTGATTATCGACTATATCCAAAGTTAAATCACTTCTTTACAGAAGAAGATGGAGAATTAAGTAAATCGGATGAATATTATAGTCCTGCTAATATCCCTGAGTATGTTATAAATGATATTGCTACTTGGGTGCAAGGAAGATTGAAATAAAATTAGCAACTATATTTTTAAATAGCTATTTTCAGTCCTTAAGATAGAAATATATATAATTATATTATGATGTAAATAACTATAACGAACGGAGTAAAGTTTCTTATTCAAATACTTTAGATTCTCATACCTGGGGGCATCATCCATGCTAGCGTCTTAATATTTGGAAGTATATACAAATACTCTAAACGAAAAAACGGTATTCTTTCTATCTAAGATGTAGAAGGATTATCGTTTATTTTTTTGAAATGTAAAAAAAATTAACATTAATAACAGAATTATATAAACTAATAATGTAAAAGTTTTTGGCAAAATTAGGGGTGATGTTCATAAAAATGGAGAACATACTTCGTATTTTACGTAAAGAGAAAAAGCTTTCACAAGAGATTTAGCTAAATCCCTTGGTGTAACAGTTGATTAAAGTTTCAGTTTATTACTTGTAAAGGGTTATTCAATGTATCGTACTATTGAAAAACCCGAATTTAATTAATTAAATGCGATAAAATCTTTTTAAAAATAATGAAATTTTAGGAAAAATAAGGTACACTAGTCAATGGTTTTAGTTTAAAATCGATTGACGTTAATGTATACGGGGGAAAGATTGATGAACAATAATCCAATAAATGAATCAGTTGAAGAAGTTGAGAGAAAACGAGTAAGATCAAGCAAACGTTTTACAAATTGGAAGCTTATTGCAGCGGGTGTTGGTGTAATTGTACTTCTCATTGGAGGAATGAGTTATTATCAGACAACTCACTTCAATTCAAATGTTACGATTAATGACACAAAAGTCGGTGGTCTGAACGCTGATCAGGCAATACAGAAATTAAAAACATCTGGACTAGAAAACAAAGTCTATGTTGATCAACAACAAATTTTAGATGAAAAAGATACAAAAACGGAACTTACGGAAAAAGATTTGCCTCAAGTTAAGAAACTATTAAAAAGCCAGTGGACATTTTTCCCTTCCTCAAAGGAAAAAAAATATTCAGTGCTACCGGAAAAGGCGGATCAGTATCGTAGTGAAACGATGAAAAAACTTGTAGAAGAAAAGCTCATCTCTATGAATGAAAAATTAAAAGCGCCTCAAGATGCTATGGCGAAGCTTGAACAAGGAAAAGTTGTTATTTCGAAGAGCGTTGATGGAAAACAGTATGACGTTACTAGTCTACTGAAAGATTACGACAAGCAGAAGTATAAAAGTGAAATTCATCTGAAGTCTACATACATACAGCCTATTAAAGAAGACGATCCGATTGTCAAAAAAGAGGAGAAAGCACTACAGAATCTTCTTGGGCAGTCTGTTGAGTATAAAGTGCAGAATGAAGTGTATCCTTTAAAAGCGAAAGATTTAATTCAGAATGCCTCTATGTCAAAGGATATGAAAGTTACAATCGATGCGAGCGACATTAAAAATAAGATTGCTGAAATTAATAATGCTAAATCAACATTAAATAAAAATTTCAGCTTTAAAACCCATTCCGGTTCGGTCATATCAGTAAAAGGACAAGGCTACGGCTGGGCACTAGATGTTGAAAAAGAAACAAAACAAGTTCAACAAGCTTTTGAAAAGGGTGAAAAATCGCTATCTGCTTCTAATATCCATGGAAATGGTTGGGAAAAGGAAGGTATCGGTTATGAAACAACATCGAATAATGGCATCGGAGACACGTATGCGGAAGTTTCAATTGCAGATCAACAAATTTGGATTTATAAAGATGGGAAATTAGTCGTCACAACAAATGTAGTAACTGGTAAACATAGCACGAGTGAAGATACATCACCAGGTGTGTGGTACGTCTTATATAAACGAACACCATACACGCTCAAAGGCAGCGCAGTAGGTAAAGCTGATTATGCAGTTAAGGTAGATTACTGGGTTCCATTCACAAATAGCGGCCAAGGATTCCATGATGCAGGCTGGCGAAAAGACTGGGCAAATAATGCTTATTTAACAGGGGGATCAGGCGGGTGTGTAAACCTTCTTCCTAATGTTGCAAAAACTGTATATGATAGTTTGAACACTAATGATCCAGTTATTGTGTACTAGAAAATAGCTACGTATCAAGAAATAAATAAAGCAGGAAATCTTATCTGATGGTACATGAAAAACACCTCTTGAATTCGCATATTTAGTGTGCAAATTCAATGGAGGTGTTTTTGTTTGAAAACAAGAGTTCATTGCCTATAAGAAACGAAGTAGAAAGAGATTGAGATGATAAATAGATATTCAAATAGTCAATAAAATTGACACTGAATATCATTTTCATTTATTATGAAATCGTCGCATGTAATTGGACATGATTTTTGTGAAAAAGTTTACTTTTTTATTAATATAATAGATTTCTATTAAGGTGTCCCATTTAAGAATTTAAGCGTAGGAAAGGGTAAAATAAAAATGAACTGGAAAAAAGGCGGATTATGGATTATTATTTTTTTCATTGTAAAAGGTACGATTTCTACACTTTTAATAGTTACAGGTGCCAAATATTTTGATTTATCATTTATGCAACTTTTCGTACTAATACTGATCTTATTACTGATTTCTCTCATAAGTCGAAAATTGCTGCATAGACACAAACAAAACAAAAAGCAAAAAGAGCTAAATATATAATGAAGCCCCAGAGACCTTTGGATTTCTGGGGTTTTACTTATTCAATAGTGAGTTTTAGGTCCGCGATACGAATGATACACTCCATCAGTTTTATTGGTTGTAAATTAAAAAAACATTAATTTTATTGAATAAATAGAAAACACTTTTCTTTTTCTTTTATTTAATTTAATATCAATAAGGGCACCAAAAAAATAGATAGGGGTGCTAGAATGTACGGTATTATTAATTACGAAGTGTTTTTACTAACAGGGATTTTATTAAATCTAATTCCTGGCGCAGACACCATGTATATTGTGGGAAGAAGTATTTCACAAGGTAGAAAAGCAGGTGTGTATTCTGTTTTTGGTATTATTACTGGTTCTTTAGTTCATACATTATTGGTTGCTTTTGGTTTATCTATTATACTTACAAAATCCATTGTGTTATTTAACACCATTAAGGTTATAGGTGTTATCTATCTTGTATATTTAGGGATTAAAATGATACTTGATAAAACAAATGTAGCTTTCCAAGCCTCATCCAATAAATTGAACATTAGAAAGATATATTTACAAGGACTCTTAACAAGTCTCACGAATCCAAAAGTCTCTTTATTCTTTATTGCGTTTCTTCCGCAATTTATAGATACAAAGGCTTCAGGCCCTATGCCTTTTATCATTTTAGGAATTACTTTTACAGTCACTGGATTATTGTGGTGTTTATTTGTTGCTTATTTCTCTTCATATGTCACAAAAAAATTAAGAGGAAATCAAAAGGTAGGGATGATTCTAAATAAAGTAACTGGAATGATTTTTATTGGTATGGGGTTAAAGTTGCTTCAAACGAAGGCTCCTCAATAAACCTGAATAATATAAAAATGCCCCCTTTCAAGAAATGTTATCTTTGATTTAAGCTAATTTCTATATACTAAAAAGCCCCTTCAAATTTGAAGGGGCTTTTTGCTTGTTATTTTGGTTTATCTAAAAATTTATTTCATAGTGCAGGATCTATTTTAATTAATTGTCATGAATATATGTGCCCTCCAATGACAAGGTTAAATCTTTTCCAGTATTACATTTAGAAAACTAGAATAGAGGAATCTAGTTATACCAACTAAATGCAGTCTAAGACATTTTTTAACTGAACATTTGGGAAAGAATGTGTTTCTTAACTTAATAGCGATGGAGTAGCACCCCATACCCATCAAGCTGAAAAGGAAAAACACCTTATAACAAAAAAATTCTGCACTATTTAAACTCTGGTAACAATTCATATGATCAAGAATAATTGAGCTAACAGATTTCGTTAAGTTATTATAATATAAAAAAATTAAATTCACCTTCTGCAATCCATTCAAATGGCTCAATTTCCGCATCTTTTGAATTCCCTGAAAGTGCTAAACCTAAGCAAAATAATTAACTATCTCATGCAAGAAAGTTAGGCTAGTTAATCGTATATGTTTTATTGAAGGGATGTGATTGAATTATGGAACGGCCGAATTGGGGAATTGGAGGATTAGTATTCGTTGGCTGCATGTTTCTTGGCGGAGGAGTGGGATCTATATTAGGTGATACTCATGCTGGATGGCTAATAGGGATGGGTGCTGGATTTATTGGGATGGCTTTAACGAGACTGATCAGAAAGTAATATAACGGGGATTATTCTTCCGGTAAATAAGGAAATATGTATGTAAGTAATTCATGGTATAAGAGCTCTATAAGTTATAGTTAGAAGTTTCTCTTTTCTAAATTTCTCCATACATAGATATGATTCTCAAGTCGGAGGATGGCACCTTAGGGTGTCTTTTTTATGCTCTCTAAAAATGTCTTAACATATATAGCCGAGTTAATTCAAATGATCAAGAATAATTGAGCTAACAGTTTTCGTTAGATTGCCATTATCTTTTTTGTAATAGAATAGATTCATTACCGTTTCAGACCTATGTATTCATTCATAACCTAACAGTAAAAGGGGGGATGATTGAAGGTATGGCGATTAATGAGGAATCAATTTGTCAACAGTTTGCAAGAATTATCGGCGGCCAAGAAGGATTCGCCGGTGGAAAATGCGTGGCAACAATAAATCGAGATGAAATACAAGCAACAATCTTGGGGAAACGTTTTAGAGTAACAACTTCCTTCTCATTCGAATCACGAGATAATAAAACTGGACGGGCATTATGTCTAGGGCGGGTAGCACTCTTACAAAAGGAAGTCACTGAATTTGTTGCTACAATTATTAAACAAGGAATAATTGTTTCGTCTATACACAATGAGTGGTTATGTGATGATCCAAATTTAATTTACGTTAATATCGAAGACGTTGATGATCCACTAATTTTTGCAAGGAAAGTCAGAAGAGCATTATGCAATTAACCAATTTTTTTAGTTAAATGAGTGATTGTGCTGATTAGAATATTTCAGATTGTTGAATGGTATACTTGGAAAATAGATTTAAGTAGATGGTTTTATAAAATCTCATATATAGCTAAAAAGAGTAACTCCATTTTGATCGCTTTTTTTCAAAATGGAGTTTTTGTATTTACTTTTAAATAAGGACTGAAGAGAGATTTTTAATCAATCTGTATTCTAAAGCTAAAACCGAGCATACATTATGCTCGGTTTTCAATTGGTAGTTTAAATGTAAAAGTACTGCCTTCTCCTAATTCACTTTCAACGGTAATTTCTCCTCCGTGTAGTTCTATAATCCATTTTACCATCGACAACCCTAAACCTGTGTTTCCATTGTTTGAAGATGTTCGTGCTGCGTCAACTCGATAGAAGCGGTCCCATATTTTCGCAATATGTTGCTCGCTGATGCCTATGCCATTATCGGAGACTTTACCTATTATGTTGGTTTCATCCCGGAACAGTTGCATATTCACAGTGCCGTTCGCTTTGCTATAAGCAATCGCATTCGTTAGTAAATTCATTAATAAACGCATCATCAATGTTTGATCTGCTTTAATAAACAGGTCTTCCTCTATATGTGTTGTTATATTAATCGAAGCTTCTTGAACCATTAATGAAAGCTCTTCTACAACGATTTCCGTTAATTCACTCATATTGATACATTCAAATTGAAAAGTATTATGCTTTTCTTGGTCAACTCGTGCTAATAATAAGAGTTGCGAGATTAACACGGACATTTTACGCGATTGCCTTAAAATTACTTCTAACGATTCTTCCATTTCTTTCGGATTATTCCTCTGCGATAAAGCGTATTCGCATTGCGAAATAATAACAGATGTTGGTGTTCTTAATTCATGAGATGCGTCAGATGTAAATTGTTTTTCACTTTCAAATGATGTCTCCAATCGCTCAAACATTTTGTCAAAGGTTTGTGCTAAATGATACATTTCGTCTTTCGATGACCCTTGTAAATTAATTCTCTTCGAAAGGTCTTTACCATCACCAATTTCACTGGCTGAATCACTCATTTGTTGCACAGGTCGAAACGCTCTTTGCGTAATAAAATATCCTCCCACTGCCGCAATGAGAATAAGTAATGGAAATGAGATGAGTGTTACCACAATAAGCGTATTCATGGTCGATGATAATTGATTCATGGTCATTATGCCACGAACCCAGACTTGCTCATCGCCGCCTACATTATGGAGAAAATCATATACTATCCATTCCTTATTACCGTCTTTAATGGTTTGTATTTCATCGGATTTAAGCGATACCTTTTTATTAAAGGTCGTTGGATTATGTCCTGCCAGCAGCTCACCTTGTTTACTATAAATGATGATATTTACTCCATCTTCTAAGGCTTCAAATTCATCGTCAATCTTTAACTGTCCATGCTTATATTCGATATCTTCAATGCTTTCTTTTACTGTGCTCTTCAATTGATTTTTCATATTAAAAAGCAAAACTTTATCTGAAGAAGTTAAAATAAAAGCTAACACGAGTGCCATAATAATTACAACTAGCCCCGTATACCATAGGGTCACTCTCATTTTTATTGATAGTCTTTTCATGATTCTACTCGCAATACGTAACCAGTTCCTCGTACTGTATGAATTAACTTCGTTTCAAACTGGCTATCAATTTTTTTGCGAAGATAGCGGACGTAAACATCAATAATATTCGAGCCACCTTCATAGTCGTAATTCCACACATGTTGCTCAATTTTATCTCGTGTCAACACAACTTCTTTATTACGAATCATATATTCTAAAATAGCAAATTCTTTACTGGAAAGATTGATAACTTGATCTCCTCTTGTTACTTTATGCATATTGCAATCCACCACTAGGTCAGCGATTTCAAACACATTAGATGTATTTCCTGTTTTTCTTCGCATCAACACTCGAATTCTTGCTAACAGCTCATCAAAAGCAAAGGGCTTTACTAAATAATCGTCCGCACCTAAGTCGAGTCCTGTTACGCGATCATCAATTGTATCTTTAGCTGTAAGAAGCAAGACAGGAGTTGTATTATTGTCCGCACGTAATCTTTGTAATACTTGTAAACCATCTATTCCGGGAATCATAATGTCAAGCACAATCAAATCGTAGGTAGCCATGCTTATATAATCCAAAGCATCTTCTCCATTCCCACATCCATCGACACTATAATATTCTGCATTTAATCGTTTTACCAATATATTTTGTAAGTCTTTTTCATCTTCGACAATAAGAACTCGCATTAACATTCTCCTTTTCTTCTTATTTATATGTATCACTATAATTCCGAAACATTAAAGAAAGATTAGAAACTATTTAATTATATCATTTTATCCCGCATTAACGGGCAGTAAGACTCCTACCTCAAAATTCGGCGAATGCGAGAGAGTTAGGTGGGAGCCCTGCTGCCCGTAAAAGCCCGATTGGTGAGGGCTGATAATCAGTGGGGGATGGACAAAACCCCCATTGATTAAAGTTTCACTTTATTTTTTGGCACATTAATCTTCCTTTAATGTTTGTTCAGTAATATAAGGACATGGATAAGGTGCACATGTAAAGGGAGGAGAACATAATGGGAAAATGGATGATGATTGGAGCAATGTCTTGTTTATTCTTAACAGCTTGTTCTACTCAAGCTGATAACGATACAGAAATACAACAACTGAAAGTAGAAAACGATACATCACAAAAAGAAGGTACGCAACTACAACACGAACCACACAAAACAGGGCCTGCTATGAATGATACTAAGCAAACACAAGATTTCAAAAACGAAGTCACATCTATTGTAGAAAAGGCAAATAATACGAAACCAGTTGGAGCAAAAGAAGATAACTTAAATACGTACTTAGCAGCAAAAAAAGAAATTGACCAATTAGATGACAAGATAGATCTATCTGATGATCAGCTAGAAGCAGATTTTCACGCTGGGACGATAACTGTTGAACAATATCAAATACAAGAAAGAGAACAAGATATACTTGAAGATCAATTAGAGCAAGCAGAAAATGTACTTGAAGCAAGATTTGGAATAAATGATTAATTATTAAGGAGTGGATGGAAATGTTAAAACATAAAAAGAAAATAATTATAAGTGTAATTGCTATTTTAATAATCGGTATCGCTATTGTTGGTGGATATTATGGTATGGGTTACAATTATGCGAAAAAGAATGAAAACTATACAGAGAAACAAGTTCGTGAAATTTCTTTAGCTCATACAAATGGAGAAATTATTAATGTGAAAAAAGAATTCGAATTAGAAGATGACAACTTAGCACAATCTAAATTTGAATATGAAGTGGAAATCAAGACACCCGAGAATCTATTAAATATTTTAAAGGTTAGTGCTAGAACAGGCACGATAGAAATCAATAATGAAGACTGAAGAAATATTGATAAATAAAATATCACGTATTTTAAAAAACTTCTAACAAAATTTGTTAGAAGTTTTTTCACGTTTATACTCTACTATTCTAAAAGGGGCCAGCTACATCGCTATCAAGTTAAGAAATACACTCATCTAAAAAACAAAAATATAGACTGTATTCATCATTTTCTACTCCTCACAAAATGATTGTTTTTTAATCTGGGTAAATTTTTAGGTTGAAGGTTACGGTTCTTCAAACCATTGCTGCACTTGCGAAAAAAGGGGCCAAAATTCCGGCTCCTTTTTTTCGCTATTTGTGGGCAGTAAAACTCCCACCTCAAAATTCAGCTGGAGCAAAGGAGTTAGGTGGGAGCCCTGCTGCCCGTAAACGCCCGATTGGCGAAGGCTAATAATCAGTGGGGATGGACAAAACCCCCCACTGATTAAAGTTTCACTTTATGAAGACCTAGTTAGTTTGGAAGTTTGAAAATGATGAGGTGATACAAGTGCAAACAGGAGTTATTTGTAAACAATGTAATAATGAATACAAACATCTAAAGCAATAAGATAAAAGGTTGGTGGTCCTCCATGCCCATCAACCTTTTTATTATGAAGTAACACCTAAACGTATTATATTATTTTTTTTATTAACAGACATAAAAATAATTTGTTTTTATTGATAATTACCAAACGCCATTGTAAAATGTTTGTATATATATAAACTAAATCGATTTTCGTTTGATTTTAAGAGGGGAGGTAGGAAGTGTTAATAATAATAAAATAATGGTTATATCACCTACAAAGAGCCGTAAAAAGAATGGAACCAGTACGGAAAAGATACTTTTGTGAAAAGTTCAAAAAATAATAATTATTTACTCTTGAAGAAAATTTACAACCATATGGAGAATAAGGTTATGCAAAAAAAGTCTTAAAAGGGGGACGGAATTATGGAACAAAGAAAGTTTTCAGTAACACCTCAAGATCGAATGAATTATGTATTAGGTCTTTATTCTGCAGATCAACAAATTAATGCAGTTCTTTATTTTCCTGTAGGTATATCAAAGGAAATACTTGAACAATCAGTAAGGATAACGTTACAATTGCAGCCGGTTTTGAACAGCCGGTTTGTAGAAAATGATATCCCTTACTGGGAGGAACATTCATCTGCCACTAACTCACCTATTTGCCTTTTTGCAGAAGGAAATAATCAAGAACTTGAAATAATGGCAATAGATTTTATTAAGGAACCCGGTGATCGTATTCAGGGGCCTATGGTTCAAACAAAATTATTACGAGGCACTACAACAGATATGTTAGTTGTGAAATTATCTCATCTATGTTCAGATGGCGCAGGGGTCAAGGAATATATTAATTTGCTTGGAGCAATTTATACTCAACTTTCCTTGGGACAATCTAAGAATCAAATTATGAAGGAATTTGGTGAGGGAAATGAGAGTTTTCGAGATCAATCACATGTATTCAAATATGCTGGAATATCGGACATAAAAAGCGCGTATCGTCCTAGCCAAGAACAACAGGCATCGTTATGGTCTTTTCCATCTCAACCCAACAAAAATAAATCCCCTCAAATGTCTGTACGGCGGTTGAGCCATGAGCAATCTCTACGTCTAACCCAATGGACAAAAGCACAACAGGCTACCTTGAATGATGTAATCATGACTGCCTACTTCCGAGTTTTATCACATTTCACTGTGTATGCAGAACCTCGCACCGCAGAAAAAATGATCGGTTTAACAATTGATTTACGTCGATATCTGCCTAATTATACAACTGGTGCTATTTGCAACTTATCCGGCATGGAAATGCCAGTGATTAAAATGGAGGATAATGAATCATTTAATCAGACTCTCGTTCGAATTAAACAATCAATGGATAAAATAAAGTCTCAAAATCCAGGTCTGTCTTCAGCAGCAGGAATGGAGCTACTGGCAGGTATGAAGCTATCTGTGGTGAAGGAAATGTATAATCAGCAATACGAGCAGGCTTTACAGATGGGGATGGCGTTGCCGTTACTGACAAATTTCGGGGTGATCGCTGATGAACCTATTCAGTTTGGTGAAGTTCAAGCTGAGGACGGGTATATGACATCACCCATTATGTATGCGCCATTCTTTTCAATGGGTGCAAGCTTTTATAATGGGAGACTTACATTTACGATTGGTTATCATACACCGGATACATCAAAAGAAGAGGTAGACAAATTTTTGGAAAGTGTTGTTAATCAACTATCATAAATAAAAGGGAATATAGAGCGGAAATTTCTAGCGGAATTGTATTTTAGTGGCTCGTCCCCATGTTCATCAAGCTAATATTTTGAAGTATCCCTAAAACGAAAATTTTATATCACTACAACAGTTATTTATGAGAATTCAGGTCATTTTTTTCGTTTTGGGGTATTCGCTTTTCTTAGCTTGATGGTTATGGGCGGTACCCCAGTAAAGAAAGAAATAGGGAAAACACCCTATTTCTTTTTATTTCTATGAAAAAATATAATTATTAAGCCGAAAGTAACGATAATAATTAGAAGTAACAAGTGTATAAGTGCATCAGTTTTTCCATTTAATAAAGACTTTATAAAGAAATCCCATTCTGTTTCATAGGGGGCTCTGCCCAATTTCGTTGCAGTCCTACATACATTCCATTTAAGAAAAAGACGATACTTAATAGAATCCTTCCAATAAATACGGCAACTACTTTTATATTCCAATGCTTTATCATGATTACATACAGGATTGGGAATAGTATAAGTATCTAAAAAACAATAATATAGATTGTATTTATCATTCCTTACTCCTAACAAAATGATTGTTTTTTAATCTAGGTGAGTCTTCAGGTTGAAGGGGTTTTTAATACTGTCTACTTGACAGGGATAAGACCAAATTCCGGCTCTTTTTTATCCCACAAAAGCCCGATTGGTGTGGGATAAAAAAGGAGGAATGGACACCCACCTGATTAAAGTTTCACTTTATCTCTCCGTCTCAAAAAACTCAATCCACTCTCCGTCAGGGCCAGCGAAGAATATGTAACGTGTTCCATCTGGTAATGTTTCAATTTCTTCTCCTAGTAGAAAGGTTACTTTGTGTTTCTTTAGTCTTTCGATTTCATCCTCTAATGAATCCACTTTAAAGCAAATGTGGTGTACTTTTCCTTCTGCCGGAAGAGAAGAGTTGTAGCCTTCAATGAGTTCGAGTATCGTTTCCTTCGATTCTTCTACACCTAAAAAAGCGAGTTTTAAGTCTGGATTCGGGTGCCCCATACGTTTAATGAGCTGTAAGCCGACTACTTCTTCATAAAATGAAATAGATGTTTCTAAGTTTGCAACCATAAGTCCAACGTGTTCTATTCTTCTAACTGGCATGTAGATTCCTTCTTTCTGAAAATTATATACAATATATTATTGAAAATTAAGAAAATAAGCAAGATAAAAACCTTACAAATTTTAGCGTGTTATATGGTATAGTGAGAAAGTATGTTTGGGGAGAAGGAAGGAGATTATACGATGAATACAACTACTCAAACTCCTTCATTATCGGCAACGATGAAAGAGTGGCATTATGCATTAGCGTATGAAATTAAACATTGGAAAACGATAGGTGGTAGTAAAATTTCTATCATGAACGGTCGTTTTTTATATACAGATTATGAAAGTACAGTATACGTATTTCAGCTTATTTCGGAAGTAAGCTTACCTGAAGGTTCACCAATTCGAATTGAGTTCGATGGTGAGGAAGCGACGGGGGAAGTATTATCTGTACATGGATTAGAAATAGAACTGAAATTAAATGATTATATACAAGGTGAAATACGAGAAGCGGTTTTATACAGTGAACCGTGGCAATTGTTAGAACAACTACAAGAGCGATTGAAAGAGGCACATAAAGATAAGCTAAAACGTAATCGTATAAAGCGTCTTGTTGATGGGACGAGCAGTCCGAAACATCTTGAAAAGATGAAAAATACGAAAAATGAATTGGCGTATCGTTCTTTTTACAATCCAACAACGTACGTGTGGGGACCACCGGGAACAGGGAAGTCGTACAATTTATCACGTATTATTTCGGCTCATTATCAAAAAGGAAAATCGGTACTTGTGTTAGCTCATAGTAATGCGGCAGTAGACGTATTAATGAGCGAGGTAACGAAGCAAATTGAGAAGAAAAAGAAATGGACGCCTGGCGAAATTGTTCGTTACGGTTATAGTCAACATGAACATATACGAAATCATGAAACGTTACTTGCATCGAAGTTAGTTGAAACGACGAATGGATCTTGGGGAGAAGAAAGACTCTATTTAGAAGAGACACGACAAGATCTTCGTGAAAAGATTTTATCATATAAAGCGACTTCTGCTGATAAGAAGCGTATACAAGAGATTGAAAGTGATCTTCGAAAGCAAAAAGCGAAAATTAAAGAAGTAGAAAAAGAATACATTGAAAATGCGAAAGTAATCGGTGCGACTTTATCGAAATGTGCAATTGATTCACTTATTTATGAGCGTACATTTGATTTAGTTGTCGTAGATGAAGTAAGTATGGCTTATGTTCCGCAAATCGCATTAGCTGCTTCACTTGGGAAACGTATTGTCGTTTGTGGTGACTTTTTACAGTTACCTCCGATTGCGATGGCGAACCATGAACTCGTTCGAAAATGGCTCGGTGAAGATATGTTTTATCATGCAGGGATTGTTGATTCTGTAAATAAATCAGAAGCACATCCGAACCTTTTTATGCTGCAGGAGCAAAGACGTATGCATACGGATATATCGAAGTTTACGAATTCATTTATTTATAAAAATAGAGTGTACGATCATCCATCTGTTTCAGAGCGTAAAGAACTTGCGAAACTGCAACCGTTCGCAAATGAGGCGAGTGTTTTATTTGATACGAGCTTAATGGGAGCCTTTTCTTTAAAAGACGCTGCTTCCGGTTCTCGTTTTAATATTATGTCTGGTTTAGTAGCGATGCAAATGATGTTAATTGGATTGTTAGACGGTGTTCAATCTATCGGTGTAGTTACGCCTTACAGGGCACAGTCCCGCTTTTTATCAACGTGCATTAGAGAAATGTTGCAGAAAACGAAATATCAAAACATACCAGTTTTAGCGGCGACAGTTCATAAGTTTCAAGGGTCTGAAAGAGATATGATGATTTTTGATACGGTAGATAGTTATCCGCAAGAACGACCTGGCGTGTTATTCTTTGACCATAAAAATCATCGCCTCGTCAACGTTGCAGTTACGAGAGCGAGAGGGAAGTTCATTCAATTATCAGATTGCCACTACATGCGTAAAAATCTTTCGAGAAAACAAGCGTTATCACAATTAACAGCTCATATAGAACGTCACGGAGATGTATATGATCGCACGACATCAAGACAATTGTGGGAGCGGAAAATTTCGAAACGTTTACGCTGGTTTATGGAAATGAATCTTGAAGAGCCGAAAGGGTTATTGAAAGATATTTTAGCCGCAAAACGAAAAATTATTATTTCACTTCCAAGTACAAAGCAAGTGGATAAGCGAGTCTGGCAAGCGTTAATGCGTACAAATGCGCAAATAACAGTGTATAGTGATGGACCAGTTCCGTTAAAAAATGTAAAGTTACAAAGACAAAATAAAGCATTCCCGTTTATCGTAATCGATGATGAAATCTTTTGGGCAGGAGCACCTCTTACATCTCAAATGATGTTTGAAGGTAGTATGGAATTTCCGTACATATGTGCAAGATTACAAGCACCTGAAACAATTGGCGTATTAAAAGGGTTTTTAGATATTCGGTAAATTCATATAGGAATTCCTTGACTTTTGTCTGGAATGAACTTAGAATGAAAATAATTTAATATAATTTTATGAAAATTCTTATCACGAGAGGTAGAGGGACTGGCCCTATGACACCTCGGCAGCGGATTCTTTATGAATACTGTGCCAATTCCAGCAAGGTAACTTGAAAGATAAGAAAGAAGCTCATTTTGACTGTATATACAGAAGCCTCTTTCTATCTTTTAGAAAGAGGCTTTTTTACGTGAAAATAAAAGGAGGAAGAAAAATGGGAGCGACAGGAGTAACGTCACAAAGAAAAACAATTGAAGAGAGTATAGAAAGAAATAAGGAAAAGTACATAGAAACAAGTCATAATATTCATGCGAATCCGGAGATTGGTAACCAAGAGTTTTACGCATCAAGAACGTTAAGTTTGTTGTTAGGAAGCGCAGGATTTCAGTTGCAGCACAATATAGCTGGTCATGAAACAGGATTTATCGCGCGAAAAAGTTCCGGGAAACAAGGACCAGTTATCGCATTTTTAGCTGAGTATGATGCTTTACCAGGACTCGGTCATGCGTGTGGTCACAATTTAATCGGAACAATTAGCGTTGCAGCAGCGATCGCGTTATCAGAAACGCTTGAGGAAATCGGCGGAGAAGTTGTCGTGTTCGGAACACCAGCAGAAGAGGGCGGGCCAAATGGTAGCGCAAAATCGAGTTATGTGAAAGCTGGCTTATTTAAAAACATTGATGCGGCGCTTATGATTCATCCGAGCGGAAAAACAGCTCCAACGAGTCCGTCACTAGCAGTTGATCCACTAGATTTTCATTTTTACGGAAAAACAGCTCACGCAGCGGCCTCACCAGAAGAAGGAATTAACGCATTAGATGCGATTATCCAGCTGTATAACAGTATTAATGCACTTCGCCAACAACTCCCATCAGATGTGAGAATTCATGGTGTTATTACTGAGGGCGGGAAAGCACCTAATATTATTCCTGACTACGCCGCAGCAAGGTTCTTCATCCGCGCAGCAACGAGAAAAAGATGTGCGGAAGTAACAGAGAAAGTAAGAAACATCGCACAAGGAGCAGCGTTAGCAACAGGTACAAAAGTAAAAATTCATCAATTCCAAAATGAAATCGATGAACTACTCGTAACAAAAACATTTAATGACGTTGTAGCGGAAGAGTTAGAACTACTAGGTGAAGATGTAAACCGTAAAGAAAGAGTAGGAATTGGCTCAACAGATGCAGGAAATGTAAGCCAAGTCGTACCGACAATTCATCCGTACATTAAAATCGGTCCAGATGACTTAATTGCACATACGAATGAATTTAGAGAAGCGGCACGTTCAGAATTAGGAGATAAAGCGCTAATTACATCCGCAAAAGCACTAGCAAATACGGCGTATCGATTAATTACAGAAGAAGGTTTGTTAGAAAAGGTGAAGGAGGAGTTTAGGGAGGAGCAGAGGAATCAGGGGTAGGTGGTTAAAATACAGTTGAGTGTTCTCTTTTCGAAGAGAAATCTGATTAATAAGTGAAAATGCAATAAAAAAGAACATTGATTTTTCAATGTTCTTTTTTATTTACTAATCATTTATTTCTTCGTTATTTTGATAACAAATTTCTTCAGCAATTTCTTGGATGCGATCTAGTTTAATACCATCTTTTTGTTCAATAGATAATGGATGGTCTGTTAGTTCGAGTTGAATATAAGGTTTGTAACCGATTTCTCTAGTATGAACCATTGTTTTTAAACTTACTGTATCTGGATAACAAGGAAGTTGGGTAGATAACCAACCAAACATTGGCTCTAATTCGTTTTCTCTTCCTTTCGTTTCCCAGTAATCAAGCGTCTTTTGGAAGTTTGTTTCACTTAAAGATACCCATACATCCCATATAAAAGGTCCCTCTCCATCTAAAACTGGAATTTCAATACAACCTTTCATAAAGAAATATTCATCATCAATTACACATAGATCTTCATCCATTTCAACTCGACTCTCTAGCTCTTCTTCAGGGATATAGTAAAAATAATCGGGAGCCTCATTCCCATAACATATAGGGAGTTCATCGTGAAATACTCCGCAAAATTTACAAACATAGCCTATTTTTTCGTTCATTAATTTTCTCCTAACCATCTATAACAATTGTGTTTGATCATTTGATTTTAAATAGATTATATCATTTGTTTTTTTGATTTCTCTCACAAAGAAGCAACTTTTAATGTTAGCGGAGGTTAATACGTATCCTTTTATCAGAACGACAATTTCTCTTCAAATTCACTCTTTAAAACAATTAAAGGAGATGATAATCCAAATTGCATTAAAGAGTCTAAAAATGCAGCGAGAGAATCCATCGAATCGCTCATGACTTTCATCATATAATTAAATTCCCCGCTAATTCGATATAAATCTGTTACTTCAGGAGCGGCATTACAATATTGGATAAAATCAGAGCATTGACTCGTTTTGAACATAATGAATGCTTGGATGTTTTTATTAATTTTGGAAGGCTCAAATTTCGTTCGGTAAGCAGCTATAACCCCTTGATCTTCAAGCTTGTTAATGCGTTCTTTTACAGCAGGCTGCGTCATGGATATAATACGTCCTATTTCTGAAACAGAAATTCTCGCATTTTCATACAACAAGTTCATAATTTTATGGTCAATTTCATCTAGTTTTACTGCGTTTTGCATTGGATAGCCCCCCTTTTTATTTTCTAAAGTAAATCGTAAATTATAACTATAATATCATAAGTGAAGGAACTAAATTACCTATAAATCTATATTTAAAATTATTAGTATTTGCTTAAAAATATAAGTATAGGATTTATCCCGCTATTTGCGGGCAGTAAAACTCCCACCTCAAAATTCAGCTGGAGCAAAGTGGTTAGGTGAGAGATTAACTGCCCGTAAAAGCCCGATTGGTGAGGGCTGATAATCAGTGGGGGATGAAGAAAACCCCCACTGATTAAAGTTTCACTTTATCAAACGAAAATTTAGGAAGGGTGGAAAAAATGAAGAATCTTGATGGGAAAGTAGCGTTAGTAACAGGGGCGAGTCGCGGTATTGGTCGTGCGATTGCGATGAGATTGGCAAACGACGGTGCATTAGTTGCAATTCACTATGGCCGAAATAAAGCAGCTGCAGATGAAACAATTAGTGAGATTGAATCAAATGGAGGAAAGGCATTCTTAATTGAAGCGGATTTCAATTCAATTGATGGTGTCAAAAAGATAGTAGAACAATTGAAGAATGAATTACAAATAAGAGTTGGTACATCAGAGATTGATATTTTAGTAAACAATGCAGGGATAGGTACACAAGGAACAATTGAAAATACGACAGAAGAAGTTTTTGATGAAATTATGTCTGTAAATATTAAAGCACCGTTCTTCTTAATTCAGCAAACATTACCGTTATTACGAGCGGAGGGGCGAGTTATTAACATTTCATCAGCTGAAGTAAGACTTGGTTTTGCAGGGTCCATTGCATACGGTTTAAGTAAAGGTGCACTAAATACGATGACACTTCCTCTAGCTAAACATCTTGGAGAAAGAGGTATAACAGTGAATACAATTATGCCTGGATATACGAAGACAGATATAAATGCGAAATTGCTAGATAATCCGGAAATACGAAATTTTGCTACGAATTCATCTGTGTTCGGACGAATAGGGCAAGTTGAAGATATTGCAGATGTAGTAGCATTCCTTGCTTCTTCTGATAGCCGCTGGGTAACAGGGCAAATTTTAGATGTTTCTGGAGGATTTTGTTTATAGGGGCACTACTTCATACCCATCAAGCTAATATTTTCATCTCCCCCTAAATTAAAATTTTCTTTCTCTACAGACAGCTATTTTGAGAAGCCGCTCATTTTTTCGTTTTGAGGGCATTTCTTTTTCTTAAGTTGATGGGTATGTATGGTGACCCCTATTAGACGATAGTGAATTAACAATTTCGGGGTTCAGTTCCATTTTATTCAAAATAAGATTTTTTTGCAGTAAAATCAATGTTAGTGGAACTTTTTTAATCAAACTTTTTTCCAAATTAACATAAATCCTTGCAACATTTAAATTAGTACTATATAGTTCTAGTTATGACAAAGGTAAAATTAATGAATCAAAAACGTGTGATTGAAGTAGCTGCAACATTATTTTTAGAAAAAGGGTTTGCTTATACAAGTATGGATGAATTAGTACGTGTAAGCAAAGTTTCAAAGTCTAATGTGTATTATCACTTTTCTAATAAGGAAGTATTATTAGAAGGGGTCGTTGATTATTGGATTGGAATGTATCAATCTGCAATTGATGACGTACTTTCTCAGAACCAATTTTTAGTTGAAGATCGTATCCAACTGTTTTTAAAGCAATTATCACAAGGAGTTCAGTCGAGAGAGTATAAGGGGAGCTGTCCATTTATTACTCTTTATATTCAAAGTCCTACACAGGCCACGCAAATAAAAGAAAAAATAGGTCTTTTTTTTACAGAATTACAAAAGAAAGTTTCTCTATTACTTAAACAAGGGGTAGAGAATGGAGAATTCAGAAATACGATTAATATTGATGAGGTTGCATCACTTTTTATTACAAATCTTGAAGGAGCGTTATTTATTTCAGAAACATTGAAGGATGCAACTGTAATCACGAAAACAGCAGATCATTTATTTAACTTGCTTCGATAAAAGAAGCTTTTTTTTTACATCAAATTAGTACTAAATAGTACTAAAAAGGGGATTTTATATGAGAACAGTATTTTTAATTGGTGGAACAGGCTTTATTGGAAAGCAATTAGTGAAAGAATTAGCTAAAGAGGATGTTAAAATTCTTCTTTTAGTGAGGTCGAAAAGTAAAGCAAAACGCATTTTTCAAGAAAGAGGCATCTTAAAAAAGGCAGTTATGCACTTTATTGAAGGTGATTTGACGGAAATAGATTTAGGTCTAAGTGCTGAAGATAAGGAGAGGATATTGAAAACGGATGTGATTATTCACGCAGGAGGCCCCATGGATATTCAAGTGACAAGTAAAGAGGCAGCTTCCGTATTTTTAAATGGCGCCAAACATATTAGTGAATTAGCTAAAAGTATTCATCAATTGAAGGGCTTGCAACAATTTATTCATGTTGTAGGTTATATGAGTCCCTTTGATGATAAAAATAGCAAGATTGCAATTGATGTGTTTAAAGAAGGACACAATTATTTGAAAATGAAAAATCCATATGAGAGAACAAAATTTTTAGCAGATCTTTATATCCGTCACCAGGCATCAGCAGTAGGTTATCCGCTTTCTGTAATTAATCCGCCAACTGTAGTCGGTAGTAGTAAAACAGGGAGTACAGAGCAGATAGCAGGATTAGGTTTGCTTGTGATGAGTATGCGAAGAGGGCTCATGCCAGTGATTCCTGGAGGTAAGGGATATAGGTTACCACTTATTGCAAACGATGAGCTTGCGAAGTTTATTGTGCAGGTTTTCAGATTGGAGCAACCGACTATTCAAACATATACACTTGTTGAAGACAAACAGCACGATCAGAACATTGCTGAATTATTAAGTATTATGTCGGAAAGTATGAATATGAGGGCACCAAAAATCTCTGTCCCAATGCCACTTATGAAAGCAATTATGAATAGTGGAGTAAGTAAAATAACAAAAATCCCTTCGGATGGACTGAATTTTATTACAAAACGAAAATTTTCAAATGTTTCAGCGAAAAAAATTATGGGAGGAGATTGGTTTAAGAAGACGAGTGTAATGAAATTTTTCCCTGCCGTAGTAGCTGATTTGGATTATCGAATGATGCATCAAAATGGCCAGCATAATCATTTATTTAAACGAACATTATGCGATAACACTACCCTTTACCAATTACAAGGAGAGGGTAAACCGTTTATTTTATTACATGGTTTATTGAGTGATGGAGAGGATTTATTTCCTTTAGCACAAGAGCTTCATGAAAAAACTGGTCAACCTGTATGGATCTTGGATCTTCCAGGTTTGGGACGTTCTCCTTTTAAACAAGAGAAAAATCTTCTAGATATCTATTTGAATGTAGTGAAAAAGTTATTGGAGAAAGCTACTAATGGTGCACATCTAATTGGCCATTCATTCGGTGCGTTTATTCTTCTGGAAGCATTGGTACAAGAGTACATAGATAAGAAGTATTCAATCACTTTACTTCAGCCACCTGTTGCTAAAAAAAATGCTAAATCGCTAAATGTTCCCCAATTTATGAACAAATGGGCATTAAAATTGGCAACTACTAATTTGATAGAGCGTTATTTATTAAGTAATGGTTTGTTTGAAAGTATGGAGAGCATCCCTGAACATTATATCGAAAAAATAAGTAACAGTTTTACTTCTCCTAGAATTTTAAATACTACGGTTCAGCTTAACAGTTTACTACTGAAAAACGATCAAGGTGATTTCAATGAAGTAACAAAGTATAATCTTCACATTATTTGGGGGGATTATGACAGAGGCTATTCTGCTCCATCGCATCTTGGTAAGGTTGATTTTGTTCCATATGGCCATCATTTTCCTCTTAGCCATCCGAGTGAAACGGCAACATTAGTAATAAAAAATAGTAATACTAGCAGATGAGTGTGTGGGATAAACAGTGTGTAGTAAGATCGTTGTGTCTTTGAAATAAAATCGTACTGTTAGGGGTCCCACCCCATACCTATCAAGCTATACTTCTGAAATATCCCCAAAACGAAAATTTCATCCTTTCATAGTTGTCCATAGGATCTTAGGTCGATTTTCATTTTTGAGAAGAATACATTTCTCAAGTTGATGGTAATATGGGGGGGGAATAATGTTACGATGTTTATAAAAAAGTAGTTAGACTAGTGTGTTTTACTCCGATTCATTTCAAAATATAATTGAAAATCCATCTTTAAATTAAAAAAGAAGGTGTTACCTTTATATATTAATAACTTCGAAATATTGTATAATAGGTAATTTTTATGCATTATTGATTAGCATTGCTTATTGTGCTAACGAGTCAGGATAGTGTGGCGACCGACAAACTAAATAGTTGCTTATCCTCAATTATTAGAAGGAAAGTTCTATCATTTCGAGAATTTATTAGACATAGACGAGTGCTATAATTTTCTATATCTACATATAAGAGGTGACTACGCATGAATCAAAGACCGTCAGAAGAAGAATACGCCGGGGACTCCGGCGAATATATCCGTTTGGTGCCGGACGGTAATATCATCGACATTCTGCTCGCCCAGGAAAAGCAAATGATCGAGCTCCTGGCATCGTTGACCGAAAGTCAGTACGCGTATCGGTATGCGGAAGGAAAATGGACGCTGAAAGAAGTCGTGGGCCACATTGCAGACGCGGAACGCGTCATGACCTACCGCCTGCTTCGGTTCGCAAGAGGGGACCAGACGTCTCTGACTGGTTTCGATCAGGAATTGTTCATGCCTCCTTTCGGAAGCTGGACAACCGAGCAATTGGCCGAAGACTACCGGGCCGTACGGCAATCAACGATCACATTGCTGCGCGGGCTACCGGCGGAGGCGTGGACCCGAAAGGGCACAGCCAACAACCTAAGCATTACGGTGCGCGCCCTCGCGTACGGCATCGCAGGACACGAACTTCATCACATGGGGGTCATCCGAAATCAGTACTTGAGTTAATCGTCGGTTGAGGCCTTTGGAATGGAACTAACACCTCTCATACAACCTTAGATACCGTTCTTATTGGGGTCCCGCCCCACAACCATCAACTTAAGGATTTAGACTATTTTTGAAATTAAAAGCACATTACTATTCTCTTATGTTAATGAGAAAGGGTGACGTGCTTTTTATGAATATGCACCAAAAACAAGAGTTATCTTTATTTGCCGAAGAGTTATATCGATTTTTTTCATTTGGGGGTATTTGTTTTTCTTAGCTTGATGGTGATGGGGCACTACTCTATAATGGTCAAATTAAAATTTAAAACAGTTATAGAGACTCCATTCCTCGGAAATATTGTAACTATCAAGTTGTAAAAAGAACCATAGTTTTTTATTTTTGAAAAGGCTATGGTCCTTTTTAGTTGTAGCAAAGATATGATGTGAGGAAGTTTTTATAAATCAAAAAAATTTGATTAATTAGTTGCGTAATAAATTAATCAGCGTATATACTATAAATATCAAAAAAATTTGATGAAGGGAAGTGAACTACGGTGGTACAAGATTTTCAGCTCTATGAAAAAAAGTTTAAAGCGTTGGCGGATCAAAAGCGTTTAGAGATTATGTATGAGCTTTGTCAGCGAGGCCAGACGTGTGTATGTGATTTAACAGAGATTTTTGAAATGACGCAATCTAAGTTGTCATATCATTTAAAGATTTTATTAGATGCAGGTTTAATTGTAAAAGAAACAAAAGGCACGTGGAGTTATTATGATTTAAATGATGCGGAAGTAAATAATTTATTATCAGAAGAATTGTGCTGTATTTTTAGAAAAACAGGAAAAGGTAGCTGTTGTTAAAATTTTATACTATTAATCAAAAAAAATTGATTAATAACATATAAAGAGGAGGAGTAAGCTATGAGATATGTTCACGTTGGTATAAATGTTACGGATTTAGAGGAGTCTATCGAATTCTACGAAAAGGTATTTGGTGTGTCACCAGTTAAGGTGAAAGTAGATTATGCAAAATTTTTATTAGAGATGCCAGGACTTAATTTCACGCTGAACGTACGAGATGAAGTGAAGGGAAATCAGGTAAATCATTTCGGTTTCCAAGTGGATACTGCTGAAGAAATTACATTACATAAAGAAAGATTAGAAAAAGAAGGTTTCTTTGCGCGTGATGAGATGGATACGACTTGTTGCTATGCAATCCAAGATAAGTTTTGGGTAACAGATCCTGATGGGAACGAGTGGGAATTCTTTTATACAAAAGCACAGAGTGATGTTCATAAAATTGAAGAGTCATCTTGTTGCACGACTTCTAACGTAGTAGAAAAAAATTCTTGTTGTTAATAGGAGATGGAAAATAAAATGAAACGTTTATCTTTTCTAGATCGATATTTAACACTATGGATTTTTCTAGCTATGGCTGTTGGGATTGGTTTAGGGTTTGTGTTTCCTAGTGTAGTAGATGGACTAAATACATTACAAGTTGGAACGACGTCCATCCCGCTCGCTGTCGGTTTAATTGTCATGATGTATCCACCGTTGGCGAAAGTTCGTTACGAGGAAATGGGCCGGGTATTTAAAGATGTAAAAGTATTGGTTTTATCTTTAGTGCAAAACTGGATTATTGGTCCTGTACTTATGTTTGTTTTAGCAATTATTTTTCTTCCAGATAAGCCAGAATACATGGTCGGGCTCATTATGATTGGTTTAGCACGTTGTATTGCAATGGTAATTGTTTGGAACGATCTTGCAGATGGGGATAAAGAGTATGCGGCAGGTTTAGTGGCTTTTAACTCGGTATTCCAAATGTTATTCTTCTCCGTTTATGCATACGTGTTTGTAACAGTCATTCCAGAATGGTTAGGAATTGAAGGGGCTATTGTCGATATTACAATGGTAGAAGTAGCGAAATCAGTATTTATCTATTTGGGAATTCCTTTTATAGCAGGTATGTTGACACGCTTTGTACTCGTTAAGTTAAAAGGAAGACAATGGTATGAAAAGGTGTTTATACCTAAGATTAGTCCACTTACATTACTTGCATTATTATTTACAATCGTCGTTATGTTCTCTTTAAAAGGGGAAATGATTGTTAGCGTACCACTAGATGTAGTAAGAATAGCAATTCCGTTATTAATCTATTTTATTGTGATGTTTTTTGTTTCTTTCTTTATGGGAAGAAAAATTGGTGCAAACTATCCGGTGACTACAACGTTAGCATTTACAGCAGGTAGTAATAATTTTGAGTTAGCAATTGCTGTAGCAGTTGGTGTGTTTGGTATTCATTCAGGCGCAGCATTTGCAGCTGTTATCGGGCCGTTAGTTGAAGTACCTGTAATGATTGCACTTGTAAACGTTGCTTTTTGGTTTAAGCGTAAATATTTTAATGATCAACCAGTATAATTTAAAAATAAAGGCGGAAAACAACATGAAAAACAAAAAGACAATCTATTTCTTATGCACAGGAAATTCATGCCGAAGCCAAATGGCAGAAGCATGGGGCAAACAATATTTAGGCGATAAGTGGAATGTATATTCTGCAGGAATCGAAGCACACGGAGTAAATCCAAATGCTATTAAAGCGATGAAAGAAGTAAATATCGATATAACGAATCAAACATCGGATATGATTGATTCAAATATTTTAAATAACGCTGATTTAGTCGTTACGCTTTGTAGTCATGCAGATGCTGTGTGTCCATCTACTCCTTCACATGTGAATCGTGTTCACTGGGGATTTGATGACCCGGCAGGAAAAGAATGGTCTGAATTTCAACGTGTTCGCGATGAAATTGGGGAACGTATAAAACGATTTTCTGAAACAGGGGAGTAAATAAAGGAAAGAGCCAATTTTCTATTGTATAGGGGATTGGCTCTTTTTCTATACATAGTCACTACTGCATTGGTTTACAACAACTATCTCAACGAATGCAGAATATTATGTAAGAATGATATAGTTAGAATGGTAGTCTGTCTCTATTAAATTTATATATAGAAAAAAACACTATTGGTAATTAACAATGAATAAAATTTTGGTTTTTAGAGTAATCGAGATAGTAATCATCAAAAATAGCGTGTAATAAAAATTTTTTCACATGAAAGGAAAAAAGGGTGAAACACATAATAAAAGACGTATTAATAAATTATTTTAAAGAAATTCATTCACTAGCAGTGGAAGAAGAGCTACATAAAAATAGTTGGAATACAGATTTACACTATAAAATTATGGTGAATGGAAAGCGATATTCCGCACGGTTTATCAATAGCAAGCGAACAATCAATCCAGCTTTTGGGGCGTTATCAAACGAACAACTGATAGAGCAAGTACGTTTTACGTATTATTTACGCGAGCATGGAGTCCTTTTTATGCAAATTAATAAAAATAGGTCAGGGGAGTCATTTACATTAGTCGCTTGGAATGATGAACAATACCGATTTATATTGTCTAATTGGATTGAAGGAGAACATATTACACTCTGTACGGAAGCTATCGCAGAAGCATTTGGAAAGGAAGCAAGAAAGGTTCATGATATTTCTAGTGCATTTCAAAGCGCGATTTTTCAGAAGAAATCTCATTTGGATGGGTATGTTGAGTTTATTAATATGTTAGAAAGCAAGACAAGCGCATGTAAGGAATTGCGGGAGTATATAGATCTTGCTAAATATCATATAGACTGCGCATATACGAGTGAATTAGAGTTTATTGTACAAACAGACTTAAATCCTTTGAATGTTTTATGGGGCTCAAGTCAACAGGTAAAAGGAATTGTAGATTTTGAATCTATTAGTTATGTTGACCGTATTGAAGGGTTAGCCTTTTTAATAAAATGGTACTCTCGAACGAAAGGAATACAGTCGCATAAAGTATGTCCGGAAGTTGCTAGAGCATTTTTAGAAGGGTATAAAGCTAATAACATTTTAACTTCAAATGATTATAAAAGACTTTCTTCGTTGCTATGGTTATCCGGTAGTTTAAATTGGAACTTCGTTAAAAAGACGATGAGTCTATTAGGTGACGGGAGAGAATTAGAGGAACATTTGAAAGTTTATAGAGTAAGGGGAGAAAGGTTGTCTTCATTGTTTTAATTTGTAGATAACATTTCTTCTCTTTTGGGATTTATAAAACAAAGCATATGAGGTGTTCTAAAAATGAAAATACAAATTGTAGTGTTTGACGGTTTTGGAGAGCTTGTCTCCTTTGCACCTTTTGAGGTATTGAAAAGAGCGATAGAAGAAGGGGCTCCGTTTACGGTTGAATTAGTTTCTAGTGAACCAAAACAAGAGGTTACTACTTCGTTTGGAGTTACGGTTAAATTACATGATTTTTTACGAATGGATAATCGTCCAGATTTGTTAATTGTACCTGGTGGTGGCTGGAATCATAAAGCTGAACATGGGGCACGAAAGCAAGCAGAGCTTGGTAATTTGACCAAAATGATTAGAGAGATGCACGATGAAGGAACAATTGTTGCTGGAGTTTGTACAGGAGGTATGTTACTAGCTGTATCCGGTATATTGAATGATAAAAAGGCAACAATGCATCATTTGGCGCAAAATGAAATTAGTCAATATGGAGCAGAACTTCTTCATTACAGAATTGTGGATCAAGGCGATATTATTACTGCAAGAGGAGTTACTTCAGGAATTGATTTAGGTCTTTGGATCACGGAAAGGTTTGCAAGTCCAAAAATTGCAGCTGCTGTTGAATATAGAATGGAATACGAGAGGCGAGGTGTTGTTTGGAAGTAATTTGAATTCTTTTTTATTGGCGTAATAATAGGGTGCTTGCTGTAGTGAAGTGAATCCGAATAGTGGTACATGAAAAAACACCTCCTGAATTTGCATATTAAGTATGCGAATTCAGGAGGTGTTTTTCGTTTGAAGACAACAGTTCATTACTCTGAAGAAATAAAGTGGAAAGTGATTCAAATGAAAAAGAATGGGTATTCAAATCGTACCATTATAGAGACACTTGGAATTAAAAATACTACAATTGTGTGCGAATTCAAGAAAAATCAAACCACCTGTTCCCTATCCCCTAAAGAATATAGGGAACAGGTGGTTTAGGTATTTTGATATGTGTTCCGATTTTGGGGGTCACTTCAAAAAAAGATAAGTGCTTTTTATTTTTTAGCAACCAGGTAAGACAATCTCCACATTAAAATCAAAATATATATAAGAACTATCTCGACGAATGCTTACTAAAGTTGCTGTACCATTTACTTGTGAAAGTCCATTTACACATAATAGAGGTAAAGATCCATCACAGTTATAGCAAAGAACATTGTTTATTTGTACAACATCATTTAAATATGCACTAAATCCTGTTCTTGGACCTGTACATGGAAAAAATTGAGCTGGAAATCCAAAATAGAATGGTAAATTTCCAACTGCAGTAATTTGAGATACAGAAACATTACATTCTATAACACCACAAGGAGTAGTTACAGATGCTTGAGCATCACATTGAGCAACATTAAGTTTTAAATAAAATGGATCTGTAATTACAGGGAAAGTATCACCAACATGTAATGGCTCTGGAAAAATAATTGATGAAGGATTACTCGTACCGGCCGTTAATCTAATTGTCCCAGAAGTATTTATGACGTTTTGACAAGGAGTAGAACAGTCTAATAATTGTTCTACATCTGATGTACTTTCATTATCTATCTGAATTTTTTCAGAAGTGTTTAAAACTTGATTTAATTCCTCCATTTTTTCACACACCTTTAATTCATTTTTAATCTGCCTTAATAAAAAATGAAATTAAATAAGAATTAGTACATGTATCACTTGTTTTTGGATGTGAGGTATTAGTTCCTAAATAAAATTTTTCTTTTTCTGCAGTGGATTTCTTATAAAATGAAATCAATCATAGAGTGCCTTGCTCCGACTTGAACAATCTTAATTTTACATCACATCGCTATCAAGCTAAGAAAATAGAGCTACCTCCAGAATGAGGTTTTGCCCTAACTTGCAATAAAAAAGCTCGTTTTTTCGTTTAAGGTGGATCTGTTTTCTTAAGTTGATGGGCAGGTGACGGTACCACATTTAAAGAAATTTAGTTTTGTTAGCTTAATAGTAATTCAACTTTTAATTTTTCACTTTACTATTATTAGATTTGTTAGGAGGGGTATCATTTATTTGATATAATTAATGGATGTGAATCAAGAAATAGATAGAAAGATACTGCTAGTAATTTATACTTAAAATGTAGGGAGATTGAACAGAGTTATGGGGAATGAAAAAGAAATTAGTTCCGCTAAATTAATATGGAAGATGACGCGCCCACATACATTAACGGCGACGTTTTCTCCTGTAATTTTAGGGACAGTGTCATCACTTTATGTTGCCGAAATTCATTGGCTATTATTTATTGCGATGATGGTTGCATGTTTAGCGTTGCAAATAGCAACGAATTTATTTAACGAGTACTATGATTTCAAACGTGGATTAGATACCGCTGATTCTGTTGGCATCGGTGGTGGAATTGTCCGTCATGGATTGAAGCCAAAAAATGTATTAGCAGTTGCGCTTTTATTGTATGTGGTAGCAGCATTTATTGGCATTTATATTTGTATGAATAGCAGCTGGTGGTTAGTTGTCATTGGTTTAATTGGGATGGCGGTTGGCTATTTATATACAGGTGGTCCATTACCAATTGCGTACACTCCATTTGGAGAATTAGTTTCTGGATTGTTAATGGGGACATGTTTTGTACTCATTGCTTTCTTTATTCAAACGAATACTATAACGATTGAAAGTATATTGATTTCCATTCCAATTGGAATTTTAGTAGGTGCAATTAACATGTCGAATAACATCCGAGATATCGAAGAAGATATTAAAGGTGGAAGAAAGACGTTGGTAATCCTCCTTGGGAGAGAAAAAGCAGTGGTAACACTAGCTGTAGCCTTTTTAATTGCTTATTTATGGATTGCCGTAATTGTGTTGATGGGTTATATAAGCCCTTGGGCATTAGTTATGTTCCTAGGTTTGAAAAAGCCAATCTCTGCTATTCAAAGCTTCCAAAAAGGAGCAAAGGATCCCGGGTATATGCGCATCGCAATGAAATCAACAGCGATGACAAATACGATTTTTGGCTTCTTATTATCAGCAGGACTATTAATTAGTTACTGGTTTTAAATAAAAAATATTTTTAAGTGACTAAACCCCGATTTCTCGATTTTAATATAGAGAAATTGGGGTTTTTATTTTTGTATTTCTTTAATAATGATCAAACTCTTTTATAAATCTACATTATTTAATAGATTAGTTGAGATAAAGATCAGGATAGTGAGAGGAATGCTTTTTATATTTGTCTAAGTTATAGAGATTTTCAATAAAAAAACAGTAAAATACAATATTTTTTTATTGAAAAACGATAAATGTTATGTTAATCTTTAAAAAAAGATAGACAAGGATGAAGAAGAATGAAAAAAATAGTTTTAGTTGGACTTTCTACCATAACTTTAATTATTATTGGTTTTGTCTCTTACATTACATTAACAACGAAAGATCCATTAAGTGACAAAGAATTTCCAAAAACTCAAGAAAAAGCAAAGGCAACTGCTATTGAATATTTTCAAAAAGAAAAACAGTTAGATGTTGTTATAACTAAAGTTGGAGTAGTGGGAGAAATAGGATATAAAGTTTGGATCGAAGGACATGAGCTGAATAATGAACAACAAAAAATTGATGCAATTATAGATGTTGCAAAAGAAGATAAATATAAAGTAATAAGTTCTAATATCGATTAAATATCGATTATTACGTATAGTTGATATTACTTTATTAATATAATTTATCATAGAATGCGACCTTTAAAATGAAAAAGCGCTATCCTGTTTGTAGAAATATACAGAAAGGATGGCGTTTTTGTATGGATTTTTTGATTCAAGATGAGTTTCATTATTTGTTGAAGAATTACAGTTATCTCTGCATTTTATCTTTATATCAGTATGCTATTATCTTGATATAACTATGTTGCATTTAGTAGTGACAGAAATAGTGAAAGATTTCTAATTGGTTAAAATATAAAATGAACTATTTCTTTATAAAAATAAAATTAATCGTGGGGAAGATGAAATATGCAAAGAACAATTTTAATTGTAGAAGATGAAGATATTTTACGTGAAATCATGAAGGATTACCTACTAAACGAAGGGTATAACGTCTTAGAGGCGATTGATGGGAAAGAAGCGTTATCTATATTTGAAGAACATGAGGTACATTTAATTATTCTAGACATTATGTTACCGGAATTAGATGGTTGGGCGGTTTGCCGGCGAATTCGGAAGAAATCTAATGTACCTATTATTATGCTAACGGCTCGGGTGGATGAAGATGATACCTTACTCGGATTTGAAATGGGAGCGGATGATTATGTTACAAAACCATATAGTCCTCCTATTTTATTGGCAAGGGCAAAACGATTAATTGAAAGCCGATATTCTTCCACTATTAATGTATCTACTGAAGACACATTAACTAGTAGTGGTATCCATGTACATTTCCCTTCTCGTACAGTAACTGTAGATGGGGAAGACATAAGTATGACACATACAGAATTTGAAATATTAACGTATTTCATGCAAAATCAAGGGATTGTGATTTCGAGAGAACAACTAATCACTAAAATTTGGGGTTATGAATTCGCTGGGGATGATCGTACTGTTAATAGTCATATCCGTAATTTGCGTCATAAATTAGGACAAAAAGCGACTTGTATTGTAACCGTTGTGCGAACTGGTTATAAATTTGAGGGACAGGTATGAAAAAAGGAATTGTATTAAAGTTATTTATATTAACTACGGCATTATGCACACTTATTTTAGTGACTATTTTTATTGGACAAACCATATTTTTTAAGCAATATTATTCGAATCGAAAAGTTAATGATATTAAAACGAATATTCAATCCTTTGAAAAGGCATATATAAAAGCTGGAGATGACGCGAAAAGGATTCAAGAGTTGGAACAAAATTTCTACCAAGATAATGCGACATGGATTACAACGCTAGATAGGGTAGGGAATATAAAATATGCAAGTGATTTTTCTTTAGAAATTCAGTTAGATCCTAACGGAAATAACACCTTTTCTGAACGTTTAATTCAGATACCGTTGTATAGTTTTGTTAATTTAGAAGATATACAAAGGATAAAAGATAGTTTAGAACAGGGGAGTCATATTATTATCGATGGAGTGCAGGAAGGTGATGCAGTAGTCCCTGCGATGTTAACAATAAAAGAGAAGAATATTGGTTTGGAGAACAAGCAGTTGTCAGAGAAGTTATATGGCCCAAAAGTCGCATCTTCAAAAGAAAATTCACAGTTATATTTAGCAGGAAGTATTAAGAACGTGCAGTTACCGGAGGGTACTGTAGGAACTAACTCTATTTATGGAAATCGTGTGTTAATAGATAGAATAAAACAATTTCAGGTTGATTTAATATTAAATCAAAAACCAAATAATATTACTTCTACAGAAATAGTGGATTATGAAGAAAATGATATTAAATATAAACTATTAATCAAACCAACAATAGATGCAGATGGTAAGGTAAATTATATATTTGCTATGACATCATTGCAACCAGTTGATGAAGCTGTGCAAATGATAAAGGATTATTATGTATATTTAATTATCTTTGTTTTGATTTTAATCGTTTTGATATCGTTCTATTATTCAAATAAAATCGCCAAACCACTATTACAAATAAATGATACTACAAAAAAAATCGCTGGTTTAGATTTCTCAGAGACGATACCTATTACTACAAAGGATGAAATAGGTGCTTTATCACAAAATATTAATACACTTTCTAAGGCTTTGCATTCGTATATTAATCAATTGCAGCAAGATATAGAGAAAGAAAAGCAATTAGAAAATACACGTAAAGAATTTATCGCGGGTGTTTCACATGAGTTAAAAACACCTTTAAGTATTATGAAGAGCTGTATTTCAATTTTGGAGGATGGTGTTGCTAGTAATAAAAAGGATTATTACTTTAAAGCAATGTCAAAAGAAGTAGATAAAATGGATATGCTCATTATTGATATGCTGGAGTTAGCAAAATTCGAGTCTGGTACGTATAAAATGGAAATGGATGTTTTCCATATTGATGAGATGATTGATTATATATGTGAGCAATTAACCTCGGATATAATAGCTAAGCAATTACATGTGCATAAACAACTTTCTAAAATTGAGGTAGTTGCAAATCCACATCGAATAGAACAGGTGGTTACTAACTTTATTACGAATGCGATTCGTTACACACCAGAACAGGAGAATATTATTATTTCTACAATAGAAGAGAATGAACGTGTAAAAGTATGTGTAGAAAATAAAGGAGCACATATTGAACTAGAACATTTAGAGAAAATATGGGATCGTTTTTATCGAGGAGATACGTCTCGTCAACGCTCCAAAGGTGGAACAGGATTGGGCCTTGCTATTTCAAAAAATATATTAGAGCTGCATGGTGCGGAATATGGTGTTTCGAATACAGAAGATGGAGTGTTATTTTTCTTCTACTTAAATAAAAACGTGTAGAATTTTCATTCTACACGTTTTTATCATTTTTAAACAAAATCGACATTATCTGCATTTTATCTTTATCAGCATTCATTAATATCTTCATTAGAAAGGGAATGAAAAGCTGATAAGGAGATTGTTAAAATGAAAAAAAGAGTGACATTGCTTTTATTTATAATATTAATAATGGGCACAGGAGTTAGTTTCATACATGCTAAGGGGCATAAAAATATATCACAAGAGGATTTACGATTAAGAGGAAAAACAATTGTAATTGATCCAGGGCATGGTGGAGGAGATAGAGGGACGAAAGGAAAGAAATTTGGAACGATTGAAAAAGAGCTTAATTTAAAAGTAGCACAAAATATAAAGAAAGAATTAGAAGAAAGAACGGATGCAAAAGTTATATTGACGCGTGAAAAAGATGCGAGTTTACTTTCAGAAACAAAACAAAAGGAAGAATTGCAAGCGCGTGTCAAAGTAGTGAAAGAACATGCGGCGGATCTTTATATTAGCATTCATCATGATGCTTTTGAGGATACAAATGTAAAAGGAATAACAACTCATTATGGATCTAATAAAAGGAAAGATAAAAAATTAGCTAAGATCGTACAAGAAGCTATTTTTGATCAAAATATAGACAGCCGAGATCGAGGTGTTCATGGCAGTGATTTTCTTGTCTTACGAGAAAATTCTTCTCCGGCTATCCTAATAGAATTAGGGTTTACATCTAATGCGAGTGATGAAAAAAGAATGAATTCAGAAGAATTCCAAGCAAAATCGCAAAAAGGAATTGTGGATGGCATTATTAATTATTTTACGATGTAATAAAATAGGCAAATAGAAAAATACTATTCTTTCTAAATCTTAATTAGGAAGAGTAGTATTTTTTATTTTGGGTGTATATCCAGTTTTCAAATTAAAAACAAATATTTTTCTAAAGAGTGGATGCAATACGCTATTCTTTAACTGATTTCGACATTATCTGCATTTTATCTTTATCCATCTCTATTAATCTATTTATTGTAAACACCGGGTGAAATTAATGATTCAGTCGAGTAAAGGCTCAGCCTTATAAATAATGAATATGAAAATTAATAGGGAAAGGATCGAAAAATAATGAAAGAATCACAAAGTAAGAAAAAAACAAGTCGATTAACTAAGTTAATAATATCTCTAGGAGTTGTTTTAGCAACGACCTTTTTCACTTTCTTTTTAATTGGAAAATGGCACTCTATCCCAGCGAAGGGAGTAGCTAATGAAAGTATGAAACAAGTTAATACGCAACAACAAGAAAAGAAAAAGGAAACATCACCAGCAAAACAAAAAAGACCTGATGGAAAACCGGTAGGAAAAGTTGTCTATTTAACATTTGATGACGGTCCTAGCGAATTGACTGGGAAATTTTTAGATGTACTAAAAGAGCAAAATGTTGCCTCTACATTTTTTATGCAAGGTAGCAATTTACAAAATACAGGTTTTCAGGAAAATGTAAAACGAGCAGTAAAAGAAGGACATTATATTGGTGCACATAGTATGACACATAATAGTGATAAGCTATACAAAAAGGGACAATTTGTACCAGAGATGAAAGAAACGTTAGATCTTATCCATAATATTACGGGTACAACTCCTAAACTGGTCCGTCCGCCATATGGATCTGCACCAGGATTAAAGGGAGAGGAAATTCGGAATCAAATTGTAGAAGCAGCAATAAAAGTTTGGGATTGGACAGTAGACTCAAATGATTGGAAATTAAAAGATAATCCAACTCAGATTATCGAAAATGTAAAAAAACAGACAACAGAAGAAGTAGAAGTTGTTTTAATGCATGAAAAAGCACAAACATTACAAGCTCTTCCTGAAATTATTAAATTTTATAAAGAGCAAGGGTATGAATTTGGGGTATATAATGATGAGGATCATTTTCGTCTAAACTTCCAAAAAGATCAACGTCTATAGTATAAACATAGTTATTTTAAAAGGTGTTTTTATTACTAAATCAATAATTAAGCCAAAAGTCGATTTCCTATACGATAAAGAAATCGGCTTTTTCTTTATGGAATTTTACTTTGTGTATGAAGCCTGTGTTTTAGGATGAATATATTGAACTCATTTTAAAACGGCATTTGAGGGCTCGTATTATTTTTTCTAAATTTATTAGTTAAGATTATTCGACAATTATATAAATAATCATTTAAAGTATAAAATATACACATCTTAGGGAGGGCATATATGTGAAGAAGTGGATGAAAATTGTTCTTTACTCTTTACTAGGTATTTTACTTATAGGAAGTATTACGTTTTTGACTTGGTCTCAGTTTACTTATAAACCAACGAAAGAGGCTTTGTCGTTAGTAGATGATAAAAAAGATGAAGGTAATATAGTATTTGGAGAGAAAGATGCTAAAATAGGGGTTATTTTTTATCAAGGAGCTAAAGTAGAAGCTGAGGCTTATAGTTACTTAGGAAAAGCTCTTGCAAAAGAGGGGCATGTTGTAGTAATGCCTAAGTTACCATTAAATTTAGCGATACTTGGAATCAATGCAGTAGACAGTGTAATTGAACAGTATCCTGAAGTTCAAAAATGGTATGTTGCGGGGCATTCAATGGGAGGAGCTATGATTTCTAAGTATGCCTTTCAACATGAAGACAAGGTAGACGGGATCATTTTCTTAGGTTCGTATCCTGCAGATGATTTCTCTACTAAATCGATTCCAATGTTATCAATTTATGGGGAAGTAGATGCTTTAGCAACTGTAGAAAAAATAGAGAGCAATAAAAAGTTAATGTCAAAGAATACAGCTATGCACATGATAAAAGGCGGAAACCATGCTCATTTTGGCATGTATGGTGAGCAAAAAGGTGATAATGCGAGCTTAATTACGTCAAAAGCACAACGAGATGAAACAGTGAAAGTAATTGAAGAATGGTTATTAAAACAATGATAGCGAATGTAATAAATTTACCGAAAGGATTCTCCCATCTCAAGCATGTGTAGGAAGATAGCCTAACGGTAGGTGGGAGAGATAATAAAGAGCCAACTCGTACGAATTGGCTCTTTTATTTATTTGCTATCTCCAATTGGCCCCTTATTTTCTCCGGAATGTCCTTTTCAGAAATAATGTCGTAGGAATAGACATACTTACCTTTCACATGAATTTTTAAGTAAGTTTTTCTTATAAAATCATTAGGAGTGTTCGTTCCTACTTTATATTCCTTCTCATTCCTTAATTCATCAACACCTTTTAGCGAGTACATAGCTCTTCCTTTATGATGGTAATCTGGAACGCCATATTCCTCCGTAATAGCGTATACATTTTTTTCTTCAGCAATCGGATTAAATCTGTCTAAATCTCCGCGTAATATGAAAGGTAGTAAGTATATAGGGAGGCCTATTCCTATTATGTAAAGTACAAATTTCTTCATGATTGTTTCTCCTTTTACGTATTTACGTTTTTCAGTATAGAAAAAACTTCTTATGAATATAGCGGGGAATTTCTTAAGTTTTTCTTAAAAAAATTTTAAAAGTAAGGTTATTTTAACCAAAATTTTCATGAAAATACCTTTAAAAAGAACGTAAGTTCGTATATAATGAGAACGAATGTTCTTTCGTGAGGAGTGATAACCTTGTATGATTATTCTCTTTTACCGAATCGTATTATTTTATGTGTAGATCTTCGTAGCTTTTATGCGAGCGTATCATGTATTAAAAAAGGACTTGATCCACGTTATACAAAATTGGCTGTCGTAGGAGATGTAAACCGCAGTGGATCAATTGTATTGGCAGCAACACCGCCATTAAAAGCGTTAGGAATAAAGAAGATGGCTCGTTTGTACGAAATACCGAAGCGGCCAGATATTATTATTGTGAATCCGATTATGCATACGTATATGAAGTGTTCAACTTACATAACAGGCTTAGCTTTACAGTATGTTGCGCCGGAAGATTTTCATCAATATAGTATCGATGAGTTTTTCATGGATATGACTGCAAGTATTCATTTATTTGCGAGTAATCCGTGCGAGTTTGCATTAAAGTTCAAGCGAGAAATATATGAACGTACACGGATTGAAAGTACGATTGGTATTGGGCCGAATTTATTATTGAGTAAAGTAGCGATGGATGTGGAAGCGAAAAAGAATAAAGATGGAATAGCGTATTGGACGTATGACGATATACCCGAGAAGTTATGGAGTATTAGACCACTCAGTAAATTTTGGGGTATATCGTATAAAACGGAAATGAAATTAAATCGAAAAGGTATACATACGATTGGGGATTTAGCACAGTATCCATTGAAGTATTTAAAACAATCGTTTGGTGTAATAGGAGAAGAATTACACTTGCATAGTAACGGGATTGATTTTAGCAGAATAGCAGAGAAATATGTTCCAGCAACAACATCTATAGCGAAAAGCCAAATATTATTTCGTGATTATTTGATAGAAGAATTCACCGTTATTTTATTAGAGCATGTAGAAGAAGTTTGTTACAGATTGAGACGAGAAAAGAAATACGCCCAAACGATTCATTTTTCAGTTGGGTATAGTAGGGAATACGGAGGAGGAATAAAAAAAGCACATACGTTAAATAGAGCAACAAATTTAACGATGGATATTTTTAATGTTTGTACATATTTTTTATACGAGCGACATACAGGGGAGCCGATTCGATCGATAAGTCTTTCCTTAACAAATTTAATACATGAAGGAGAAGAGCAAATTTCGCTTTTCGATAACATTATACAAAGAGAAAAAGAAATGAGATTAACGAAGGTGATGGACGAAATTCGAACACGATTTGGTAAGAACAGTATTTTACGTGGCATTTCCTACACAAGCGTCGCAACAGCAAGATATAGAAACACATTATTAGGAGGGCACAAATCGTGAAGAATGCTAATATGCCAAAAGGAAGAGGAATGGTAAAGTGGTAACCGTTTGTTAGTATGCCAGAGCAGTTCATCTGTATTAAAGACATGATACAGGAGCAAACAAAAGTCCCGCGTCCAATTTTAACGCAAGATGCAAAAGAAAGGATTGAAAATAAGCTGTTAATTTCATATTTAGGTGAAGAAGAGGTTTTACTTACATATTATAAAGAGGGCTATCTATATAAAAATTACATAACAGTAGCTGATATAAATCCATTAAATAAGACGATTACTTGTACCGATGCTTTTCATAATCAAAGGATGTTTAAGTTTGTTGATGTAATTGAAGTGAATTAGAGGGGGAGAAATAAAAAATCATCTCTTCCTAACTTAATTATATCATGTAAATCAAGTTCGAAATAGACTGTTTATTCTCATTTACTACTGCTACAATCAAGAACACACACATAGTAAGGAGAGATGTTACATGAGTTCTTTCGTTCTCGATTTTCAGGAAATAGAAAAAACGCAGCTTTCACTTGTTGGCGGAAAAGGATTGAATTTAGGAGAGTTATCTAACATTCAAGGGATACAAGTGCCAGAAGGATTTTGTGTTACAACTGTAGGATATGAAAAGGCCATCGAGCAAAATGACGAGCTTCAAACTTTGTTGCAGCAGCTAACAAAGTTGAAAATGGAAGAGCGAGCCCAAATTGGTGGAATTAGTAAGAAGATTAGAGAAGTCATTATGGCAGTAGAAATCCCTTCTGAAGTAGTGGAAGCGGTAGCTCATTATCTCTCACGTTTTGGAAATGAACATGCGTATGCCGTGCGTTCTAGTGCTACGGCTGAAGATTTACCGTATGCCTCATTTGCTGGTCAACAAGATACGTATTTAAATATTATCGGAGAAGAAGCGATTTTGCAGCATGTAAGAAAGTGCTGGGCTTCTTTATTTACAGAGCGAGCAGTTATGTACCGCATGCAAAATGATTTTGAACATAATCAAGTTTCTATATGTGTTGTCGTTCAAAAAATGGTTTTCCCTGAGGCTTCGGGCATTTTATTTACTGCTGATCCGGTTACTTCTAACCGAAAGGTAGTATCAATCGATGCCAGTTTTGGACTTGGTGAGGCATTAGTATCAGGACTGGTCTCTGCCGATAATTATAAAGTAAAAGAAGGCAAAATTACCGGAAAGATGATAGCAACTAAAAAATTAGCTATTTATACTTTAAAAGATGGTGGAACGGAGACGAAACAGATTGATCCGGCTCAGCAAAAGCTTCAAACATTGTCTGAACCACAAATATTACAACTAGCACAGATTGGAAGACAGATTGAAGCTTATTTTGGTTGTCCGCAAGATATTGAATGGTGTTTAGTGGATGATATATTTTATATTGTCCAAAGTCGCCCAATCACGACTTTATATCCAATACCAGAAGTAAATGATGGGGAAAATCATGTGTATGTATCGGTTGGTCACCAGCAAATGATGACCGACCCCTTGAAGCCATTAGGAATGTCTTTATTCCAGTTAACATCTTTTGGACAGAGGTTTCAAGCTGGAGGAAGGTTGTTTGTTGATGTTGCACAAAGATTGGCTTCGCCTACTAGTAGAGAACTTTTATTAAATATGATAGGGAATTCGGAACCGCTTATTAAAGATGCATTAACAACTGTAGTCGAGCGAGATGATTTTATTACATTGTTACCAGATGATGAAAAAGAAAAGAGTGTTGGTAAAAGTGGACCACCTGCAAGTTCACAACCAAAAATCGAAAACAATCGAGCAATCGTTACGGATTTAATAAAGATGAATCAAGCATCAATCGAAGAGTTAAAACGAAACATGCAAACGAAATCAGGGGTGGATGTACTTGATTTTATTTTGGAAGATATGCAGCAATTAAAGAAAATATTATTTCATCCGCAAAGTATGGCTGTCATTATGGCAGGTATGGATGCTTCAACATGGATCAATGAAAAAATGGAGCAATGGCTAGGCGAAAAGAATGCAGCAGACACACTTTCTCAATCAGTACAAAACAATATTACGTCTGAAATGGGGCTAGCATTACTCGATGTTGCTGATGTGATTCGGCCATATCCAGAAGTTATTGCGTATTTACAACATGTAGAAAATGATAACTTTTTAGATGAATTCGTTCAATTTAAAGGCGGAGAAAAAGCTAGAGATGCCATTCTAACTTTTCTAAATAAATACGGAATGAGATGCAGCGGAGAAATCGACATTACGAAAACGCGCTGGAGTGAAAAGCCAACAACCATTATCCCGATGATTTTAAATAATATAAGAGATTTTGAAGATGGTGCTAGTAAACGGAAATTTGAAGAAGGACTGCAGGAAGCTTTGAAAAAAGAAGAAGAGTTAGTAGATCGATTGCAGCATTTGCCGGATGGTAAACAAAAAGTAGAAGAGACGAAGCGAATGATTCGTAACATCCGGAATTTTATCGGTTATCGTGAATATCCAAAATACGGTATGATTAATCGCTATTTCATATATAAGCAGGCAATATTGAAAGAAGCCGAGCAACTCGTGCAAAATAAAGTTATTGATGAAGTAGAAGATATATACTATCTAACTTTTGAAGAACTTCACGAAGTTGTCCTTACGAATAAACTAGATTACGAGCTTATTCATAAACAAAAAAATGATTACAAATTATATGAAAAACTAACGCCTCCACGTGTAATGACGTCTGATGGAGAAATCATTACTGGGAAGTACAAACGAGAAAATCTCCCGGCTGAAGCAATCGTAGGTCTGCCTGTTTCTTCAGGAGTGATTGAGGGGAGAGCACGCGTTATTTTAAATATGGAAGATGCGAATTTAGAAGATGGAGATATATTAGTTACTGCCTTTACTGATCCTGGCTGGACACCATTGTTTGTGTCTATAAAAGGGTTAGTCACTGAAGTTGGCGGACTGATGACACACGGAGCAGTTATTGCACGTGAATATGGATTACCAGCAGTCGTCGGGGTAGAGAATGCTACGAAACGAATAAAAGACGGACAGCGAATTCGGGTACATGGAACAGAAGGGTATATTGAAGTGTTGTAATGAAATAAAAGATCATCCGCTATTATAGTGGATGATCTTTTATTATATAGCGGACTTATTTCTTTAAACCAGCCGCATAAAAAGGTCCATGAACTGCGATTGTTGATAAAATACGAGCAATCTCCTCAGGTGTTTCTTTTTGTCCATTATTTAACCATTGTTGAATGACACCTATATGAGCAGATGCCATATAAGAAGCTAAGTATTGGCTTGGGACAAGTAAATTCTCCTTATTAATGAGAGGACCATTCGTATCTTCAAATAGTGTTTTCCACATAAAGTCTTTCAGTTTCGTTTGGAAAGATAAATCTCCTTTTGGGCTTAGTACAGCTTTCATAAAATCACTATTTTCATTTAGAAATTCAAGAATAGAAGCGATAAGTATAAATGGCATTGTTGGGGAAGGGCTTGATCCAAGATCAGCAATAACTTCCGGTAATCTCTGTTTAGCAATGCTAGAAAATTCATACATAATTTCTGCTTGGCATTTTGTCATTAAATCAAATTTATCTTGGTAATGTGTATAAAATGTACCACGATTTATGTTTGCTTTCGTAGTAATATCTTTCACTGTAATGGCGCCAAAACCTTTTTCCTCAATTAATTCCACTAATGCATTTCGTATGGCAGTTTTCGTGCGAATAACACGTAAATCTAAATTACTATCGCGCAAAGTATGTCCCTCCTTAATTTTAGCCAACACATTTCAAGGATGTGTCTTATAACCGACACATTCACGATTTTTGATTATTGTATAAGGTTCAACTCGAACATATAATTCAAATATAAATAAACAACACGTTGTTGGTTATTATAAATCAAATTAAAGGAGGAGAAAAGAAAATGTTTAAAAACAAACTTTTATTGTTATCTCCAGTTATTGCACTACTTGTTGTTTTTATTTTTTCATTAACATTATTTCCAACCGTTCAACCTAAGCCGAAAAACTTACCAATCGCAATTGTAAATGAGGATCAAGGAGTAGAAATTCCGAATCAACCGAAGATGAATATGGGGCAAACGATTGTTGATAATATGAAAAAGACATCAAAATCAGAGGAAGAACCTGCGGTAAAGTGGGTAGAAGTGCAAAATAAAGAAGCAGTTCAAAAAGGCTTAAATAATCAAGAATATTATGCAGCATTGGTTATTCCGAAAGACTTTAGCACAAAACAAGCATCATTACGAACACCACAGCCATCTTCGCCAGAGGTAGAAATATTCATCAATCAAGGAATGAATACAGCAGCATCAACTATGGCAGGACAAATGTTAAATGCGATCGTTGATAATATGAACAATACTGTTCGTACACAACTATTAGAAGGATTGAAAGCAAAAGGAGCTACATTAACAGCAGACCAAGTTTCAAATGTAGTAACACCTATTACGAAGAAAGTGACAAATGTGAATGAAATCGGCAAAAATAGTGCGAACGGTAACTCGCCAATGTCTTTATTCCAGCCGTTATGGATTGCAAGTTTAGCGAGCGCAGCAATTATCTTTATTGCGATAAGTAAAACGCAAGTGGGTACAAGAAAAGAGAACTTCGTATTGAAACTAAAACAAATAGTAACAGGAGCAATTGCTACACTTGTAATTGGATTTGGTCTTACATGGATTGCGGATGGAATGGTAGGATTAAATATCCCGAATTTCACGGATACGGCTTTGTTCTTATCCATTACTTCTTTTTGTTTCTTCTTAATGATTTCTGCGGTGCTTTCATTAGTTGGACTAAAGGGTATAGGTATATTCGCTCTATTACTTTTCTTTGGGGCACCGCTATTAGCATTAGCGCCTGAAATGATGTCACCATTTTATCAAGATTGGGTGTACGCATGGTTGCCAATGCGATTTATGATTGAAGGGCTTAGAGAAATATTCTTCTTTGGAAAAGGATTAGCTTGGAATACTCCTCTTACTGTACTCGTTTGGATTGGTGTAGTAAGCGTGGTTATTATACTTGGAACAGCTTTCAAACGTAGTGTAGTAAAGGAGCAAAAAACTGAAGTGAATGCATAAAAATAAGTAAAGGAAAAACCGTTTCACTAGTAGTGGAGCGGTTTTTATGTTGAAATACAAGTAAGGGTACAAAATATATTGATATAATGAAAGGAAGTTAGTTATTTGTGAAACTAACTGTCACTTAGCTAGGCTTGATATGAAGGGATCCTACTGTAAAATCTGTTGTACTATATAATTATTATCTCTGATATACTTTAGTTTTGTTAGTTTTTCTACATTTTCTACCATAAAATGTGAAATCGTAGAGGGTGTTGCAAAGTTAACAAAACATAAACATGCAAAAAAAATGCAGAAGAAATATAGTACTCGAAGTTATCTCTAAAAAGTAAGAATCTCATAATAATGTTCTTTTAAGATGATATAAACAAAATAGACTAGTTTAAAATTGGACGTATGAAAAAGGAATGAGGGGAAGAGCAAAATGAAGCAGATTTCAATTTTAATAGCGGATGATGAGGTGGAAATTGCTGAATTAATTGGGATACATTTAGAGAAAGAAGGTTATCATGTTGTGAAAGCTACTGATGGAGAAGAAGCTGTTCTTATTATTCAATCGCAACCAATTGATTTAGTTATTTTAGATATTATGATGCCAAAAATGGATGGTTATGAAGTAACGCGACAAATTCGTGTGAAGTATAATATGCCAATCATTTTTCTAAGCGCGAAAACATCTGATTTTGATAAGGTGACAGGTCTTGTACTAGGTGCGGATGATTATATGACAAAGCCTTTTGCCCCAATTGAATTAGTTGCGCGTGTAAATGCACAACTACGTCGATTTCTTACGTTAAATCAACCGAAAGTAGAGGAGAACAAATCCGTTTTAGAAGTAGGCGGAGTGGTTATTAATCTTGAGCAACGAAAGCTAAATGTATACGGAGAACAAATTGAATTAACCCCAAAAGAGTTTGATATTTTATATTTATTAGTGAGCCATCCGAAAAAAGTGTACAGTGTGGAAAATATCCTTCAGCAAGTGTGGGCGGATGATTATTATGATGGGGGAAGTACAGTTGCGGTACATATTCGTACTTTACGAAAAAAAATTGGGGAGGATACAAGAAAGAATAAGTTAATAAAAACGGTATGGGGGGTAGGTTATACTTTCAATGGCTAACATGATGAGAAGTTTTCGTTTTAAAATGATTGCTTTGTTTGCGCTAAGCATGGTGTTAGCAGCTGGCGGAACATATATAATCTATAAAGTATTACAGCTTTATTATAGAACGATGGTACATTACGAAGATTACTTAGCCCAATTTAGACCAATCGTAGATATTAAATTCTTTTTAATGTGTTTTATCCCACTATCTGTTGTATTCTTTTTCTTTTTAACAAAACCATACTTAAAATATTTTAATGAAATTTCTAACGGTATTCACCATCTTGCTAACGGTGATTTTACAAAGAAAGTTCATATTACTTCAAATGATGAATTTGGCGAGATTGCGCGTGAAATTAATATAGCGAGTGAAAAATTAAAAGAGGCGGTTGAGAGAGGTGATTTTGCAGAAAGTAGTAAAGATCAGCTCATTGTTAACTTAGCACATGATTTAAGAACGCCTTTAACATCAATTTTAGGTTATTTAGATTTAATTCTTAAAGATGAGAATTTGTCAAAGGAGCAGATTAAACGTTTTTCTATGATTGCATTTGCGAAATCGCAGCGACTTGAAAGTTTAATTGATGAGTTATTTGAAATTACGCGAATGAATTATGGCGTGCTAAAGTTAGATAAAAAAACAATTAATATAAGTGAGTTGCTTATACAGTTAGATGAGGAATTGTATCCATTATTGGAGAAACATCATTTAGAAGCTAGGTTGAATGTTAATCCTCATTTATATATTTACGGTGACGGGAATTTGTTAGCTCGAGTATTTGAAAATCTTGTAACAAATGCAGTTAGATACGGAGATAATGGACAATTTGTTGATATGAATGGATATATTGATAATGGAGAGGTTATCGTACAAATTATTAATTATGGAGATAGCATTCCAGAAGAAGATTTGCCTTATCTTTTTGACATGCTTTATACAGGTGATAAAGCAAGAACAGGGCAGCAGGGCGGTACGGGCCTTGGGTTATTTATTGCTAAAAATATTGTTGAACAGCATAATGGGACGATTTCAGCAGAAAGTAATATAATTAGAACAATATTTGAAATAAGATTGCCAAAAGAAGAGAGTTCAAGAATTTAATAAAAATTTAATGTTTACCCCGCTTTTTATTTAACTAGTTTTTTCTATCCTATACGTAGGTTAGGTCAAGGAGGAACTGGTAATGAAAAAGTGGGGCTTTTTATATTGTACATAGTATTTACGGGGCTTTATATATCAAAAACTATTAAAGAAGAGGACATACAGTTTCTAAAAATAAAACACATGAAAAAGTGAGGATATTATGAAGAAAGCAAAAAAACTAGTCATCGTTGGTGTAATTACAATTGGTTTAGGGGTCGGGTCTTATATGACATTTGCAGGAGAATCTGAACCAGTTAAAACTTATAAAATATATGAAGTGACAGAAAAACAAATAGAGAATGAGCAAAAATTAGGTGGCGAAGTTATCCCAAATGGTATAGAAGCAATTTCATTCGATCCAACAAAAGGTACGAATGTAAAAAAGGTGATGAAGTAAAAAAGGACAGCTTCTTTTTAAATATAATGACCCTATTACTAAACAAGGTGTAACATTGCATCAGAAACAAATGGATGCAGCGAAGCAGAAACTAAAAAAAGATAAAAACGCTGGTCTTCCTGAGGAAGCGTTAAAAGCATCAGAAATCGAAGTGCAACAATTAGAATCGCAACTTGAAATGAAAAAGTTTGAAGTAGAAAAAGCTGATGAAATAATTAAATCAGCAAAAGAGAAAGTGAACACACTTTCTGTAACGAGCCCGGCTGATGGTGTAATTGATGACATTGTCAAAAATAATGATGCTGGTATGAGCGGAATTACGCTTCGTCACGCTGGTCCATTTAAAGTAAAAGGCCAACTGTCTGAATATGAGCTTGCGAGTGTGAAGATTGGGCAAGAAGTAACAGTTTCATCAAAAACTGTATCTAGTAAGACGTGGACAGGAAAAGTTACAGAAATCGGATCCACACCATTAAAAAATATGGATGAAAACAAAACAGTTTCCAGCTATCCATTCACTGTTACATTGAACGATAGTGAAGGATTACAAAACGGTTTCCACGTAAACGTGACAAACAAAACAGGTGAAGCAACAGGTACAATCGTTCCGAAAAGCAGTATGGTGAAAAAAGGTGACAAAGATGTTGTCTTCGTTGTAAAAGATGGAAAAGTGAAAGAACAAGTGGTTACGGTTGAATTTGAAACGAATCATGAAGCAAAAGTTTCTGGAGTGAAAAAAGGTGTACAAATTATCTCTGAACCTATGAAAAATGTAAAAGATGGTATGGAGGTTAACACAAAATGATTCATTTAAAAGGCATCACGAAATCTTTTCAAAACGGTACAGAGTCCGTCCAAATATTACATGGAATCGATATAATACTGAACCAGGGGGAATTCACTTCCATTATGGGACCATCTGGTTCTGGTAAGTCAACCTTAATGAACATTATCGGTTGTTTAGATAAACCAACGGCAGGTACGTATGAGCTAGCTGGTCAAAATATTTCAACCATGTCTGAAACAGAACTTGCACACGTTCGTAATAAAGAAATCGGCTTTGTATTTCAAAATTTCATGTTACTACCAAGGCTTACAGCACTTCAAAATGTAGAATTACCTCTTATTTATGCAGGAGTTGATAAAAAAGAAAGACGTGAGCGTTCGTTAGCTGCTTTAACGAAAGTTGGGTTAGCTGACCGTGCTACCCATCTTCCAAGTGAGCTATCAGGTGGTCAAAAACAGCGTGTTGCTGTAGCGCGTGCGATTGTAAATAATCCGAAATTTATTTTAGCCGATGAACCAACTGGTGCACTTGATACGAAAACGAGTGAACAAATTATGGAGCTCTTTTACGAATTAAATAAACAAGGTTCAACGATTATTATGATTATTATGATTATTCACGATCGTGAAATCGGAGAAGCAGCAGTACGTCAAATTGTAATTCGTGACGGCAATATCGTACAAGATTGGAGAGAATAAATTTGAATACGAATGAAAATATACGCATGGCCATATCTTCTATTTTTGCGCATAAAATGCGATCTATATTAACAATGCTAGGCATTATTATTGGAATCAGTGCAATTATTACAATTATTTCAATGGGAGATGGACAGACTGCAAAGATGCAAAAGGAACTTGCAGAGAATCAGCATATGGATGAACTTAAAATAGAATACTTCAACCCGGATTCTCCGACAGAAAAAGCAAAAATCACACCACATATGGTAAAGCAATTGCAAGTGATACGAGGTGTAAAAGATGTGTATCCCAATGTGCATATGGACGTAAAAGTATATACGGGATCAAAAAATGTTTCCTTTAGTTTAAATGGGGGAACAGGAAACTTTATGCAGGACTCTAAAATGAAAATGGTACATGGGCGAGAGTTAACACCGGATGAACTAAAAAAGCCAATTCCTGTTGTAATTGTAGCTGAAGATTTATTTAAAACACTATTTGATAATTGGAAAGATGATTTGTATATAGATATAAAAGGAAAACTATATAAGGTTGTTGGGGTGTACAAATATGAAGACGGTTTTCAACGTCAATTTAAATTGTATGAAGGATATACATCTATCGACAATGCACCTTTAATTGCAGGGATTGAGGAATACGATACAGTGAAAATTAAGTTAACTTCTCCAAGTGAGCGAGAGGCTGTAGAAAAACAAGCTATATCTGTATTGGATGAATTGAAATCCCCAGAATTTGAGCATTCTTTTACAGTCGAGGATACGAAAGCATATGGTCAAAAAATAGAAGAGTCAACACGAACGATGAAAATAGTATTTGCTAGTATTGCTGGAATTTCCTTAATCGTAGGTGGTATTGGTGTGATGAATATCATGCTTGTATCCGTTACAGAGCGTACACGTGAAATAGGTATTCGAAAAGCGCTCGGTGCAACGAGAGGAAAAATATTAACACAATTTCTCATCGAAGCATGTATTTTAACGTCATTAGGCGGGGCGGTTGGTTTTGGATTAGGTATGTTTTTTGCTTGGATCGCTTCGTCAATAGGTGAATGGCCACTAGTTATTTCTGTAAGTCTTGGATTACTCTCAGTTGGAATATCGATGTCAATTGGTATTGTCTTTGGCATACTGCCGGCTAATAAAGCGGCTAAATTGGATCCGATTGAGTGTCTGCGGTATGAATAAGTGAAAAGGGTAATTTTTTTGAAAACAAATCATTGATGTAATGTCTTCCATTTCTGGAGGGATGGCTGGTGACCTTATCTAGCATTGCCCTTTGTAATATTTTGCATCAATCATTTCCTGGAGGTTAAGATAAATGAATTTATTTAATATAGTTCAACGTAACATACGGCGTAATTTTAAAGAGTATATACTCTATTTTTTATCGTTAGCTTCAAGTATGCTTATCTATTTTATATTTGCATCACTTCGATATAGTACTCAAATAAAAAAAGAAATGGTTAATAATGTGATGATTAATAGTGTTCTTCAATCTTCAAAAGTGATTCTCATTATTTTTATAGCTATATTTATTATTTATTCTACTAATTTTTTTATAAGGAAACGAAAAAAAGAGGTAGGATTATATTCTTTACTAGGAATAACTAAAAAACAAATTGGTCCGATGTTATTTTGTGAGACTATGATAATGGGAGGCGTTGCTTTAGTAGTTGGCATACTGATTGGCAGTATAAGTTTTAAGTTATTTTTAGAACTGCTAATGAGTTTAATGAAATTAAATGTACCTATTCATTTCGAGTTATCTATAAAAGCGATAATAGACACGTTCATCGTCTTTTTATCTATTTTATTATATACAGCATGGAAAAACTCTCGCATTATTTATAAATTTCCATTGATTGAAATGTTTCAAGCTAATCATCAAGGAGAACGGATGCCAAAAGGTTCTGTACCTAGGGCGTATATAGGTCTTATTTTAATGGGATTAGGATATATACTAGCAGGCTTCTTCCGTGAAGTAGTAAATATTGTGCGGAATCCCATTGATCCTATGAACCCTATTATAAATCCTATAATGATTCCAGTTTTTATTTTGTTTTTAGTTGTTTTTGGGACATATTTTCTATTCACTTCTTATACAGTTATTGTTTTAAAGAAAATTAGAAGTAAAAGAGAAATATTTTATAGCGGTATAAATATACTAAACATTTCGCAATTACTATACCGAGTAAAAGGAAACGCTAAGTTACTTGCAATAATTGCTATATTAAGTGCTACAGCTTTAACTGCAATTAGTACAGTCGCAGCAGGGTATTATGTAGGGCAATCTGAAACAAATAGAGATTTTATGCAACTGTATGGAGTTGCGTTATTTATTGGAAGTTTTTTAGGGGTTATATTTGTATTGGCGACAGGTTCAATTATATATTATAAACAATTATCTGAAGCGTATGCTAATCAGAGATATTATGAAACTCTTCGTAAAATAGGTGTTACGAAAAAAGAGGTAAGAAAGTCAATTTCGAAGCAAGTTAGCTTTAGTTTTATTTCACCTCTAATAGTCGGACTTGTTCATAGCTTATTTGCGATACCAATAATAAACAACATGCCTATATATAACATCATTATGCCTATTTTAATTAGTAGTGGTGCATATTGTATAATTTATGTTGGATATTATGTGTTAACTATTTATTCGTATTTTAAAATTGTGTATAAATAAAATGGAATGATACGTGTAATAGATAAAAAACGGTTCACTAATAGTGAACCGTTTTTTTTTGTGAACTCATTATTACTCTATAGGAAAATAAAGCAGTGATAGATAGGTTCTTCAATATTTTAAAGGTAATCGAAGAGTTTGGATTTGCGGTTCTTTTTTGTATACATGCTCCTACTATTTCAAAATGCATAAAATGTTATGTGAAATAACGGAGGGGATACGATGTATAATTCGAATTATGATGATTGGTATAGACAGAATGATAAGCTAATTAGTGATATTGAAAAAGCTATAAACGGAGAGTATAGCGCTATAAGCTGCTATGCAAAATTAGCTAATATGGCTCCAAATCAAGTAGAACAAAAACAAATTCTTGAAATCCGTAATGATGAAATAAGGCATTTTCATCATTTTGTACAAATCTATACGAATTTAACTGGCAGACAGCCGAAACCACAGATTACGGAAAATTGCCCTAATACGTACTTACAGGGATTAGAGTTCGCTATACAAGATGAGCAAAAGACCGTAGATTTTTACTTGGAAATTTCAGATGAAGCAGCAGATGCATCTATGAAAGAGTTATTGCGCAGAATAGCTGCAGATGAACAAAATCATGCGGTGTGGTTTTTATATTATTTTGTGAAGTCGAAGTGAGTGTTAAAAATGAATGGCTGATGTGCTGAACATATTAGAAATTATTTTAAAACGCAGTGCAATAATTTAATGAAAAACTTAAATGTAAGTAGAAAGAAACCGTTTCATAAGTAGTGGGACGGTTTTTTCGCGGTGAAATACAAGTTACATAGGTATCGACAAAATATAGTAGTTGAATTTGGTATATAATGTATGGAACGAAAATAAATAAGCTAGGAGCAAACAAATGAAAAGAGGAATTTTTGTAGATATTCCAAATGAAAATGATAATTTACTTTGGAAAGTGTTAAAGCCAATTGATATTACTTCATTTGATTGGCGAGTGGAAAACGAGGAATCTTATTTCATATTGCCTGATGGATTAGGAACAGAATTATTTTCAGAAGATAACAAGGTAATGAGTGGATTAGAATTGAAAAAATTAATAAAAGACAACATATATTATCTCATTTTTGCAGATTTAAAAGCGTATCCAAAAGGAGAGGAAGTAGTAGATATTGAAACATATGAAGAATTTAAAGAGAGTAAGTGTAAAGTAGTCGTATTAGTAGCGGATGGTGATTACATACAGGTTTATGCGAAAAACCAAGAAGAGATTGAAATGATGTATGAAAACGCAATTGATCAAGGGTTTTATGTTGAATATGTTACAGACGAGAATGATGGAAGGACTCGTATGTCAGTATGGTAGTAATTTGAAGGGGGAATGGCAATATGGAGAGAAATATAAGTAAAGAATATACAATTCGAATTGCTGCAGAAGAAGAAAGTAATAGCATTATCACTCTATTAAAAGAAGTAGCACAATGGTTACAACATAAAGAAGTGGATCAGTGGCAGTATCTTTTAGGAGGAGAAGCTACCGCTGAAATATTAGAAGGTATAAGAGAGAAATATACGTACGTTATTGTGAAAGAAGATGAGATTGTCGGTACGGTTACCGTATCACCTAAACAAAATGATTGGGATAAATATATTTTTGGTAAAGAGGAAATTCCTAATTCGTTATATATTCATAGATTTGCGGTGAAACGGAAGTATAAGAGGCATGGAATAGGAGAATGGATTTTGCATTGGATAGAAGAGAATGTGCAAAGTGATAAAGAGTATTTGAAGTTAGATTGTGTTGGGCATAACCAAACGTTGAATGGTTTTTATAAGCGATGCGGTTTTGAATATATCGGTAGTACGGATGGACTTAGTAAGTTTCAAAAGAAAAGAGGAGAGTGAATGAATCAAATTAACGTAAGTTTAGTTGAACAGTTAATACAACAACAGTTTCCCGAATGGGCCCATTTAGAAGTGAAACCTGTAAAGCTTAGCGGTCATGATAATAGAACGTTTCACCTAGGGGACGAGATGAGTGTAAGATTGCCAAGTGATGCAGCATATGCACCGCAAGTAGAGAAAGAAAATAAGTGGCTTCCAATATTAAGTAAGGAACTTTCTTTACCAATTTCTGCACCAATTGTGAAAGGGAGTCCATCTGAAGAATATCTATGGCCTTGGTCTATTAATAAGTGGATCGAGGGGGAGACCGTTACGAAAGAAAATGTTCGTGACTTAAATGAATTTGCGGCGGACTTAGGCTCGTTTTTAATAGAGTTACAATCAATTGATGCGAGTAACGGGCCAATAGCTGGAGAACATAATTTTTACCGAGGCGGGCTTATATCTGTATACGATGAAGAAGCGAGAGTGGCTATTGAAAATAATAAGGATGTTTTTGATGAGACATTATTAAAGCATCTTTGGAATGTAGCACTTCGTTCAACATGGGACCACAAACCAGTTTGGATTCATGGAGATGTTGCACCAGGAAACTTACTCGTTAAGGATGGAAAACTTTGTGCCGTAATTGATTTTGGTATTTTAGGAGTAGGAGATCCGGCTTGTGATGCAGCGATGGCATGGACGTTTTTTGATAAGAATAGTAGAAACGTATTTAAAGAAGTATTACGCATGGATGAAGAAACGTGGAATAGAGCGAGAGGATGGGCGCTTTGGAAGGCGTTAATTACATATGATGCGAATAAGACTAGTAATAAGATAGTGGCAGAAGAATCTTATCGTGTAATTCAAGTAATTGTGGATGATTATAAGAGGTAATAGAAAAAGCTTATTTTGATTGTATATTTCAAAATAGGCTTTTTTACATGATTAAATATTCGAATTAAAAGAAGGAATCTGACGTTAATATACAGAATATTTAGATAATAGGAGGTGTCTAATTTTGAATGAAATTGAGTTAAAAAGTAATGTAATTAAGACAGGGCGAGAGAAGGGGATTATACTTCGCTTTATACTTGCTAGTCTAGTTGGTGTGTTTATGTTTTTTGTTCCTGTTACGATAAACGGTGCTTCGTCTATTATGATTGATCATATCGTATCATGGATTAGGACTTCGGTTCCGAGCGTAGTACCTTATTACGCACTACTTGTTATGGCAATGGGTGCGATTTATCCGTTTTATACGAAGAAATGGAATGCATCTATTGTAGACATTTGTTTTTCTATTTTAAAAGTAGTAGGTGTTGTTTTCGGCGTATTATATTGTTTGAAAGTAGGACCAGCATGGTTCTTTGCGCCAGATGTTGGACCGTTTTTGTATGAGAAGTTAGTTATATCAGTAAGTTTACTCGTTCCAATTGGCTCAGCATTTTTAGCGTTATTAGTCGGGTACGGATTGCTTGAGTTTATCGGCACGTTTTGTCGTCCAATTATGAGACCGTTATGGAAAACACCTGGGCGATCAGCAATTGATGCGGTTGCTTCCTTTGTAGGAAGCTATTCGTTAGCCTTATTAATTACGAACCGTGTTTACAAAGAAGGAAAGTATACGACGAAAGAAGCAGCAATTATCGCAACAGGTTTTTCAACAGTATCCGCAACATTTATGATCATCATCGCAAAAACATTAGATATTATGCATTTATGGAATGTTTACTTTTGGACTACTCTTGTTGTAACATTCATCGTGACCGCTATCACCGTAAGAATCCCGCCTCTTAGTAGAAAACCAGATACATATATTACGAAAGAAGGGTTCCCAGAGCCCGTTTATAAAGAGAAAATGTTAGAGCGAGCTTGGGAAGATGCATTAGAAGTATCGAAGTCTGCGCCAAATATTATGAAAAATATCGCAGTGAATTTAAAAGACGGATTTATAATGACGATGGGGATTTTACCATCAATTATGTCAGTAGGATTAATTGGTATCGTCTTAGCAAAGTTTACGCCAATATTTGATTGGGTAAGTTACATTTTCTATCCATTTACGTGGCTATTACAATTACCAGAAGCAGACCTAGCTGCTAAAGCAGTATCAGTTGGTATTGCAGAAATGTTTTTACCTTCTCTTTTAGTTGTAAGTGCACCGCTTGTTACAAAGTTTGTTATTGCGGTTGTGTCCGTTTCATCCATTTTGTTTTTCTCCGCATCAATCCCTTGCATATTATCGACAGATATTCCGTTAAAAGTATCTGAACTTATTATTTTATATGTGCAAAGAACGATTTTAACGTTGCTTATTATTACGCCGATTGCTTATTTGTTGCTTTAAACATGTAGAGTTAAGTTTCTGAAGTTATGCCATTTTCTGATTATTAAAATCAGAAAATGGCATAACGTTAATTATGTTCTAAAGTAACTCTAGATGATTTTTTCATAAATAACGTATGAGCTAAGTATATAATCATACCAATACGTGTGATTAATACTCCTGCGAGTAGAAAAACTCCGCTTACTTTTATCCATAGGGCTAAAAGTGAACCTAATGTAGGTGAAATCACCATAGCGCCGTGCACCATTGTATTTGCGGTACTAGTTACTCTTCCCATTAATCTTGCAGGGGTTTGAAGTAAGTAACTATAGCATACAGAGATAGAAGCGATAAATATACCGATAAAAAACCAAATGATTAACGATAAAAATAAATTACTCGATAAAAAGCCGAACCCTCCAAGTCCAGTAAGGATCAACATTCCTCCAAGTAATATAGCTGAACCGTTTAAGATATTCATTTTGTTTACTGTATTTCCCTATTTTCCAATGGTTATAGCTCTGACTAAAGCGTCTAACCCAACGATACTTATAAAGATTCCAAACAAACTATCACGTATGTCCATTTCTTTTGCCAATAAAACAACTAAACTATCAAATAAAAATATGAAAAAAAATACTGTAGCGTTAAATAGTATTAAAAGTATTAAAGCTTTCTTGGACCAGATAAAAACAAAGCCTTCGCGGAAATCGTTCCAAAACCCACTGACTAAAGCATCACTTTATCGTAAAACATAGGCTTGTGAAATGTTTTTAATCCATTTTTATTATTAAGTAACGATTTGGTATTACTTTAGTTTTCGAATATTCCTTGACGGGAATATTCCTATTTGGTTATAATCGATTCAACAGGAAAAAAATATTAGTGATGATATTGATGTGTTATAACCGGAGACCATCACTTAACGAGGTGAGTGATATGTCGGGGAAAATTCCGGGCGTGAATATGACGACGTTGAGCGCTTTATCTGAACCGAATCGTATGAATATCGTTGAACTCTTGCGTGACGGTCCCTTAACCGTTGGGGAAATCGCCGAACATTTGGGATTAAGGCAACCACAAACTTCGAAACACCTAAAAGTGTTAAGCGATACAGGGATTGTGGAAGTGCAGGCTGAAGCTAATCGCCGGATTTACAAACTCCGACCTGAGCCTTTCCAAGCACTTGATTGTTGGGTGCAGTCATTTAAGCGTGTGATGGAAGAGAGATTCGATAATTTAGATGAGTATTTGAAGGAATTGCAAAACAAGGAAAAGTCATAAAATCAGTTCATATTTAAGGAGGAATTAACATGTCAAACAATACAATGGTATCAAGAGTAGAGAACGATCGGGTATTAGTACTGGAGCGCGTTTTCGATGCGCCGCGTGATCTTGTATTCAGTATGTTTAAAGAACCAGAGCATTTGAAACATTGGTGGGGACCAAGAGGTTGGGAAATTCCAGCATGCACTGTCGACTTCCGTCCGGGAGGCGTTTGGCACTACTGTATGAAGTGTGTCAATCAGAACTTGGAGCAATTTTTTGGTATGGAATCATGGGGAAAAGCAGTCTATAAAGAGATTATTGAGCCAGAAAAAATCGTCTACACTGATTACTTTTCAGATGCTGAAGGCAATGTAAATGATTCTATGCCGTCAACCGAGATGACATTGGAATTCATCGATTTAGGTGGAAAGACAAAGCTAATAAACCGTGCTGAATATGTTTCCGAAGAAGCCCTTAAGACCGTTATGGACATGGGCATGCTACAAGGTATCACCGAAACTTGGGATCGTTTGAATGAGCGATTGGAGTCGCTGAAATAGATTTTTGCACCGCAACTTTATTTTCGGTGATAATTAGGTATAAGTGTATGGAGTTTAATAAAAATTGTTTATAAAGGAGCGTTAAAATAAATGATTAATAATGTTGGTCAAATCATGTTGTATGTGAATAACCAAGATGAAGTGAAGGAGTTTTGGACAGAGAAAGTAGGGTTTAGTGTCATTTCAGAGGAAGATAACGGTCAAGGAATGCGATGGATTGAAATTGCTCCAACTAAAGAAGCTGAAACAAGTATTATTCTCCATAATAAGGAGCTAATTGCTAAAATGCAGCCGGAGTTAAATCTTGGCACACCTTCTTTAATGTTCTTCTCAAAAGAATTCGATCGTTTATATAGTGATTTAGTAAACAAAAACGTTACAGTCGGAGAAATTGTATATATGCCTTCAGGTAGAATATTTAATTTTGCAGATAGCGAAAATAATTATTTTGCAGTAATGGAAAAGAAATAAATTTCAATTCAATTTATGAGTGCGATGCTTGAATAAAAGGCATCGCACTTTTTATTTTAAAGATATATTTTATTCCTTGATATAAAAATAATTTTATGTTCTTATATAACGATATAACGGTACGGAGTGTGATATAGTTACAACAAAGGGGGCTTACAAATGGAAATTATTCACGAAAGAGCAAAGTTACGGTTAATGGATAGCAATGATGTCGAAAAAATGTTTTCAATCGTGGAAGGAAATCGAGATATTTGGGCGTATTTAATCTCTAAAATGGATACTGTTCAAGATATGCAGCAATATGTTCAAAAGGCGATAAAAGCTTATGGGGCAGGGAAGGATTTGCCATTTGTTGTTGTTGATCAAAAGACAAATGAAATAGTAGGGAGTACACGCTTATATAACATTTCAGTTGAAGATAAGACGGTGGAATTAGGGAAAACGTGGTATGACCCAAGTGTGCAACGTACGAGTATGAATACAGAATGTAAGTATATGTTATTACAATATGCTTTTGAAAAGTTGCATATGCGGAGGGTACAAATTAAGACGGATGCACGAAATGAAAAAGCACAAAGAGCAATTGAAAGACTCGGCGCAGTAAAAGAGGGTGTACTTAGAAACGAAAGAAAATTACCGAGTGGGCATGTTAGAGATGCAGTTGTATATAGTGTTATTGCAAATGAATGGCCAGCTGTAAAGGAAAGGTTATTAGAAAAATTAGAGTCATATAAAGAAAAACGATAATTCATATTATTAAAGGTGTATTGATCGTCAAGATGAAAAATATACCTTTTTTCTTACAAAACAGTTACTTCTTTTGTTTCATCATTCCATTATGATAAAAAATTCGTTACAATGTAGTTGTATGGTAATAAACTTATAAATTACACAAATGTAATGAAAACCGCAAACGAAAAATGAATTGATAATCCTCAATTTTAAATAAAAACCCTTTAATGCATATATATGATAAGAAAAATTCCTTCTTTTAAACAAATTCAAACAAAATGATTTGATATATACGTTTTTATATAGAAGTATGGATGATGTACGGAGGCAGTTATAAATGAAAGAAAATAAGAAAAGTAAGAAAAGAAAAATCTTGCAAGTATTCTTGCTTATGATTTGTTCTATTATTTTATATGTAAGTTATGCAGCTTACGATATTTGGAGTTATCGCTTTAAAACAGATGATGGTGTGAAGACAGATGCTGGTATCGTGCTGGGAGCAGCTTCATGGAACGGAAAACCATCTCCTGTATTTAAAGAAAGAATTAATCATGCAATTTCCTTATATAAGAACGGTAATATTAAAAAGATTATTTTCACAGGTGGTACAAAGTTTGAGGCAGAGCTTGAGGAAGCGCGTACTGCTAGAGTGTATGCACTGAAACATGGTGTGAAAGAAGAGGATATTCTAATTGAAACAAAATCCCTTTTCACAGAGGACAATTTAAAGAATGCAAAGCAAGTTGGAATAGAGAACGGAATACGCACATATACGATTGTGAGTGATCCACTTCATATGAAACGTGCAATGAAAATTGCAAAACATATTAAAATTGAAGCGTATGCATCACCAACTCCAACGTCAGCGTATAAAACGTTAGATACAGAAATCCCTTTCTTTTTTAAAGAATTATGCTCGTATATTGGATATGTAACCTCTTTGCCATTAAAGGCATTGAAAGGGGATTAATATAAGAAAAGAACCTATCCTTTTTATAGGAACTTTTCTTATTGTTCAAAAGCATTGTATTTTTATCGGAATAGTGAAACAATAGAGAAGTAACTTCATATAATCATAATGACAAAATGAACGGTTTATGAATCGAACATAAAGGAGATTATGTATGGCACTCTCATTTGTTGAAACAGAAGAACAATCTTTAGTTATTGAGAAAATAAATAAATTGATTCCGAAGTTCATGGAAAGGGAGCATCAACTAAGTGAATTAGGATCATTTCCGTATGAAAATATTAATAATTTGAAAGATATCGGATATACGAAATTAACGTTGCCAAAAGAATTGGGAGGCAATGCGATTTCTTTATATGACTTCGTTTTATTTCAAGAGAAAATAGCAGAAGGCTGCGGTGCTACCGCATTATCGATTGGATGGCACCTTGGCATTGTAAAGGAATTAGCTGAAAATCGTTCTTGGAATGAGGAAATGTTCACTTGGTTTTGTGAAGAAGTACGTAATGGTGCGCTTTTTAATCGAGCAGCGACAGAGCCGAATACAGGTAGTCCTACGCGCGGCGGGAAACCAGAGACGTTAGCTGTCAAAAAAGGTGAGAAGTGGATTATAAATGGAAGAAAAACGTTTACGACAATGGCACCAGTACTTGATTATTTTATCATTTCAGCAAGTATTGAAGGCCAGGAAGATATCGGAGAGTTTGTCATTCCAAAGAATACGCAAGGCGTGACAATTGAAGAAACGTGGGATAGCATCGCAATGCGAGGAACTGCGAGCCATGATCTCGTTTTACAAAATGTAGAGATACCAGATCGCTTTTTCACTGATATAAAGGGTTCAAAAGTTAAAGCTAAGGGTATTGGCTGGTTGCTACATATACCAGCATGTTATTTAGGAATTGCACAATCAGCAAGAAATTATGCAGTTCAGTTTGCGGTATCATACAAGCCAAACAGTTTAAATCATTCTATAAGTTTATTACCGAATGTTAGAAGGTTAGTTGGAGAATTAGAACTTGAGCTTATGCAAGCTCGTGTCTTTTTATATCAAATTGCGAAAAAATACGATGAGGCAGAAGATAAATTATCATTGCAAGCAGAACTTGCGGCAGTGAAATACGCGGTAACAAATGCGGCGATATCTATTGTAGATAAAGCAATGCGCATCGTAGGAGCGAAAAGTTTATCAGAAAAAAATCCGCTTCATCACTATTATTTAAACGTCAGAGCAGGAATACACAATCCGCCGATGGATGATGTAACACTGTCTATGCTGGCGGATGCGGCGTTTCGGTCGTAATGAAGAAATATAAAGTCTGTTCCGTTCAGGAACAGGCTTTTCGTTGTCGGTGAATCGTTGATATAATTCCATGTATTATGTCATTGTTCAAAGAAGAGGGAATTCTCGTTTTACAAAATAAAAAGGCTATCCTTTTGATAAGAGGATAGCTTTTTTATTTTGTTCTATTGTGGCTGCACTTCAAGATTCATACTACTTTCAGAACCGTCTTGATTATGTGCAAATAATGAATACTCACCTGGTAAAGGATTGGCGATGAGTGAACGTAAAGGAAAGGATTTACTTTCATTTGGCTGTAACGTGTGTTTTACTAAACGATCTTCTTTGAACTTAATTGAATAGGTAAAACTGTTTGTACCAGTATTTTTAATCGTAATATGTAAGTCACCTTGGCCGCTAAAGTCAAAGCCTGTACCAGTATCGCCTCTGAATACAGTTGAGTTATTAAATGAAGATGAACGAAAGGTTTGAGTTTCTTCTTTATTGATTGATGAAAGGGTAATCGTTTCTGTTTCTATACTTGAAGTTGAGAAATCTAGTTTTGTATTTGGTTTTGTTAATAAAGTAATTGCGAAAAGTGATGCAATTACAATAAATGAACTAGAGATAACGAACCGTTTTTTTTGTAAGAAGCATATATTTATCTCCTTTCATAAGGATATAAGAATGTATAATTTTAAGAAAAACATAACATATATGATATTTATTATCAATTCAATAAATCTTTCTTTTCATTCTTCTTTTTATAGTTTTATAGTGGAATGCTATGTTTCTTATTTCACCTACTGTATAATAAGAAAAAAGTACGAAAAGAGGTTATCTCATGCTAGAGGTTATTGCAACTTGTTTAGAAGATGTGAAGCGAATTGAAAAGGCTGGTGGAAATCGAATTGAACTCATTTCATCATATACAGAAGGTGGTTTAACACCGAGCTATGCTTTTATAAAAAAAGCAGTAGAAGCAGTGCAAATACCAGTTCATGTTATGATTCGTCCGCATGCGAAGTCTTTTACATATACGGAAGAAGAAATTGAAATGATGAAAGCAGATATTGTAGTTGCTCAAAATCTTGGAGCTGCTGGTGTTGTATTAGGTGTGTTAAATGAACAAAATGAAGTTGATGAAGAGAAATTAGTAGATTTATTATCTGTTGTAGATGGAATAAATGTAACGTATCACCGTGCGATAGATGATACAGAAAATCCAGTAGAAGCGATGAAAGTTTTGAAGAAATTCAATAAAGTTACTCACGTGTTAACTTCAGGCGGACAAGGAAATGTAGTAGATAATATTCCGGTGCTTCGAGAGATGCAGAAGGAAAGTGAAGGGAATATACAGCTTGTTGTCGGAAGTGGAGTAACGAAAGAGAATGTAAAGCAATTGCTAGATGAAACTGGAATTTCTCAAGCTCATGTCGGTACAGCGGTAAGAGAAGGGAAATCATGTTTTTCTGAAATTGATCCTAATTTAGTACAAGAATTAGTTCAAATAATAAAATAAACACTTAAGAAAGAGGAGAAACGATGAAGGAAAATACGAAGAAAGAATTATTCTCATGGGCTAAAACGATAGGATTTACCCTTGTATTAATCGCTATTATTCGCGGTGTTTTATTTACACCTTCATTAGTACAAGGGGAATCAATGATGCCCACTTTAGAAAATAACGAACGAGTTCTCGTGAATAAGATTGGTTATAGTATAAGTGGATTAGACCGTTTTGACGTTATCGTCTTCCACGGAAAAGAAGGATACGATTTAGTAAAACGAGTAATTGGTTTACCGGGTGATACAGTTGAGTATAAAGATGATGTTTTATATGTAAACGGAAAAGCGATGGAAGAACCGTATTTAAAAGAATTTAAAGAAAAGGCGTCTGGTCGTGTATTAACTCCTGATTTTACGTTAGAACAAATCACAGGGAAAACGAAAGTGCCAGAAGGCCAAGTGTTTGTTTTAGGAGATAATCGTGAAGTTTCTAAAGACGGTCGTATGTTTGGATTTATTTCAGAAGATGAAATTGTCGGAAAAGGACAAGCTGTTTTCTGGCCGTTGAAACAAGTGAGAGCGTTATAAAGTAAAGCGAAAGTATGGGAGAAATATTCTTCCATACTTTTTTTGTTTGTAAAAAAAATATTGATAGAATTGAAAGAATATTTTATAATTTTAAATTATATGTTTGTTTCGAAAAACGGAATTGAAGTTCCGAAATTCGGAACGAGAAGGAGATAGAATGAGTATAAATAAAACGGCAGTTAAGACAATGGATATTTTAGAGTTGTTTTATGAGCATGAGGAGCTAAGTTTGACAGAGATGGTTCAGCTTACGAATATGCCGAAAACATCTGTTTATCGTTTAATTGGCTCGTTAGAAGAAATGGACTTTTTACAAAAAACAGAAAAGGGCAAGTATCGTCTCGGAGTCGTTTTTTTACGATTTGGTCAACTTGTTTCACAAAGGTTATCCGTAAGAAATATTGCGATTCCTTATATGAAAGAGCTTAGAGATAGTTTAGGGCAAGCAGTAAATTTAATTATTCAAGATGGTAATGACGCGATTTATGTTGAGAAGATGGAAGGAGCTCAGCCAGTACGTGTTTATACGGCGGTTGGAAGAAGGGCTCCACTGTATGCGGGTGCATGTCCGAGAATTTTACTATCGTATTTTTCTGAGGAAGAGAAAAGAAAGTACATAGAGGAAACGGATTTAAAGCAGTTTGCAGATGGAACGATTGTGAATAAGGAGCATTTGTTAGAAGTATTACATATGGCAAAACAAGCTGGATATACAATTAGTTATTCTGAATTAGAAAATCATACAGCGGCTATAGCAGCACCAATTTTTGCAAGTGATGGAACGGTTGTAGCCGGCATTAGTATTTCGGGATTAGCAATTGAGTATAGCGAAAGTAACATTTCATATTTTACTGCGAAAGTGAAAGAAACAGCATACCGCATTTCGAAAGAACTCGGCTTTTTGGCATAGAAAGAGGGAGTGGGATGAAATTTTCTGCGTTAGGGGATCAAGCAATTATTGTTACATTTGGTGAAGAAATTGGGATGGATATATACGAAAAAGTGCAACGGTTATTTCAAGCGCTGAGGCGGCATCCATTTGCAGGAATGGTTGAATGCGTTCCGTCGTTTACTTCATTAGCGGTGTACTACAATTTGTACGAAGTATGGAAGGAAAATGATAGAAATATAAGAACATATGATTACGTTTGCCAGTATATACGGGAGCTGTCTGATTCTTATAAAGAAGAAGTGAACCGAGATGTGAAACATATTTCTATACCAGTGTGTTACGGGGGAGAATATGGACCTGATTTAGAAGAAGTTGCGCATTATCAAGGATTACAAGTAGAGGATGTTATTCGAATACATAGTGAAACAACATATTTCGTGTACATGTTAGGTTTTACACCTGGATTCCCTTATTTAGGGGGATTATCAAAAGAACTAGAAACACCTAGAAAAGAAACACCACGGTTACAAATCGCTCCTGGTTCAGTAGGGATTGGCGGAAATCAAACGGGTATTTATCCGCTTGAAACACCAGGAGGCTGGAATATTATCGGCCGAACACCTATTTCTTTATTTAATCCAAAAGAAGAAACACCAACATATATTCAAAGTGGTATGTATTTACGATTTATACCAATAACAAAAGGAGAGTACGTATCGCTTGAGGGGGCTAAAGAATGGATGTAGAGATTTTGCATGCAGGAATGTTTACAACAGTCCAAGATTTAGGACGATTTCATTATCAACAATACGGTGTACCTGTTGGCGGGGCTATGGATAAAAATGCGCTCAGGATGATTAATATGTTAGTAGGTAATGAGGAGAATGAGGCTGGACTCGAAATTACAATAATGGGACCTAAATTGTTAATAAAGAAAACGACATTGCTCGCGATTGGCGGTGCGGATATGGAACCGTTATTAAATGGAGAACGCATTCCATTATGGCACCCTATATTAGCTGAAGAAGGAAGCATGCTTTGCCTCGGAAAAGCGAAAAGCGGTTGCAGAGCATATGTGACTTTTGCGGGCGGTATAAATATTAATCGTACGATGGGAAGTAAAAGTACTTACATACGTGCTGCTCTTGGCGGTATTGAAGGGAGAATGCTGAAAAAAGGAGATTATTTTCAAATTGGTACAGGGGCAGAAGTTGCAAGTCGTTTCATTCAAAATTTACAAGAAGAAAAGCGTATAAAAACGAAGTGGGCAATTTGTAACAATGCTTTACCAAAATATAAGAAGCATCCTATTCTTCGCGTCATAACAGACTTTGAATATGATCAATTTACAGAAGAAAGTATAAAGTCGTTTTTTTCAAAAGAGTATAAAGTGTCCAATTATGCTGATCGCATGGGATATAGGCTTGACGGAGATGTTTTAAATAGAGTTGAAGAGATAGAAATTTTATCGAGCCCAGTTACATTCGGAACAATTCAAGTACCAAATGGTGGACAGCCTATTATATTAATGGCGGATAGACAAACGACAGGTGGTTATCCGAGAATTGGAAATGTAATTTCAGTAGATTTACCTCTTCTAGCGCAGCTGAAACCAGGAGACTATGTAACTTTTGAAAAAATAACTATGGAAGACGCTGCACAATTATATATAAAGCAGGAAACAAGTATGAGTCTATTAAAGAAATTCATCGCTTTACGAAGCTGAGATTAGGAGGAAAACATCGTGACTACAATCGATTTAAACTGTGATTTAGGAGAAAGTTTTGGAGCTTATAAAATGGGGAATGATGATGAAATTCTTCCGTTCGTTTCCTCTATAAACGTTGCTTGTGGTTTTCATGCTGGTGATCCGGCCGTTATGCGGCAAACGGTTGAAAAAGCTCTGCAGCATAACGTAGCAATAGGGGCACATCCTGGATTTCCTGATTTAATTGGATTTGGGAGAAGGAACATGCATGTTTCAGCAAGTGAAGTATACGATTATGTTTTATATCAAATTGGCGCATTAGACGGATTTGTTAAAGCTGCTGGAGGGAAAATGCAACATGTAAAACCGCACGGTGCCTTATATAATATGGCGGCAACTGATTCGGAAATTGCGGATGCAATCGCAAAGGCAATTTATCATATTAATCCTGGATTATTACTTTACGGATTAGCGAATAGTGAGGCATTTATAAAGGCAACAGAAAAATATAATATAACTCTCGTACAAGAAGCTTTTGCTGATCGCACGTATAAGCAGGATGGAACTTTAACGAGCCGTACAGAAGAAAATGCTCTTATAAAAAATGAAAATGAAGCGATAAAACAAGTACTTCAAATGGTAAAGGAAGGGTATGTAGAATCGGTTAATGGGGAGAAAGTAGCAGTTCAAGCGCAAACGATATGTTTACACGGGGACGGAGAGAAAGCAGTCCAATTTGCGGAAAAAATATACAGAACATTCGAACTTAATGGTATTTCTATATGCGCACCAAATAAAGTGAAACTTTAATTAGCGGGATTAAAAATGAGAGGAAGTGTTAAAATTGGTGAAATTAATTGGGATTTTACTTGTTGCGGTTGGGTTTTTATTTAGGCTAAATACACTGTTAGTAGTTATGGTTGCGGGTATTGTTACTGGTATGGTTTCAGGCTTAAGTTTTTATGATGTGATTAGCATGTTCGGTAAATTTTTCATAGAAAACAGATATATGTCTATGCCAATCATATTAACTTTACCGGTAATCGGAATTTTAGAGCGTTATGGTTTAAAAGAAAGAGCAGAAGCACTTATAACGAAATCAAAAGGAGCAACAACTGGAAGAGTATTAATGTCATATTTTACGATAAGAGAATCATCAGCAGCACTTGGACTGAATATTGGTGGTCATGCGCAAACGGTAAGACCACTTGTTGCGCCAATGGCAGAAGGAGCTGCGCAAGGTAAATATGGTAAACTCCCTGAAAAATTGAGAGAAAAGATTAAAGCAAACGCAGCAGCTGCGGAAAACACAGCTTGGTTTTTCGGAGAAGATATTTTTATCGCAACTGGTGCCATTTTATTAATGAAAGGATTCTTCGATTCAGTAGGTATGCATGTCGGTGTATGGGATATGGCGCTTTGGGGTATTCCAACTGCGATATCTGCCCTTATTGTGAGCTGGATTAGGTTTAGAAGGTTTGATAAGTATATAGAGAAAACAATGAAGGCAGAAGAAAAACAAGAGAAGGAGGCTATATAAGATGAACATCATAACAATGGATACAATTTATTATGTATTAGGTATAATTGTTGCATTTATCGCTGTTCGTATTGCATTTGATCGTGAGCATCCAAACCGATTCGGTTCTAGCTTATTTTGGGCATTGTTTGCAGTTACATTTTTATTTGGAAATGTAATACCTTCGTTTTACGTTGGCTGTATCGTACTCGCTATGGTCGTGTTAGCTTCATTAAATAAAGTAACAAAATCCGAGGAGAAAGAAGTACCAGTGCAAGAACGTGTGAAACATGCTGAGAAATTAAAGAATAAAATTTTTATGCCTGCACTGTTAATACCTATTTTTACAATTATCGGTACACTGACATTAGGGAAAATCAAATGGGGAAATGTCTCTCTTGTTGATCCTGATAAAGTAACGTTAGTTGCATTAGCGTTAGGTGCATTACTCGCATTCGTTGCAGCGATGCGTATTACAAAAGCGAAAATAACAACGCCTGTTCAAGAAGGAAGCAGATTACTACAGGCTGTCGGCTGGGCTGTTATTTTACCACAAATGTTAGCAGCGCTTGGCGGTATTTTCGCAAAATCTGGCGTTGGCCAGGTCGTTTCTGATTTAGTCGGACAAGTGTTACCAACAGAGTATCCATTCGTTGCTGTTATGGCGTACTGTTTAGGAATGATGCTATTCACAGTTGTAATGGGAAATGCTTTCGCTGCGTTTGCGGTTATTACTGGCGGAATTGGCTTGCCTTTAATTGTTCAAATGCACGGCGGGAACCCAGCAATTATGGCAGCACTCGGTATGTTTGCTGGATATTGCGGAACACTGATTACTCCAATGGCGGCAAACTTTAACATCGTTCCGGCAATGCTCTTAGAATTGAAAGATAAGAATGCTGTCATTAAGGCGCAAGTACCAATTGCTCTGTCCATTTTCATTATAAATATGTTTATAATGTACGGCCTTGTATATCGTTTCTAATTAGGAGAGTGAAACTATGAAAACAGTATTAGTAACAGGATTTGATCCGTTTGGCGGAGAAAGCATCAACCCAGCTTGGGAAGTCGCAAAAAGTTTACATGAAAAAACAATTGGAGAATACAAGATTATAAGTAAACAAGTTCCAACGGTATTTCATAAATCGATACAAGTATTAAAAGCGTATATAGAAGAGTTGTCGCCTGACATTATTATATGTATTGGACAAGCTGGGGGCAGACCAGATGTTACGATAGAGCGAATAGCAATTAATGTTGATGATGCAAGAATTGCTGATAATGAAGGGAACAAGCCGGTGGATATGCCGGTTGTAGAAGAAGGAACTATTGCGTATTGGTCTACACTTCCGATGAAAGCAATCGTGAAAAAACTTCGCGAAGAAGGTATACCGTCATCTGTTTCACAAACCGCAGGTACATTCGTTTGTAATCATTTATTCTATGGTCTCATGCACGAACTAGAGAAACATGATAAGAAAATAAAAGGCGGATTTGTTCATATTCCGTTCTTGCCAGAGCAAGCGAGCAATTATCCAGGGCAACCGAGTATGTCACTTTCTACGATTCGTAAAGGGATAGAGTTGGCAATTGAGGTAGCGACGGAAGTGGAAGTAGATATTGTAGCGTGCGGCGGTGCGACGCATTAAGTAAAAAGCATGTTAATTAAAGAGGGCTGATGCAGCCCTCTTTGTGTGTTTGTATTTTGTAATTGAAGATGCAGTATAGAATATAAAGGGAAAGGTTGCAATGGGAGTATTCTAACAAATATGGAATTGTTCCAAATAAAAGGCAACTTTTTAAATAGTTTCTTAATGATGTAGAATTTTCGTCTATATGAATGGATAAAAAGTTAAGTTCTGATAAACTCAAAGATATACAAAGTAATGATTTTAAAATGGTGTGATAAAAATATCACACCATTTTTATGTAAAACAAACAGAGTGAATTTTTTCCATTAGTAAAGTATAACTGGGTAAGAGATAATCATCAGAATTGTTAATTGTACTATGATTTTTCAAAACTGATAAATTTAAATATAAGTACGGTAAGAATGCAATATTTATCTAACCTTTACAAAAAAGAGTAACCCGTTTGGCTACTCTTCACATAGAAACTTGTATTTGTTTATTTCAATAAGAGACCGTTATTGAAGTCCCTTCATGAAACTTTGGATTTTTGATGATAATGCAAACAGCAGGATGCTAACTAAAATGGAGATAGCACCAATAACACCAAAGTAAATTGATTCTGTTGCAGGATTATACAGTTTAACAACTTGGGCATTTATTGCTTGCGCAGACGCAGTTGATAAGAACCATAAGCTCATGGTTTGCGAAGAGAAAGCAGCTGGAGCCAGCTTAGTCGTTATTGATAACCCTGAAGGAGATAAACAAACTTCTCCAATTACAATTAAAAAGAAGCTAAGGACTAACCACATAGGGTTCACTAAAGAGTGAGTACCGTTGATTAAAGCCGGAATAATCATAACTGAGAATGATAAACCTGCAAATAGCAATCCAATAGCGAATTTTTTTGCCGTTGAAGGCTGCTTCTTGCCTAACTTTATCCAAATCCATGCAAAAATCGGTGCAAGCGTTACGATAAAGATTGGACTTAATGATTGGAACCAAGCGGAATGCAATGTAATTCCATTGAACTGTAATTGAGTTCGTTGATCCGCGTATGTCGCTAAGATAATAGCACCTTGTTCTTGTATAGACCAAAATATTGTAGCTGCAATAAAGAGTGGTATATACGCAAGAAGACGAGATTGCTCTATTTTTGTTGTTTTAGGACTACGATACATATAAATGAAATAATAGGCTGGAATAACAATCCCTAAGATACTAATCAGGAATGTAAAACGATTTATAGTTAACAACCCAGTTGGAATTGTAACCACACCTAGCAATATTAATACAACCAGACCAACACTGAAATACTTAATAGTCTTTTTTCTTTCCGAATCTGATAATGGATTAGGTACTTGTGTACCGATTAGACCAAGGTTTTTCTTTTTTGTTCCAACAAATACCCCTAACCCAATTGCCATACCAATTGCCGCAACTCCAAAACCAAGGTGGAAATTATATTGCTGACCTAATGTTCCGACAACTAAAGGTGCAAGTAAGGCACCTAAGTTAATACCCATGTAGAATATACTGAACCCTGAGTCACGACGCGCATCTGTTTCACTGTATAAACTTCCTACGATATTCGATATGTTAGGCTTTAACAACCCTGTTCCTAGAACTAAGAAGACCATAGAGATAAATAACGCACTTTTACTACCCGGTAAAGCTAAAATAAGATGGCCAATCATAATTAAAACGCCACCAAAGAATACGGTTTTACTTGGACCAAATAAACGATCCGATATCCATCCACCGATAATACTAGACATGAACAGTAAGGAACCGTAAATTGCCATTATCGAGGTTGCGGTAGATTGATCAATTCCTAATCCACCTTTTGAGACCGAATAGTACATATAATACAGTAAAATAGCTCTCATCCCGTAATGAGAAAACCTTTCCCAAAACTCAGTGAAGAATAAAGAGAATAATCCTTTTGGATGCCCAAAAAATCCTGTTTGAGGAATACTTTGAACAAGTTCGTTTTTTTCTTTCATAATGTTAATATTACCCCTTATTAATTTTTTATATTATACAAGTATAACTTAAGAGGTTCCCAGTAGTCCATAACTATCTAAGCCCGTCGATGAAGAAAAGCAGCCTTCTGGCTGCTTTCTAAATGAATTGAAAAATCGTCATTTACTCATTAGACACACCTTTCACTGAATCTACCTCTAAACAATCCAGAATTGATTGTGAGAGTGCTTTAGCTATTAAGAATGCTACGCCATTACTAAAATAAGTGTATATTGTTGATTTAATGGTATATGAGGCGGAATAACGTATGTATCTGGAACACTCATTAATCTTAAGCATTCTCGAACGGTTAACCTTCTATTTTCTTGTGGATGAATAAACTCTCTACCATCCTTTGCAATATGAGAAGTGATAGTGTAGGATGGTTGATCCCAAGATAACTTTCTTACACCATTAAATTGGTTTGGGTTTAGATAATGCAACGTAGTAAGTAAACCGAATTGTACAACACCTACTGTAAACAACTGGTATAATAAGTATAGGAAAATACATAGAGGTGATTTTTGTGCAGCAATATGAGGAAGTACGTTCGATATTAGAAAAAGCAAAGAAAATTACAGTGTTAACAGGGGCTGGTGCAAGTACGGAAAGTGGAATCCCTGATTTTCGTTCAGCAAATGGATTATATGCTGATGCGAATATAGAGATGTATTTGTCGAGAGGCTATTATAATAGAAATCCGAAAGAGTTTTGGAAGCATTATAAAGAAATCTTTCAAATTAATACGTTTCATCAATATAAACCAAATCTTGGGCATCGCTTTTTAGCAGAGATAGAAGAACAAGGAAAAGACATAACGATTTTAACGCAAAATATTGATGGTTTACATCAAGTAGGTGGTAGTAAACATGTAATTGATTTACATGGAACACTGCAAACAGCGCATTGTCCAAAGTGTAAAACGGGGTATGATTTACAATATATGATTGATCATGAAGTGCCGCGTTGTGAGAAGTGTAATTTCATACTAAATCCAGATGTTGTTTTATACGGAGATACGTTACCTCAGTATCAAAATGCGATCAAACGTTTATATGAAACAGATGTACTTCTTGTAATGGGGACGTCACTCAAAGTACAGCCTGTCGCGTCATTCCCAGAAATCGCAAAGAGGGAAGTAGGCGCAACAACAATTTTAGTAAATGAAGAATTAACGGGACAAGAATACAATTTTGATTTTATTTTTCAAAATAAGATTGGTGAATTTGCCAAAGGGTTATCTTCGATTAAATAAGTTTTTGTTTTCGTAAAGAAACTGAGGTGGATGATGTCCACCTCAGTTTTTTTGTATGAATTATATTCATGTTATTGCGTATTAAGGGGAATGGTAATAAATAGGATATAAAATACAAAAACTGAAAATTAAATCTTTTATTTCTTTTGTAATTAATATAAAATTCTATATATATCATAAAATTAAATTTGATACATAATGATGTATTTGATTGCACTGTAGTGAACGTATGTTTTATGTAGAGAAATGTTAATAGAATGAAGCGAGGGAGCAAAATGAGACAGAAAAAGGAGAAACAGAAACAGTCGAAAAAGAAAAAGACTCATATTCCATTTCGGTTAAATGTACTATTTTTTATCGTTTTTCTTTTATTTTCAGCTATTATTATTCAATTAGGTAAAGTACAAATCATCGACGGAGAAACGTATCGAAATGAAGTGAATAAAAAGGAAGATGTAACGGTGAGTACTCCAGTTCCGAGAGGGAAGATGTTTGACCGGGAAGGGAAAGTTATTGTAAATAATAAACCGTTACGAACTGTTACATATACGAAGATGAAAGGAGTGGACTCAAAAGAGGTTTTAATAGTGGCAAGAAATTTAGCAAAGCTAATTGAAATGCCGCAAGAAGATATGGACAAGTTAACAGAGACAGATAAAAAAGACTTTTGGATGCAGTTAAATGAAAAACGTGCAGCAACAAAAGTAACGAAAGAAGATGAGAGTAAATTTAGGAAACAGGAAATAGAAGGGAAAGACTTAGATAAGAAAGTAGAAGAGTTGAGACGAGAAAGAATTACACAAGAAGAATTAAACGAGCTTTCGAAAGAGGATATAGAAGTACTAGCAATTAAAAGCAAAATGAATGCGGGATATAAAATGACGCCACAAATCGTCAAAAAAGATGTAAGTCAAAATGAATATGCAGTAGTGAGTGAAGGATTATCGAGCTTGCCAGGCGTAGATACGACTGTGGATTGGGAGCGCGAATATCCAAATGACAAAATACTACGTTCTGTACTTGGTAGTGTTTCTACTGAGAATGAGGGATTACCAAGGGAGCAATTAGACTATTATTTAGTGCGAGATTATAACCGAAATGATCGTATTGGTAAGAGTTACATCGAAAAACAATACGAAGATGTGTTACATGGAACGAAAGAACAGTCTAAAAATATTACGGATAAAGCTGGAAATATTATTCGGACTGAAAAAGTGACAAAAGGAAAAAGTGGAAATAATTTAATGTTAACAGTTGATATGGATTTACAGAAAAAGGTGGAGGAAAGTCTTGAAAGGAATTTAAGGGCATTTCATTCTTCTGAACCGATGATGGATCGTGCATTCGTCGTTATGATGAATCCGAAAAATGGTCAAATTCTATCATTAGCAGGAAAGAAAATTGTAAATAAAGATGGCGGGATGCAAATAGAAGACTACGCTTTAGGAACGATGATAAGTTCTTACGAGTTAGGATCAACGGTGAAAGGAGCTACGGTATTAGCGGGATATCAAACAGAAGCGATTAAGCCATATACGCATTTCTTTGATGCACCAATGTACTTTAAAGGAAGTTCGAAGCCGAAGAAATCGTGGAAAGACTTTGGAGATATTGATGATTTAAGAGCATTGCAAGTTTCATCCAATGTCTACATGTTTAATACGGCGTTAAAGATTGCGGGGATTGATTATGTACCAAACAATCCGTTAGATATTAGGCAAGAAACATTCAATAAAATGCGCTATTACTTTAGACAATTTGGTTTAGGTGTACCAACCGGTATTGACCTTCCAAATGAATCGATTGGTCAAATGGGTAGAACCGATAATATACCTGGTTTTTTACTTGACTATGCCATTGGACAATATGATACATATACGCCGCTTCAGCTTGCGCAATATATGTCAACGATTGCAAATGGTGGTTACCGAATGAAACCACAAATTGTACAAGAAATTAGAGAGCAACCGAATAGACCAGAGGAAGTCGGGAAAGTTATGCAATCGATGGAACCAGTCGTGTTAAATCGAGTGGATATGGATCTTTCATATATAAATCATGTGAAAGAAGGGTTTAGAAGAGTTTTCCAAGAGGTAGATGGGACCGGTGCTGGAACTTTTAAAGGTTTACCGTATAAACCGGCTGGGAAAACAGGAACAGCAGAAACAGTGTACGGTGGAGAAAGTGATATTGGAAGAGATGAAAACAACTATCGAAAAAAATGTTATAATTTAACTCTCGCCGGGTATGCGCCATATGATGCTGATCCGGAAGTTGCTTTTTCTGTTGTTGTGCCATGGGTAAATAATGATAAATCAGGTATTAATTCTGCAATTGGTAAAGAGGTTTTGGATGCATATTTTGACTTAAAAACGCAGAGATCGGGTGCAAGTCCAGTCCCAGTAGCACAATAGCCGAGTAAGGCACAATAAAAACTTCAAATTGTAGCATATCACTGCGCAAATGAACAGGTGCAGTGATATATTTTTGAGTTGAAAAGTGTTTTGATAAGGTGGGAATGGATATGAAAGAGGAGATTAAGAGAGGTTGGGGAAGGTACATACTATTTATATTTGTCCTAGTAGGAGCGTACCAGTCTTTTACTTTATGTAAGGTGGAAGGAAAATCAATGCAGCCAACTTTACATGAAGAAGACTACGTATTTGTAAATAAAGCCGCTGTACACTTTTCTAGCTTACAGCATGGAGAAATCGTCATTATTAAGGAAGAGGATGAGTCGAAATATTATGTGAAACGTGTAATAGGGCTTCCTGGTGACATAATTAACATAACGAATGGAACTGTATACGTAAATGACAAAAAGCAAGATGAACCTTATATAAATAAAGATTTATATAACAATACACAAGTGTTTTATAATTTTCAAAAGACAAAGATTCCGCCAAATAAGTTATTTGTAATGGGAGACAATCGTGAACAAAGTAAGGATAGTCGAAATGGTTTAGGATATATTGAAGAAGATAATATAATAGGAAAAGTGAAATTTGTGTACTATCCTTTTTCGAAAATGAAAATCATAAAATAAGTGGGGATTCACAAAACCCCACTTATTAAAGTTTCACTTTATCTTCTTTAAAAAACCTTTTGGATTAAATGATATGAAAAACTTATGTTTAGATTCATCGATTATGAAATTGCTATTTTTAGTTAAAAACTCTTCCACAGCTTCCATTGGGCCAGGGCCCCAATCAGGAAGGAGAGGATTTCCGTTAATACTTGTATCTTCTACAATAATGTAACTGCCAGTGGTTACAATAGATTTATAAAGTAAGAGTTCTTTCGATACATGTTCTTTACTATGATCAGAATCTAAAATAACTAAAATCACATCATCAGGTTTGCGCATACTTAATATTGATTGGACGGCCTGTACAGAAACAGATGAAGCTGTTAAATACGTAATTCGATTATGGGATGGCCGATTTGGTTGCGGAGTTATATCGATAGTAAGTACGTGACCTTTTCCAATTAAATCTAACATAGAAGCTAAAAACAGTGCACTACCACCGTAAAAAGTTCCGCATTCAATAATTAAATCAGGCTTTAATTCGTATAATATTTCTTGATACAAAAAGAGATCAGAAGGAAGTTTGCAGATTGGAACCCCGAACCAGTGTGTACCATGTAACCAAACGTTGCTGTCGTAATATTGTTTTAGAAATTCGCTACTAATGTTATCGATTTTGAATTCTCCTTTCTAAAAAGGATTCTTTCATACGTAAAGAGTTTACGTATGAAAGTTGTACTATATATTATGTGGTAAGGGATTATAAGGCGAGTGTTTTCACGTGAAAATAAGCCAAATAACACATGTGGAAAATGAATTGCTTATAAAAGAAGATGTAAATGAAAGGAAATGATCGTATGTATAAGTACACAATTTGCTTCATTAGAAAAGGAGATAATATACTGCTATTAAATAGAAACAAAAAGCCGACAATGGGAATGTGGAATGGTGTCGGAGGGAAAATAGAAGAGTATGAAACGCCATACGAAGGAGTTATTAGAGAAACGTTTGAGGAAACGGGAATAGAGCTTCCAAGTGTAACGTATAAAGGGAATGTTATGTTTCAAGTTAAAGACGAACCTTTGGGTAGTGAGGGAATGTATGTATTCCTTACTGATTTACCAGATGGAGTACATATTGATACGCCAGTAAGCACAGATGAAGGTATATTAGAATGGAAGTCAATTGATTGGATATTAGATGGTGATAATAGAGGTGTAGTTAGCAATTTGCAAAGATATTTACCAAGAGTATTAAAAGAAGAAAACAATTTAGAGCATACATTCACATATGATAACCGGAATATTATTGATTACACAACTACACTTTTGACAGAAGATGATACGAAAAAACGATATGAAAAACATCTCATTTCTCAATAGGATAAGATGCGTTAAAATAATAAGAAAAAGCCAAGTCCTTTATTGGGACTTGGCTTTTTTGTAGGGAATGCTAATTCAAATTTTACTCTTCATAATTTGCTTTAATAATAAAGCGGTGTTGCTTCACATCGAAATATCCTTTTTGCAAGATGATTTCATGTATGCGATACAATTCCTCGGTATAGCTGTCTACTGTAAATTCAGGAATTTGCCACGGAATTGCTTGCAAGTAATAGACAACAGAACCGACATCATAAAAACGCTGAAGAGGGAACTCTTCCTTCGCTTCTAAAATTGTAAATCCGCTTTTTCTCAATTCACTACATGCCGTTTCGAGTGACCAACTTGAAAATTCGCTATTCAGCGGTGTGCCAAACTGCTCATTCAGTTCCGCACAATCAAGACCACCGACTTGTTGTGTAAGAAATGTTCCATTGGTGGAAAGACTTCTTTTCACTTCAGAAGCAGAATAGGATTCATGTTGATTCACAATTAAATCAAACTGACCATCTTGAAATGGTAAAGCAGTATCATCAGTCACTTCTACGACTATAACTCCTAAAGGTTCTAATTTCTTTCGTGCAATTGGGACATTCGGAGCATAGCCCTCAGTCGCATAAATAGTTGACGGGAACGGTTGTAACATAGATAAAAACTCTCCGCCACCAGTCCCCATATCTAGCATTGATTTTGCACGTTGCATAAGCTGGAAAGCAGTGCTACCGTATGACCATGATAGGGGCTCGCTATTCATACGGCCAGTTTCTGAAATGAAAGAAAAATCCCAGCCGCTAAAGTTAGTCTTTGCACTTTCTAATAGTGCTGAAAATAATGGATCACGTTTCATAATATGTCCTCCTATTTCGTTAATGAATGATATAGTAAGAACAGAGAAATGGAGGACCTCTTGTAAAGATGAAGAGGTTTTACGTTTCGTGTTCGAATAGATTCATACAAATTCGCTCCTTGCGAGAATAATTATTTATATATTCGGGATAATCGAGTGAAAATCCTTTGAACTATAAAGGGAAGGTAGATATTTAATGAAGAATTGGATTGAGTTTACAGACAAAGAGTACGACCGAATATGGGATAGGGTATATAGTGATTTTGAGTTTTCACCAAGTATGTCTATATTCCCATCATTTAAGGTGCCAAGTCCTTTTATAACATATGATATTTCTCATTACTTTGGAGAATCGGTAGATTTAAATGTATATGACGATCTGGAAGAAAAAGCATTACTAGTTTTTAAAGAGAATACAGTATCGAATGAATATATAATGGCACTTGATTGGCAACATGAATGTTACTGGGTAAATTCACATTTAAAGTTCGATAGAAATGAATTTGATGAGTGGACAATCCCGATTTTTCCAACTGGAGATTACTATTTCTTTATTCAGAAGGACTTTAAGTGGGGGTATTTAGGGCATCCGTGGGAGGAGAGTATAACGATATTTGGAAAAGAATTAATAGATGCTTTTGATCAACATAAACCGGAAATGTTTCATAAGATTTTAAGGCAGGGTTAATGTTTAAAAGAGAAAAAACGTTTATACTTCCAAATGAAGTATAAACGTTTTTATTATTAGCTGTTTTCATATAGATTGTTGCTTTCTTTACAAATACTTAAAAATAAAAATCTTTTGGTAAAGTGCCATTTTTTATCACCGTTCTTAATCCATGTTTCATAATCCAAGGATTAACAGGATGGTTTTTATCGAGTAATTCTCGCAACCATCGAAAAACGAGTTCTTTATCTTCTTTCGTAATATCATTAATGTGATTGGCTACAGATTTTTGAACATAATTAGAAGGGTCATTCATTAATGGCTCAAGAAGCTTTAAATTATTTCTGAAGTCACCTTTCAAAGCTCCTATTTTTTTTGCCCAAGGAAGTCTTGGCCTAGTACCTTCTGAAGCTAATCTTCTAATGTGGCTGTTTTCATCACGTAACCATTGCTGCAATATGTCCAAGGTTTCTTCATGGTATTTTTCAAGATAAGGACGAATGGCATATTCAGCAGTATTTCTTTTTGTTATTTCATACATTGCGTTGAATGAGGAGTCAAAATCGTTAAGCCCATATTTTTCAACGTATTTTGCGATAGGCATATACATATAACCCTTTGTAAATGTGCCGACTTCTGTTGGATTTTCTGGTCCTAATGTTTTCAGTAATATATGTATTGCTTCATTAAAATCTTTTTGTAATGCATTGTGTAATTCATCTGCTATTACTTCTATACGTTGCTTTAACTCTAAATTTTCAACTTTATATGTTACGGTAGATACAAAGTTTCTTTTAGAGAAATTAGGATCGTGTTTACAAATAGAATCAGCCATTTTTTCTGCTAATTCTTTGTTAAATAAAAATTTTAACGGAACATATTTGCCCATTTTTTCACCCCATTGGTCGGATAAAAACAATGTTTATTTTTTAATCGACAATCCATACACCAAAGTCTCACTAGGAGTCGTAATACTAAAACCTGTCGTCTTATAATCAAGTTTCACCGTATCACCAGTGTAATCTGTCGTGAATGAATCCATTTGTACGATAAGCTCCGCATCTTCATATACAACATCATCCGCATTATATGTATCCCAAATTAAATCGACATCAACGAAAATACTGCAAGAGTTTGTCATAGTTCCTCTAATGCGAATGATCTTTTTGTCTTCACGTACTAGTCTATGTATAGCTGCTTTTGCTTCATCAGTAATACGAATGTTCATGTAATCCCAACCTTTATTTATATTTCCTCTATTATTGCAAAAACAGGAGAAATAGGGAAGGGAGAAACATTGCATTAAAAAAACGAGCAAACAATTTTGTTTGCTCGTTTTACTTTATTTCAGTTCACATTTATCAAGTGGAATGACTTTCGTTTTCTTAGTAAATTTATAACCTAACCATAGTACTAAGAAGAGTGGTAAACCGATGTAAGAAACGAGTACACCGTTCCAGTCGATAGATGCTCCTGTAAATGCTCCGTAGTTTTGACCTAAAATAACAATAACACAAAGTGTAAATGCAAAGATTGGACCGAACGGGAACCATTTCGCTTGATATGGTAAATCTTTCAAATCTTTCCCTTGTGCAATATAGGCTTTACGGAAACGGTAATGACTAATAGCAATCCCTACCCAAGCAATAAATCCTGACATCCCTGAAGCATTTAATAACCAAATGTATACAACACCGTCACCGAATAAAGAAGCGATGAAAGCGACGCTACCAACTACTGATGTTGCGATTAATGCGTTAACAGGTACACCGCGGCTATCTAATTTCCCTAAGAACTTTGGTGCTTTTCCTTGGCGAGCTAAATCCCAAAGCATACGAGTTGATGCATACATTCCAGAGTTACCAGCAGAAAGTACTGCAGTTAAAATAACAGCGTTCATAACAGAAGCAGCGAAGGCAACGCCCGCTTTTTCAAATACAAGTGTAAATGGACTTACTGTAACATCACTTGCTGCAAGGCTTTCAGTCGTATAAGGAATTAATAAACCGATAACGAGAATTGCTAAAATATAGAATAATAAAATGCGCCAAAAGATAGAACGAATTGCTTTCGGAATATTGCGTTCTGGATCAGCAGTTTCACCAGCAGCTACTCCTAATAATTCAGTTCCTTGGAATGAGAAACCAGCAGCCATAAATACACCGATAATTGCCATGATGCCGCCATTAAATGGTGCATCTGCAACAGTGAAGTTTTTAAAGCCAACAGATTCGCCGCCCATAATTCCAAAAATCATCATAAAACCGACAATTAAAAAGATAATAATAGTAACTACTTTAATAAGTGCGAACCAATATTCAGATTCACCAAAACCTTTAACAGATAAATAGTTTAAGAGAAAAATAATAGCTAAACAAAGTCCACTCCAAATAAGAGAAGGGGTATCTGGGAACCAAAATTTCATAATTAATGTTACGGCCGCTAGTTCAGCTGCAATCGTAATCGCCCAGTTATACCAATAGTTCCATCCAAGTGCAAAACCAAGTGATGGATCAACAAATTTTGTTGCATAAGTACTAAAAGATCCAGTAACAGGCATGTAAGCCGCGAGTTCTGCTAAGCTTGTCATTAAAAAATAAACCATAATTCCAATTGCGGCATATGCGACTAATGCACCGCCAGGACCAGCTGAATGGATAACACCACCACTGGCAAGAAATAATCCGGTACCGATTGTACCACCGAGAGAAATCATCGTAAGGTGACGAGATTTTAATCCGCGTTTTAATTCACCTTGTCCTTGTGTAGTTTGCGTTTTAGAGGTAGATTGATTTGTTGCGCTATTCATGTTCAACACTCCTTTTCTTGTAGGTTAGGAAGGAGCGGGGGAGAAAAATACAAAAAACCGCCAAAGGAATTAGGCGGAACGTTTCACAAATAACCACCCCATCATACCCTTCCGTTAAGATAGCACACCACGTTTACACGGTAATTTTGTAAACGTGACAGTTCTGTTCCTTTCGGAGACAGCCCCAGCTCATATTTCCAGAGAAGAAATATAAACTTCGGCAACTTTTCCTTTCAAACGGAGTCAGTGACATTCGCTGTGTCTCGTCCATTTTACTTTTAAAAATCGCAACCTCTACCTCATCGGATTGATGAGGATTTATATATTGCTAAGATATTTAATATATGGCAATTGTAATGACTTTCTGAATATATTGCAAGGAATTTTGTTAGGAAAAGTCAAAAAATATCGGTTATTGTATAGGAAACGCTTGCAAAACTCCACCCGAACCTACTATTATGTAGCAATAAGCAAAGAAAAAATTGTTATACAAATGTTTCGCAAAAAATATTGAAAAACCCTTTAAAATTAAAAGAAAATTCAGAAAATATAATTCGACATAACTATCAGAAGGGGATTATTCCTTAAATTCGTTTCAAAGAATAAGTATAAATTCGATAAATAGAATGAATATTCTTTTTATTTCTGATAAAATTGAGGTATTGTTTAATTGAAAAGGGGATATCATTATGAAATTAGAAACGGAAAGATTATATATAGTACCGTGTACAGAAGAATGGATTCAAATTGCGGATAATCAAGGATACAATAGTGGTCCGCATATTGTAGGACATATAGAAAATATGAAACGAGATGCGGCTTCATTACCGTGGGGACCGTGGTATGTTATTCGGAAAGAGGATGATGTTGTTCTAGGTGATATAGGATTTAAAGGGAAACCGAATGAGCAACATACGGTAGAAATTGGTTACGGATTTATTGAGAAATATTGGAATAAAGGGTATGCAACAGAAGCAGTTAGTGAATTAATGAAATGGGCTTTTCAAACAGGGGAAGTGGAAACGATTATAGCGGAGACACTCCTTGATAATTATAGCTCTATTCGTGTCTTAGAGAAATTACATATGAAAAGAGTAAATAGTACTGAAACGATGGTCAATTGGAAAATAGAAAAATAAAAAATACCGCTCGAAGTAAATCGGGCGGTATTATTATTAATTATGGTAGCATTTGTTTTTGATCTTTCGGATAGCCGGCTGTCGATACGTTAGAACGATTGGAATGATTACGAACAGCAATAAAAATAGATATAATAACGACAAGACCAACTGCAACGTAAGAAAGTGAAATAATAGTTGGATCTACTTTAAATGTAGTAAGCAGTGTACGTATATTCGTAAAGATAATAAGTCCGCCAACGAGTACGCCAAGTAAATGAGAAGGAACGATGCGTACTAACCATGCGGCGATTGGTGCGGCAACAATACCACCAAGCATGAGGGCAAATACCCAAACCCAGCTTACTTGTTCCCAGCCAAGTGAAATGAAAAAGCCAATCGTTGCAGCGAGTGAAACAGGAAATTCACTCGTATCTACAGATCCAATAACTTTTCTAGCTTCATTTCCTCTTGCAAGAAGAACAGGTGTCGTAATCGGCCCCCAACCACCGCCGCCAGTTGAATCGACGAATCCAGCGAATAAGCCAAGTGGTACAAGTTGTTTAGCAGACATACGCTTATTTGAAGAAACAATTTGTTTTTGAATGATGAATCGTAATAAAATATAAACCCCTAAAGTAAATAAAAATATGGAAATGTACGGTTTAATTACATCACCAGGTAAATTGCTTAAAAAACATGCCCCAATAAATGCGCCAATTGCTCCTGGTAATGTAAGTCTGGAAACTGTATATTTATCAACGTTTCCAAATTTGATATGAGATGCACCAGAAGCGGCGGTTGTAACGACTTCAGCTAAATGAACTGATGCGGAAGCTACAGCTGGTGCGATACCAAACATTAATAATAGTGAGGTAGACGTTACCCCGTACGCCATACCAAGTGCGCCATCAATCAATTGAGCGAAAAATCCAATAATAGCAAAGACAATTAATTTCTGCATAAATAATCCCCCTGTAATAATAAATGAAAAAGACACTTTTCCCGTATGAGAAAAGTGCCTTTGGTTTTTCCAATCAGCAATAATTAAATTTGTTTTATTATAATACACATTAATCGTATAAATCAACTGGGTTTTAAAGTTTTTTGAATTGAACGAAAGAAAAATAAAATATACAATAAAAGGATGGAGAGAAAGGGGAGAAAGACTATGTTAGCATTTGATCATCTCGTTCACGCAGTGCATTGTACACCGGAGGAAGCAACAAAACAAATGCAGGAGCATGGATTTCATACTGCATTAGGCGGTGAGCATACGACTTGGGGTACTTGGAATAGTTTATGTTATTTTGATTTATCATATATAGAATTTTTAGCAGTTCAGCATGAAGAAAAAGCGAAAGAAGCAGAAAATCCATTAGTACAAGAAACAGTGGTGAAATTAAAAAATGGAGAAGGGATGCTACAAATCGCAATTCGAACAGATGCAATTGAAGAACTAGCAGTTAAATTTAGTAAGCACGGCTTACATATGATAGGACCATTTGAAGGGAAACGGATGAGAAAAGATGGCCGGCTTTTAGAATGGAAAATGTTATTTGTAAAGCAAGAAGAGAATGGACCGAAATTACCATTCTTTATACAGTGGAATGAAACGGATGAAGAAAGAAGAAACGATTTACGTAAAATAGGGACGATCACTGAACATAAAAATAAAGTACAAGAAATTGAAACGATTCATTATACGGTGAAAAATGTTCGAGAAACAGTGCGGAAATGGAAAGAAGTAATGGAGCTAACTGCAAATTCAATCATACAAAATGAAGAATGGAATGCTGAGTGTCAAAGTTTATCGTTTGGTGATGTTCATGTGCAGTTTTGTGAACCAGTTGGAGAAGGGCTAGTACTAGAACGTTTGAAGCATCATGGCGAATATCCATTTGCAGTGGAGTTTAAAGGGGAAAATAAACGAGAGTATGAAGTGTTAGGTAGTTTGTTCGTATATTAATAGAGGTGAGTTTTGTGGAAGAAATGTTAAGAGAGATAGAAAGAAAACTAGAGTGGTCACGTATTGTAAAATGTACAGCTATTACAAAAGGTTTTTCACATGAAGAGAAGTATAAAATTGACCTAGAGAATCGAGAAACTTATTTTGTAAAAGTGTGTGATTCTTCTAATTATGAACGAAAACAAGAAGAATATATGTATATGAAACAATTGGAGTTATTACATATTCCAACGCCGAAGTTAATTCATTTCATAAAACTTGAGGGATTAAATAAATGTGTTCAAGTATTTGAATGGACCCAAGGTGTAAATGGTCAAGAGAGCTTAAGCAAGCTATCGGTGGAAGAACAGTATAATGCAGGAAGAAAAGCAGGGGAAATATTAAAGAGAATTCACTCGATAGAAAGAGAAAGTGCAAGTAATAAATGGGAAATATTTAGGTGGAATAAGTATGAAAGGTACATAGAGGCATTAGCAGATTATGAGGTGAATTTTCTGGATTTGAAGCCAGTATTAACCTTTGTAGAAAATCATAAAGACTTATTGAAAAATCGGCCTATCACATTTTTACACGATGATTACCACCCAGCAAATAGTATGATTCATAATAATGAATTTATCGTTATCGATTTTAGTGGATATGATTTTGGCGATCCAATACACGATTTTTATAACGTAGCGATTTTTACTACAAGAATAAGCAAACCATTTGCGGTTGGACAAGTTCACGGTTATTGCGGAGGCGATCCGTCAATCCACTTTTGGAAACTGTATTCATTATATGCAGCGATGACATTCCCAGCGGATATCGTATGGACAAACCGAACTACACCACATTTAGTAGAGGATATGAAAGAAAGATTGAACCGAATTATAGAAGATCATAATCATTTTTCATCTTATATTCCAAAATGGTATCAATCACAACATGAGGATATAATAAACAATAAATAACGGAGGGATTCATTTGGATAAAATTGCGGTAATTTCAGATATACATGGTAATATTCCGGCATTAGAATCAGTACTGAAAGATATTAAATTAAGAGGAATTGAACGTATTATTTGTCTTGGAGATTTAGTAGGAAAAGGTCCGCATTCTAGCGAAGTAATTGAAATCGTTCGTAAAGAATGTGAAGGAACCGTAATGGGAAACTGGGATGATTTCATTACAAAACCGACTGAATTTGAAGCGTTAAAATGGCATCAAAAACAATTGTCAGAAGAACAAAATGAGTATTTAAGAAGCTTACCATTTTCAATCGAGTTTTATATGAGTGGGAAACTGATTCGTATGTTCCACGCTTCACCGAGAAGTTTGTATGAAAGAATTCAACCACATGCAACAAGAGAAGAGCGTATTAGTATGTTCGAAAATAGTGAGCTCACAGAGAATATAGAAGGGGAAAGAAAACCAGATGTCGTTTGTTACGGTGACGTTCATCAGGCGTATGTGCAAAATTTTAGAGGGAAAACGTTATGTAATGCTGGTAGTGTAGGTAATCCACTTGAAATTACACAAGCTTCCTATTTAATTTTTGAAGGAACATACAATGAAAAAGAAGCAGCAAGCTTTTCCATTCAACTCGTACGTGTACCATATGATATTGAACTAGCCATCAGACTAGCAGAAGAACTCGATATGCCAGAAATTGAAGAATACAAACAAGAGTTACGGACGGCTTTATATCGAGGGTTTAAGGGGAAATAAGGAAAATATAAATCAATAAAAATATATCTATCATAACTTAAAATATATCAACGATTTTTTTAAATATATCGATTTACCAACAAATAGCGATGAATTTAATTTACTGCAATTATATTATGTAAACAATATACAGGAGGGAATGTCATGCTCCGAAAACAATACATGAAAGAAATTGCTGATCATATTTTAAATTTAAATTTAACTCATCCAACAAGAGTTGGAGTGAGTGGTATTACAGCTTCAGGAAAGACAACATTTGCAAACGAACTGGCAGAGGAAATGAAAAATCGGGGAGTACAAGTAATACGCGCCAGCATTGACGATTTTCATAACCCTAGAGTGATTCGCTATACACAAGGCAAAGAATCAGCAAGAGGGTATTATGAAGATGCACACGATTATACAGCTTTCAAAGAAAGGCTATTAAAACCTTTAGGACCTAACGGGAATTTACAGTATGAAACGATTTCTCATAACTTAATAACGGACATCCCTGTACATAATACGCCGCTAGTGGCCTCGCCAAATATGGTGCTAATAGTAGATGGAACATTTTTATTGAAAAAAGAAATTGAGTATCTATTTGACTATAAAATTTTCATAGATACAGATTTTGAGATTGCGAGAAAACGTGGTGCAGAGCGCGAGACTGAGGCTTTTGGAAGTTATGAAGAAGCAGAGAAAATGTTTATAAACAGATATCATGCGGCTTGTAAGATGTATATAGATGAGCATAATGCGAAAGAATGTGCAAATGTTATATTTCAGAATAGTAATTTTGATGATCCGGTAGTTGTATTTAAAGGAATTTAAAATCTTTTATATAACAAAAAGTTCGTGAAAGGGGATGCGTCGGGTGGATAAAAAAGATAATCCGAACGATTGGCCTGTATGGGCGAATGAGTCAGTAGAGATAGTTAATGCAAATCCTGATTGGCAAGATAAAGGCCGATATGAAGAACGGCAACTTTATGAACTGCTTACTCCTCTCGGTATTAGAAAAGTAATACATATAGGAAGTACATCCATACCTGGTTTACCTGCAAAACCTATCATTGATCTAATGGCTGAAACAGACTCATTTGATAGAGTGCTCGATATTTCAGCAAAATTGGCTATATATGATTGGCATTATGTAGGCCCGGAATTAGATGAAAGACCTTGGAGAAGGTTCTTTGTGAAAGTGAAGAATAATAGGCGTGTAGCTCATCTGCATTTGATGGTTAAAGGAACTGAACGATGGGAGCAACAACTTTTATTTCGTAACCGCTTACGAGAAAATCCACAATTAGTTTATGATTATTCAAATCTAAAGCAAGAGTTAGCAAAAAAGTTAAACCAAGATAGAGAAGCATACACAAAAGCTAAAACAGAATTTATTAAACAAGTTCTAAAATGATTTAATTTTTGATTGTAACTACGTTTGAATATAAATGAAAAAAATACTTTATTTTATAGCCTAAACTTACATGAAATGCATGTAAACAAAGTGAGAAGCTTTGGTGTTCCAATGTATTTCCTTTTATTTCTCGGGAGAAATTTATATAATTGAATCAAGTTCATAGAAAGATAGGGACTAAAACTATATTAAAAGTCGACTTAATTTATGAGGGGAATTACAGGGGATAAGGCGAAAATAAGTTAAAAAACGTAAAAAGGGGACAGGGAATATAATGACAGAAGTGCTAGAACTAAAAGAAGAATTACAACAAATTCAAAATAATAATTATGCTGTGCCAGAAGACGTAGACGCATATCCATATGCACAGTGGATGTTAAATTATATCGGATCACCTGATGCTGAATTACGTGATGATTTGATTTATAGTACGCTTCACAAATGGATTACAAATGATGTATTTAGACAAAAAGAATTACGAGGATTAATGTTACAAGCAATTAGTCCTGATTATTTATTTTATAAAATTGGTGAAAAGGGCACAGATTCTGTTTTTAAACGTGCGTTCTCTGTTTTAATTCCACCACTTATTTTATCTGTTCATGAAAGAGAACCATTGTTATCTGAAGAACAACTGTACAGTGTAGCAGAACAAGTTCTGGAATATGTCTATTTAGAAGAAGATGTAAGGGGTTACGTAGAAGGAAAAGGCTGGGCGCATTCTACTGCACATGCGGCAGATGCACTAGATGCTTTAGCACGTACAATACAAAATCGTGAGTTTTCATATGCAATACTAGCTGCTGTTCGTCAGAAGATTCGATTGAATGACTACGTATACATACACTTTGAGGATGAGAGATTAGTAACGCCAATTATGTCGTTGCGTAACCAAAATATTTTAACTGAAGAAGAGTGGAGCAATTGGCTACATAGTATAGCAATTGTTGAAGATATCCCACATCCTCAACATGATATTTTAGTACAAAATATTAGAGCTTTCTTAAGAAGTTTATATTTCAGAGCTTTAGAGAAAGAGGGCGCTACTGCCTTTATAGATGATATATTGGAGACTTTGGAGAAATTGCGTAGGTATTAAAAATGACCAATACTTTAGAAACAAAGAGAAAATAATAATTTTCAAAAATTTATTAGAAATTTATTTTTACATTGTACCCTTTCAGTATAAGTTGAAAGGGGTGTCAAATGAAAAAATTATTGAAGATAGGAAAGATTATATTTTTTGTGTGTATTAGCATTATTTTTCTTGGAATAGGCGCTGTATTTATATATCATAACTATCAATTAAGAATGGAATCGAAATTAATTAATAATGAAGGTGAACTTGTTAATTTCAATAATAAAAATGTGAATGTTTATAATGAGGGGAGCGGGAAGGATACGTTTGTATTTATGGCCGGATCTGGAATTGCCGCTCCTGTTTATGAATTGAAAGGCCTATATAGTAAATTTTCGAAAGAAAACAAGATTTCTGTAATTGAGAGAGCTGGTTATGGATACAGTGATGTTTTTCATGATGATAGAGATATTGATAAGATATTAGAACAAACGAGAAAAGCGCTTATTAGAAGTGGAAATAAACCTCCCTATATTTTAGTGCCACACTCTCTATCGGGTATAGAGGCTATTTATTGGGCACAAAAATACCCAAGTGAAGTAAAAGGGATTATTGCGTTAGATATTGGTTTACCTAATCAGTACGTAACTCATAAAATAGACGAGGTTGATTCATTAAGAATAAAAGGAATGAATATTTTAACGAAAATTGGTTTTCAGCGATTAGTTCCTTCTATTACTTATAATCCCGAAGTAATTCAGCAATCCTTTTTAACCGAACAGGAAAAAAATATTTATAAAGCGCTCTCATATAAACAAGCTTTTAATGATGATATGAAGCAAGAACTTTTACAAAGTTACAATAACAGTAACAAATCTAATTCCTTATCATTCCCAAAAGAAACACCAATTTTATTTATAGATGCGATTGCTAGGGAAAATAAAAACTCGAAATATACAAAGCAAAAAAACAGAGATTATGAGGAGTTTGCTAGCAAGTTATTGATAGCTGATGTGAAAAAAATTGAAAGTACACATAGTATTTATTTACACGCTCCTGATGAAATATACAAACTTGCTACGGATTTTATTAATAATAAAGTAGTGAAGAACTAAGCTATTGTTATTTTAGTGATGGAAGGTCTACATAATGAAAGAATATAACATATTAATTGTTGAAGATGATTTGATGATAGGAGATTTATTACAAAAAATTTTGCAGCGTGAGAAGTATAAAGTGTATTGGGAGAAAGAAGGAAAGAATGTTCTTGATGTAATTCATGAAATAGATTTAGTCATAATGGATGTTATGTTACCAGGTGAAGATGGTTATCAAATTACAAAGAAAATAAAAAATCTAGGATTAAATATTCCAATCATATTTCTATCAGCTCGGAATGATATGGATAGTAAACTAAAAGGTCTTATCATTGGAGAAGAATACATGATAAAACCTTTTGATCCTCGAGAATTATTGTTAAGAATTCAGAAAATGTTAGATAATCAATATGGTACTTTCACGCAAATTAAACATTTATTTATAGATGCAGAATATAAAAGGGTTTTCATTAATGGTTTGCGTGATGAAGTTGTGTTTACAGCGATTGAGCGTAAAATATTTTTCTATTTGTATGAAAATAGGGATAGAATTCTAACAAAAGAACACTTCTTTGATTACTTATGGCAACTCGAAGATAGAAATCAAAATATCATGAACGTACATATAAAGAAAATTAGGACCAAAATCGATGATAAAACAGGTAACATTATTCAGAACATATATGGAGAAGGGTATAGATTAAATACCTTTATGAAGAAATGAAATTAAAGAAGAAATATCAGTTACTACTATTCTCCGCTATTGTTAGCGTACCACTGTTATTGTTGTCGATTAGTATCTTTGTATCAGTTATTTATAATGTTGTCTTTAAAACTAAAAACAAAAACATTCCTTTTCACGAATCCTTTGCATATCCTACTATGTTAATCATATTTTTATTATCACTATTAGTATTAGCTTTTTTATTTTCAAAATCGATTAACTCATTATTAAATAAAATTAATGTATTAAATCAAACGATTCGAGATTTAGCAAGTGATAAAAAAATCCCTAATATAATAGATGTCAAAATCGATGATGAGATGGGGGAACTGATTAAATCAGTAAACTTGCTTATAGAAAGAACGACTTATCGAGAATTAGAACTACAACAACAGGAACAAATAAAAAAAGAACTATTAAATAAATTACGGCATGATATTAATACACCCTTAACTGCGGTTAGATTACAATTATATTATTTAGAAGGTGAGTACGAGGAACAAGCACCAGTACTTGAATCACTGTATGAGCAGATACAATATATAAGTAATTTAACTAACGAATTTAATATTCAATCTACAGAGACCTTAGAGAATACTTATATTGTGAACGATGAAGTGAATATACATAATTTAATAGAAAATATGATGAAAAAATGGAGCTATTTGTATAGCATTCATAAAATTGAATTAGTATATAATCCACAAGATAAAGAGTTGATATGGGATAGTAATGAGTTATGGATTCAAAGGCTATTCGATAATATTTTTCAAAATGTGCTTAAACATTCACAAGCTAAAAAACTCAAAATCATTATAGATGAAGATATTGTTTCCTTTAGAGATAATGGAATTGGCTTTGATATAAATGTCAAAGGAACGGGAATAGGATTAAAAAATATTGAAGATATATCAAAGATGTTCAATATAAAATACACTTTACAATCAAATAGTGAGGGGACGATGCTTTCTTTTAAAAACACTCAAAAAAATATATAAATTTCATTTTGAATTTCTAGTTTAAGTTTTATTAATAACGCCTATCATGTCGTTACGGAACCCAAACCTTTTTACTGAAGCAGAGGGGGATACTGCCTTTACAGATGATATATTGGAAACTTTGAAGAAATCGCGTAGGTTTTAAAAAAGGGGGAATATTTGGTCCATCACTCGATCCCATCATAAATGAGCATTTCAGCAAAGAATAAGAATTAAAAAAACGATCTTTTCTGTAGGTTCCTACAAAAAGGATCGTTTTTGTAGTTAAATTGAAATTTCAGACTAAATAAGATTGCTGTTAAAATAGAATGTTGATTTCTGCCGAGTGCTTTGGAATTTATGCAGTACTTCTGTCTTTTCGAGAAGATTTCTTTCTTCAAGTTTTGTTGCAATAAAACGATATATTACTTTTATTAGACTAGAAAAGAGCACTTCCATCTTGATAAGAAGTTTATAAATAATAAATTATTGCTGATAAGATAAATACAAATAATACATAGTTAAATATTTTCGCTGTGCCATTCATTATTTTCACTATATTACTTAATAATCCAATTGTACAAAGACTGAATATCACCATTGTGGATCCTATAAAGTCAATTGAATAACATTGATATATAGATGTTATATTTTAAACAATTTATATAAAATTACAATAATTTAATGTGAATTATTTTCGTATCAAAGGGTACACCTTTTGAAGTGGCGTGATTTCTATGAAAAACAATGTGTCAAAAAGTTGGAGATAACATTTTGAAGTAGGGGTACCTCCACATGCCCATCAACCTAGCAGAAGAGCTTGTCCCAAAAATGATAAAAACGAACTTTGTTTCTACAAAAGACATAAAACAATAAACACGTACTTCATATTTACTTTTGTTGTGGACGATAAAAAGCATCTACCAATTGATTATACTCGCTTCTTGAAATTTCTTTATTATATAGTTTAATTAATAACTCTTTATGCGCCTTCGAAAACGCTATTTTATCAATAAATTTTGGATACATACGATCATTTTCTCCCTGTCTGATAAATTATTCTGTTGAATTCCGTCTATTTTCCCTGAATATTTTAAAAAATAAACCAACAATGTTTTATGAAATATTACATATCGAAATGATTGGACATTTTATAAGCGCTTACTATTACGAAAATGACAACAACCCTTCATTTCTCCTATGAAGAGGGTGAAGCAAAAACATTAAACTATTATATTTAAAGTTTAATCTACATGAATCGACATGGAAAGACTTTTTTAGACGAAATTATACATAATTTTATGTAATTGTACATATCCAAATAAAGTAAAAATGTATTTAAAGTATCATTGGTCTTAATATCTCATGGCACTGGTGGTTCACCATTAGTTTATCGAACGATTGCTCGTCACTTGGCTCGTAACGGATTTGTTGTGGAAATGCTTGAGCATCCATTCAATAATCGAAACGACAATACAGTGGAAGGTACAGTCGATAATCTAACTATTAGGCCAAAACATATTTCTATGGCGATTGATTGGTTCTTTAATAGTGAAGATTTTACAAAGGTTTTAAAACCTGATTCTGTTTCAGTCATCGGACATTCTATGGGAGGATACACAGCATTAGCAGCATCAGGAGGAATATCAACCTCTTTCCCTTATGAGTCTTTTGATGAGAAATCTCATCTTATCAATGTTACACCTGATTACAGAATAAAATCTTTAGTTCTTTTAGCGCCAGCTTCAGTTTGGTTTAAAACAAAAGGGGCTTTGGAAGGCATAAACATCCCTATTTTGATGCTTGTTGGGGAGAAAAATCGATTTACACCTTATTTTCATGCGGAAATTATATTGAACGGGATAACTGACAGTACTAAAATTCAACATAAAATAGTTGAGAACGCAGGACATTTTTCGTTTCTTAGCCCGTTTCCAAAAGAAATGACGAATGCGTCTTTTCTTCCGTCGCAAGATCCACCTGGTTTTAATCGAGAATATTTCCATCATGAACTAAATGAAGAGATTACAGAATTCTTATTAAAGAATATACAATAATAAGAGACGTTTGATAAAGATTAGGACTATGTATCTGAAAAAACAATTGATCTATTCACAAAGCATTCTCGTTAAACAAATGGAACCATAAATTTTCTCATTTTACTTTCCTGATCCTACATGAACATGTAGAAACTGACCACTTGGTAAAGCATACTCTAGTTGAAATTTTACACTAGCATTTTGGCTACTCCGATCCAATCCTGATATGTAGAAGCAAATTCATAAAATCTTAAAATATTTTATAATACAGTGTAAAGATATGGTGAAAATAGATTGTTTACAAAGTTGGAATTTTGCTTGAAGAACAAAATTGCTGCTGAAGTAAATAGTGGTATAAATCCTTTTAAACTATACACAATAAAAATACTGAAAAGTCTTTTCGAGGGGAGTCAATGTTGTGTTTTCTATATTTAAATTTTTAAAACAAGGACGTTATTCTATAAATGATTCGGAGAACAGAAATTCAAATGTTCAGAAAGAAACTATGGGAAATCATAATATCAGCTGTGACTTATTCCAAAACACAAATGATCTTCAAAAGCTTTTTCAACAAGCTCCTGATTTGGTAATTCGTCAATTTCAACTAGTAAATAAATCAGAAGCCGCTTTGATATACTTATCTGGATTAACAGATAAACAATCTATTCATAATAATATACTGCCCCCTTTGATGCATAACCCATTTGATGTTAGTAATGGTCTACCTGTCACAATAGGAGAAATTCAAACAATCAATACTTGGAATCAAGTCGAAAATGCTATTTTTCAAGGGGATAGTATTTTATTAATTCACGGTCAAAACACAGGGTATCAACTAAATACAAAAGGATGGCCACAAAGAGATATAACAGAACCTAGAAATGAAATATCTCTAAAAGGGACGCATCAAGGGTTTGTAGAAACATCTAGTCAGAATATAGCTTTAATACGAAGATATATTCCTAATAGAGAGTTAGTATTAAAAGAGGTTTTAATTGGAAGTAGAGGGAAGACCAAAGTATCTATTTTATATTTAAGAGATGTAGCTTCTCAAGATGTACTTAAGGAATTGGAAACTAGATTTCAAAATATTAAGGTGGACTCGATTATTAATACTGGCGAAATAATTGAATTTATTGAAGATAATCCATATTCACCCTTTCCGCAGTTTATCTTGACCGAAAGACCAGATTCAACTGTATCACACATCCTTCAGGGGAGATTCGCCATTGTTGTGGATCGAAGTCCAAATGTTTTGATTGCCCCCATAAATTTCATTTCCTTCTTTCAATGGGTAGATGACTACAACACACGTTGGTTAGTATCTTCCTCTGTTCGATTACTACGTTTTATAAGTTTTTTTATAGCCTTATTGTTACCTGCAACATATGTAGCGTTTATTTCATTTAATTATGAAGTTATTCCTGTACAGCTCTATTTATCAATTGCAGAATCGAGAGAACGCGTTCCGTTTCTTCCGGTGATAGAAGCTTTACTTATGGAGATTACCTTAGAAATGATGAGAGAGGCTGCCCTTCGTTTACCCACTCCCATTAGCCAGACCGTAGGGATTGTTGGAGGTATTGTGATTGGACAAGCTGCTGTTCAAGCAGGGATTGTGAGTAATATCATGATTATTATTGTTGCTATTACAACTATAGCTTCTTCTATTGTTCCTAATTTTGAAATGGGTTTGGCAATAAGATTACTGCGTTTTCCTATGATGTTATTAGCTGCTTTATTTGGAATTGTAGGAATTATTATCGGCTGGATGACTATAATTGCACATCTTATAAGTTTAGAGTCTTTAGGTACTCCTTATGGTAGTCCTTTGTCACCTTTTCGAATATCAGGTATGAAGGACACGTTCGTTCGCTTTCCTTTGTGGTCAATGAAGAGAAAATCTAAAAATATTACGAAGAATCACAAAGAAACCAATCCTGATAAAGGGTGAAAATATGAAAAAATATGCATATAATGACATCACTGTCATGCAATACATCTTTATTATTAATGCCTCACAAGTAGGAACTGGAATTCTGTCCCTTCCAAGGGTACTTGCAGAAAAAGCTGGAACAGATAGCTGGATAGCACTATTTATTGGTTGGTTTTGCGCTATGACTGCCAGTATTTTGCTAATTCAAACAGCCAAACACTATCCAAATGATACCTTATATGAAATTCTTATTCGATTGTTTGGGAAAATCATTGGTACCATGGTAATTATTCTTTATATGATATATTTTGCTTTTTACGCATGGACAGTTCTAATTAATGGCATGCTTTATATTAAGGGCTGGCTTCTTCCAAAAACACCCGACTATATTATTTTATTTCTATTCTCTATTCCAACCTTTTTGGTTGCACGCAATGGTGTTCGGATAATAGGTCGATACTGCGAATTATGCTTTTATATGACAATGTGGATTCCATTTTTTTTCTTCATACCATTAAAAGATAGCAATTGGTTACACTTTCTTCCAGTATTAAAGGAGGGTTGGAAACCTGTCTTTTCGGCTGTTCCGTCTACTATCTTTTCCTTTATAGGATTTGAAATTGCATTTTTTCTTTATCCTTTTTTGCAAAAAAAGCAATATGCAACGCAAGGAATTATTATAGCAAATACCTTAACATTTATATTTTATCTATTTACTATCCTTATCTGCTTTTCGTACTTCAGTCCAGATGCAATTTTAGAGTTTAATCAACCTGTACTAAACTTGCTTAAAGTTATTGAATTTCGTTTTTTAGAACGGTTTGATATGATTTTATTGGCTATTTATCTAATTGTCGTCTCTACTGCATGGATTCCTTGTGTATACGGTGCTGTATTTTGTTCTAGTCAACTAATTGGAAAACAAGATAATACTCTTCATGTAGCTATTTTATTATTGGCAGTAATTATAGTAACGTTTTGGATCCATCCCTCATGGAATGAATCTGAACTATTTCAAAAGCTTACATCGAAAGCTGGACTTGTATTAGCTTTCTTATTCCCTGTATTTTTATGGATATATAACTTAATCCACAAAAAATACTTTCGGAGGGAAGCACATTGAAGCAGAAAATATTATGCAGTGTTTTAATTCCGCTAATATTGCTCACTGGGTGTTTAGACCAAATGAATGTAGAAGATGTTACACTCACGCTTATACTGGGTTTAGATTTGGACGAAAATGATAATTTGAAAGTATACTTATCCAGTCCTGTTTTCAATAAAGAAGCCAAGATTAAAGAGGAACAATATGGTGTGAAATCTGTTACAGTGCGAAACTCTCGTGAAAAATTCGACACCATGGCTATGGCTTTGACATCGGGAAGCAAGACACAACTTATTTTGATTGGTAAGCGACTTTTAAAACAAAAGAAGTGGGCGGATTATTTAGATCCTTTTTATCGAGATCCCAAAAATACGGTTACTACAAGAATTGTTGCTGTGGATGGACCTGTTTCAGACATAATTTATTATGCTCCCAAAAATAAACCACGTCTTCCTATATATTTGGCAAAATTAATTGAGACTGCACATAGAAGAAATATTACTGTAAAAACTACTCTTCAAGATTTTCATAACCAAACAAAAGAAAAAGGAATGACGGCGAGTGTTAGCGCACTTAAAAAGAATAACAATATAAAGTTGATAGGTTCAGCATTACTTGATGAACAGAATAGATATAAGCTAACTATTACACCAAAAGAAAATTTATTATTAAGTATCTTACAGAATCACATACAGGGAGAATTTCCATTTACTATTGCCGTACCGCTACAATCTGAAAGCAAAGAAAAACATTGGTTAAGCTTTAATACTCAAAGTACCAAAGTAAAAACAAACGTACAATACAAAAATCATTTTATGTTTAATATAAATGTACATATGAGAATTTCAATTTCAGAACGACTGTTTCCTTTTAATGTTAGGAATGATGGAGAAAGATTAGAAAGAAGCATTGAAAAACAGTTAAAAAGTGATTTAGAACGTTTAATAAAGAAAATACAAAAAGCAGAAATTGATCCTATAGGATTGGGGTTGTATGCACGAGCTTATACATATAAAGATTGGAAAAGAGTCCAAAAGAAATGGGGAAAAGCATTATCGAAGGCTGATGTTAAAGTTAATGTACATGTTAAAATTGGTGGAATGGGTACAATCAAGTAACAAGAACTCAGAGTAATAATTTTTTTAGAAACTTCCTGGGTAGCATCACATCTCCATCAGCTTAAAGGTTCATAGCGTCCTTAGAACGTAATTTTTTGTTAGTCTGTAACAAAAAAGTACATTTTTTTCTTTTTTGGGGTGTTTACTTTTCTTAAGTTGATGCGCATGGGTCACCATACCATTTCGGGGAAATTGTACGTTTAGACACAATTTGGACGCAAATTAACCGATTCCCTGTACGTTAAGGAATCGGTATTTATAATACAGGTTAAAATAAACAGCACTGTAGACTAATTGCTATGGTGTTTTAGCAGATGAAATAACCCATACTTTATATAGCTAAGGTTCATTATTTACGTCTATTTCTGTATGAACTTTAAAATGAGGGACCTCAGCCAATAGAACATAGGCAATCTTATAATCAGGTGTTACATAACCATCATAAACACGTCCATATATTTCATTCCCGATTGAGTCCGTCCATACTTCAGCTTCTCTCAATGTCTCAAATATAATGTTTTCACTATTCCATTTGATATTCATCTGAACAGCTCTATTTCTTAAATGTTTTCGATATAATATTATCAGTTTTGAGTATCTTATATTGAGAGGTACTCTATAAAGTTCTAAAATAAATTTGTAATAGATTGAAAAATTATGATCCGGGTTATCTTTTTGAGGGAGTGTATTTTTGTGAACTTGATGGAAGAAGTACATAAAACCAATACCTTCCAAACATACTAATAAAATATTTTGGAGGTGAGTTTTATGGATAAAAAAGACTTTCAAAAAGTTTATAATGATTACTTACATCAAGGAGAAGAGCAAGCTCAATTGGAAGTAGTCCAGGACCAGGAAGTCGATTCGGGAGCAGAACAAATTGTTGCCGTTCGTAAAAATGATGATGGGGATTTAATTGCTTTTAAGACAAGTAGCGGGAGAGAGTTAGATTATATTACTGCTCTTAGTGAAGCGAAATCAGGGAAGTTAGTTCATGTGGACCTATTTCATAAGTATGGTAGAGATATTATACGTAGTGAACCTGATGGAATAAAGGAAAATAACTTAGATAATTTACCTTCATTTTAAACAGGTAAACCTCAAGAAGAGAATGTTCATTTGGATATTCTCTTCTTTGTTTTGCGAAGTTTTCCTTGCAAATAGACGGTTCATTTTTAAAGTGCGACTATACTTTTAAAGAGCACTCTAAACTTCTCTTTATCTTCTGCTGTAAATGGTTTCGGTCCCTTTGTACGCTTACCGCTTTTTCGAACCATTGCACTTAAATACCGTGTTTGTAACAATTGTTCAATGTTTTCATTCGTATACTTATAGCCTTTATGGTGTAGAACGATACAGCCTTTTGCTAAAGCTAGCGAAGCAAGACCATAATCTTGCGTTACGATTAAATCTTCTTTTTTGGCTAATTGCATTATTCGGTAATCCGCAGCATCTGCTCCGGAATCAACATAAATTGTTTCTACACCTTTTGGTTGTTCCGCATTAGAATAATGAGAAAAGCTAGTAACGAGGGTAACGGGAATTTCTGCATTCGTAGCCTCTAAAATAATTACATCTTTTACAGGACAAGCATCTGCATCAACGTAGATCTTCATTTTATCACTCCTATGAATAGGTTCGTGTTGATAATAATGGTAGATTTTGCTTTTGTCAAACGAGACTTCTTTACATAATGTTATTTCCCACAAACCAAAATAGCCTCACGCAAACGAGAAATACCTTTTTCAATTTGATCAATATTCACTTTCCCGTAAGATAAACGAATATAACCGTCTTTAGCACCGAAAATACTACCCGGCATAAAGGCGATTTCTTGTTTTAAGCTTTGCATAATGAGTTGTTTTTCGTTTATCGGTTCGTTTAATTTTCCCCATATGTATATACCACCGGTCGGGCTTGAGAAAGAGATTTTATCGTGAAGTTGCTCGTTTAGGGCACGAACGATAATGTCTCTTTTTTCTGCAAGTTGTTTTCGTAACGGTACGATATGCGACTGAAATGGTACAGTTTCGAAAAATTGTTGTATAAGCCACTGCGGGAATATACTCATTCCTAATTCCATTTGGTGACGCGCATCTGATAATCGCTCTACGACAGACTGCGGAGCGACAAGCCAGCCAACTCGTAACCCTGGCGCAATCATTTTTGATAAGGAATGAACATAAATGACAGTTCCGTTTTCATCAATCGATTTTAAAGTAGGGCAAGGTTGTTTATTTTCTAGCGTAAGTAAACTAGACGGATCATCTTCAACGATCGCAATTCGTAAGTCTGCGCAAAGTGATAGCAGTTTCTTTCTACGGTTTGGATGCAGCATCGTTCCCGTAGGGTTTTGGAAATTTGGATTTAGAAAGATCATTTTAATACGATGCTTTCTATATAACTCTTGCACATCGTCTGGATTAATACCGTGTTCATCGACAGGTAATGGAAAAATACGAATACCTGCCGATTGGAATAACGGTAATGAATAACAGTGTGAAGGGCTTTCGAAAGCGACTGCGTCACCTGGATTTAATAAACATTGTACAATAAGGTGAAGTGCTTGTTGGGCGCCGGATGTAATCATAATCGATTGTTCGGTCGCTTCAACTTTTAAATATTCCTTCATATATTTTACTACCGCTTGTCTTAGCGGGAGATACCCCTGGGGATGATCGTAACTTAATGACTGCGTTAACGGTTGTTCTCGTAAAATCGTTTGTAGTTGATCGTGAGGATAGAGATTACAACCGAGCTCTCCGTTTGCGAAATCTATAATGTTCTCATTTTGTTGTACTTCTGCCCGAATATGGCGAAGTAATGGTAAGTTTGGTAAGAAAGTACCACCTTCTACGAAATTTCTCCAATTCGGCGTTAATGTTGGAGAAACGCCCCACATATGTGTACTTACACGTGTACCTTTACCAGTCGTACTTTCTACAATTCCCATAGCACGTAGTTCATTATAAGCAGTCGTTACCGTACTTCGGTTTACATTTAACTGTGTAGCTAATTTCCGTTCTGAAGGGAGGAAGCTTCCTGGAGGAAGTTCTCCGTATGTAATACGTTTCTCAATAAAGTCAACTACTTGCTGATAAATTGGGATTTTACTGTCGTTATCTAGCTTCCATTCCATACAAACGCCTCCGCAAATCTTATATACATTAAGTATAACAAATTGGCTGGGTAAAAAAACAGCCAATTGGACGGTGTTATATCCAGCCAATTTTACTATGCTAAATAGGGAAGGGGAGATTCGGATGAAACGATGGCAAATGGAATGGCTCCTAGTATCAGTAGCATTAGTATGGGGAGCAAATTATACAATTGGAAAGTATGGCGTGGCATATATGTCATCCATTCAATTTAATAGTTTACGATTTTTAGTAGCATCACCGGTATTATTACTTATTACATTTTTAATGGAACGCTCATTACGTATTGAAAGAAAAGATTGGTTACGATTACTAGCAGTCGGTATCGTTGGAACGACAATGTATCAAACGATGTTTATGCTATCTGTAAAATATACTTCAGCAACGAACGCCTCATTATTAATTGCGATGTCACCTATATTTACAGGGATATTAGCAGTATTGCACAAACAAGAACGTTTTTCGATGAAAGTACAAATTGGTTCAATAGTAGCGTTTATTGGTGCAGCATTCGTTTTATTAACAGGGCATACGGGAGGAGCTACATACGAGTATGCGTGGCTCGGAAATGTAATTGGATTAGTCGCAGCAATTGCGTGGGGATGGTATCCCATTTTAGCGCAACCACTTATCACAAAATACTCCGCAATGAGAGTCACATCATGGTCTACTTTAATTGGAATTGTACCTCTCGTTATATACTGTTTATTCAACGTAAATACATTAACGTGGCCAGTAGATACGCCAAGCTGGGGATCACTAGCATATTCAATCGTCTTTGCGACAATCTTCGGACTTGCAATGTGGTATGTCGGTATTAGTAAAATCGGTTCAACGAAAGTAATGGTTTATATGTATCTCGTACCATTGTTCGCAGTTATCTTTGCAGCTGTAACAATTGGAGAGCAAATCAATATGATGCAACTTGTTGGCGGTCTTATTATCTTTATCGGTTTATATGTTGTAAAAAAAGGCGGAATCAAAAAGACAGCTCTCAATTTGAAAAAAGTAAGCTAACAGTAAAAAGGATCTCTTTCACATAGAAGGAGATCCTTTTTTATTTAGTAGTAAAAGTGCTTGTTCAACAGCCCATTTTTGATGATCATGAATTAAATGTTCTATAGCAAGCGATGGAGACATCCATTGTAAAATATGGTCTTATTCATGAACTTCAACTTCATGAATCTTCTTTTTCGGCATAAAAATATCGTGCTGCATTACCGATAGAACGATCAATTTCAATCGCCCAACCTAATTCCTCTAGTAATTCACGATGTAAACATGCTTCTTTCGTTTCCGTACTTTCCATACCGTCACCAGGTAAAAAGTAATGTTCTCCTTTTTCGATGATAGCTATTTTTGAGCAAGTATTGTTAAAAATAACCGCATAGCAACTAGGCCGTAATACATACTGGACGGTAGGGTTTTTAGAGATAAATGTCGGTTTCGAAATCATAAAACACGACCTTTCTCTATAAAATACATAAAAGGGATATTAAGGCAAATCTAGAATTATGTAAGTATAATCTTATATGAGTGGAGTGATATCAACATGATAAATCGAAAGTGTTCAAGGTGTAAAGAAATAACAGGTACAATACATGGTGGTAAAAAAATAAATGAAGAATTTTTGTGTGAAGATTGTCTACAAAAAGGAATTGCGAGCGGGGAAATCGAATTATCACAAGTGGAAGAAGAACAAACTTCGTATCTTTCTATAAAAATATTAAAAATAATGAGTGTTATTTATTTAATAGTATCTATTATAACTGCTTTTTCTGCTGGAGCACTTATACAGGATCCAGGGCTTGGTGGAATATCATTTTCAATAACAGGTGCAGTTGGTGTTATGGTAATTGGATCGATATTCCAGTCTGTTCTTGTATTTTCAGGTATTTGGGTATTCATTCTGTTAGTCGAAACGGTTATTAAAATATATGAAAAAATGAAGTGAGTGAGAGGGAGAAATACATGCGAGTAAGAAATATTCAAAGGGAAGATTATGTAAAGATTCATTCTGTATTAAATGATTGGTGGGGCGGAAGAGACATGGCTAGTATGTTGCCAAAATTGTTTTTCGTCCATTTTCAAGAAACGAGTTTTATCATTGAAGAAGATGGCGAAACGTTAGGTTTTCTATGTGGTTTCTTTTCACAAACGCATAAAGATGAAGCGTACGTTCATTTTATCGGTGTAAATCCGAAGTTTAGACGAAAAGGAATCGCATCGACGTTATATTCTTATTTCTTCGATAGCGCTCGTGCAAATAACCGTAAAGTTGTAAAAGCGATAACGTCACCAGTTAATAAAAAGTCAATTGAATTTCATCAAGAAATCGGATTTCAAATTGAAGCTGGGGATGATGAGATAGATGGTGTATCCGTACATACAAATTATGATGGGAACGGCGGGAGTAGAGTTTTATTTTTAAAAAATGTGTAAAGTAGGCTGACGTAAAGTTAGTCTTTTTGTTGTGAGGAGGGATAAATGTGGAGAGTTCTCAAAGTAGAAACGAGTATTTACGACGTGTTTATAAAGTGCAAGACTATATAGAATCACATATAAATGATTCACTTTCAATTGAAGATTTAGCTAATGTGGCAGGCTTCTCAAAATTTCATTTTCATAGAATTTTTAAAGGGATGATGGATGAGCCGTTATCTCGGTATGTGAATCGTTTGAAATTAGAGAGGGCAACACACCTTCTTACTTATCGTACAGATATGACGATTACAGACATTGCGTATTACTTCGGGTTCACAGATTCAGCAGTTTTCTCCCGGACATTTAAAAGTTATTACGGAGTAAGTCCGTCTCACTATAGAAATCACAATAGCAAGAATTGCAAAGACGTAAGTGAAACTTCTCAATACAATGAGTGTAAGAAGGTTCGAGGAGAGGTCGAAATTGTAACAGCGGACAAAGTAAACGTCGCATACATAAGACATGTAGGTACATATAAAGATTTAGCTATAGATTTTCCGAAAATGATAGAAAAACTATTTCATTACGCATCGGAGCAAAACTATCATGTATTTGAGGATACGAAAGTATTAACCATTTACCACGATCATCATGAATTTACTGAGGACTATCATTTAAGAACAAGTCTATGTATAACAATTCCAGATGAGTCCGCAGTAGAAACGAGCGACATTGGAATAATGGTAATACCTTCAGGCAAGTATGCGGTAGGTCATTTTGAAATATTCCAAGATGAATATAAAGGAGTATGGAATTTCTTGTACGGTGACTGGTTGCCAAATAGCGGATATAAACCGAAAGATTCGTATCCTTTCGAAGTATATAGAAATGATCCAAGGCAGCATCCCGAACATAAACATATAGTTGATATATATGTACCTATCGAACCTTTTTAATCATAGATTAAGGGGGAAGAACGATGAAAACTGCTGAACAGTTAGATTGGACTATAAAAGAAAACTATAAAAATATAAATGGTGTATTCGTTGTACAAAAAGGTAATGTTACTTTTGAAAATTATTATAATGGTTACGGTCCAGATGATGCACGTCATGTAGCATCTGTCACAAAGACGATAATCTCCGCGTTAATTGGGATATGTGTAGATAAAGGGTATATAAAGAGCGTTGATCAAAAAGTAATAGAATTTTTCCCAGAATATAATTGTAATTCATCTGAAATAACAGTACGACACCTTCTTACAATGACAGCGCCACATCCTTTCGTAGATTGGCAGGAACCGTTAGAAGAATTATGCACACAAAAGGATTGGGTGCAGTATACGTTAAATAGGGTAGGGAAAGGCGGAGAAATTGGATTTTTTAAATATTCATCTGCAGGAGCTCATTTATTATCAGCAATTATTACGAGCGCAACAGGAAAAAGTGCGCGTGAATTTGCGAATGAATACTTATTTCAGCCGCTTGGCATGAGAGAAATTCCAAACTACAATATGAAATCTTTTGAATTCGATGACTTATTCGGAAAAGATGTGAAAGGATGGGTTCACGATCCAAATGGTATTTCGACGGGCGGCTGGGGACTAACGTTAACAGTTAAAGATATGACTAAGTTTGGACAGATGTATTTGAATGAAGGTATTCATAATGGAAAGGAAATTCTTTCAAAATCGTGGGTACAAGAATCAATAGCGATGAATTCAAATCAATACGGTTACTTATGGTGGTTACGAGAAGAAGATGGGGTCTTTTCATACTGTGCCATGGGTGATGGTGGGAATATGATTTGTTGTATTCCGGAGAAGGAATTGGTGGTGGCGATTGCATCTGAGATTATACCGGAAGCGAAGGATATATGGGGGGAGCTAATTTCAAAATATATTCTTTCTAGTGTACAGTCAAATAATTAAATTTAGTTTAAAATATGGTATGAATTGGAATTTTATACCATATTTTTTGCTATTATATATAAGTAAGAGATTTCACTAGATGGATAAAAGACGTTGTTTGAAAGGTGAGGGTATGATGACAAAGTCTAATGTTGTAGAAATCATTTCAGCTTTAGTAGCTATTATCGGTGTGTATGTACTAATAAATGCACCAGAAATGGGGAGTAAGGCAACAAGTGAATCTGTTGCAGATCAGGGCGGTCATATGGATACAAGTACGTATTTAGCTTTATTACAAGGATACGGAAATTCTTATACAATTCTAGGCGCGACTTGTTTATTTATGGGGTTGCTCAGTTTAATTTCGATCATTTCAATTCAAGTATATAAAAGTAAATAGAGGTTGAAAAAACAATGCTCCTGCCAAATTGACAGGAGCATTGCTCGTATAAATAAGTATTTTCGTAGATGTGTACTTATCACTATGACTTAGTTGAAATATTTTTCAACCCCTCTTTATCGTCTTCATTACTGTCGAATTCGATAAAAAGTTATGTCACAAGTTGCAAATTTGGATGACGTTATATTAACTATAGAAAAAAATGAAAAATACCCGTAACTTTTTACAAGGGAAAATCGTTAAACAAAAGAAAAGGTTTTTAATCATGCGCTTGATTGAATGGGGGAAAAAGAATGAAGATTCTAATACTGGGCGGTACACGTTTTTTAGGAAGGGCTTTCGTAGAAGAGGCTTTGAATAGAGGGCATGAAGTTACATTATTCAATCGTGGAACAAATAAAGAAATTTTTCCTGAAGTGGAGCAGTTAATTGGTGATAGAACTGATGATGTTTCAAGTTTAGAAAATCGAAAATGGGATATGGTCATAGATACATGTGGATTTTCTCCTCATCACATTAGGAATGTAGGAGAAGTACTTAAAGATAATATAAAGCACTATACATTCATCTCAAGCCTTTCCGTATATAAAGATTGGATCCCGCATCACATAAAAGAAGATTATAAATTACTACCTGAACCACCAAGTGATAAGGTAAAAGCTGTAGAGAATGGTGAAATATCTCCTTATGAGTATTACGGTGCGCTTAAAGTATTATGTGAAAAAGAAGCAGAGAAGTATTGGCCGGGGCGTGTTTTACATGTAAGAGCAGGACTTCTTTCAGGAATGTTTGATTATACAGATCGGCTTCCATACTGGATTCAGCGCGTAGCAAAGGGAGGAAAAGTGTTAGTTCCAGGAAGGAAAGACCGTCCAGTGCAGTTCGTTGATATAAAAGACGTCGCAAGCTTTGGACTAAACATGGCAGAAAACAATAAAGTAGGTACATTTAATGTAACGGGTCCGAAAGATGAGCTGACGATGGAAGAGCTATTAAATATGAGTAAAAAGGTTACGAATAGCGACGCTGCATTCGTTTGGGTTGATGAATCGTTTATGCATGAGAATAAAGTACAGCCATGGACGGAAATGCCATTGTGGCTTCCAGAAACTTTTTCATTAGAAGGTGAAACAGATCCGTGGAAAGGTGGATTCTCTATTAATATAGAGAGCGCAGTTAAAGAGGGTCTTACTTTTAGAAGGTTAGAAGATACTGTTACAGACGTGTATGCGTGGATGAAGAGTATGGACGAATGGGAATTAAAAGCAGGTATTTCAGGCGAGAGGGAGAAGGATTTGTTAGAAAAGTGGTATCAATAAATTTAGAGGAGCCACATTGTATATACTGGATTGAACATGAGGGACCGCAAGGAGGAAAAAGGTTATGTGGAAAAATACCATTCGCAGTATTTCAGCAAACTTAAGTTTGAAAAATCCCGCTACGAAGGATGAACTCGCTGAAGTTCAAAAAAATTTGCAGTTGGAGTTACCGAATGATTTATATCAATTATTACAGGAAACAAATGGTATAGAAGGTGAATATGGACAATTTATTTGGGATGCCTCAAAAATTAAAATTGAAAATATGAATATGAGAAATATAATTGATTTTAAAGATTTATATATGCCTTTTGACTGTTTATTATTTTTTGCTGATGGCGGAAATGGTGATTTGTTTGGCTATTCCATTTTGAATGGAATAGTGCAAAGAGATGATATATATGTATGGAACCATGAAAATGATAGCAGAACGTGGGTTGCGCCTTCTTTAAAGATTTTTATGGTGTGGTGGGAGAGTGGAAAGATAACAATTTAAACATAGTATCAAGAAAAAACGCCTTGTTAATAAAGAAACAAGGCGTTTTTCGTATATAAATCTACCACTCAATCGGTCTTTCTCCATACATTTCCCATAGCATAGGAAACATCTTTTTCAATCCTTCCTCGTCACCTTCATACCAGTCTAACTTGATATCAACTTCCTCAGATTGTTCTTCTGTTTCAAACTCTTTTGCTTTCACACTATCAGCTGTGCCAATTTCTCCGTAAAACACAACGTAGTCTTTATACCGCATTAGATAGCAGTAAGACCTCCACCTCAAAATCGAGCAAATACGAGGAAGACCCGTATAAATAAGTTGTATGAATTACATTTATTATTAGATTGTGTTTGTGACTATATTTTGGAAATTTTCTGTTGATTTACAATGTACGATAGTATATATTGTATATAAAGTATATATACAATATTTTTAAAAAGAGGTACTTGCATGCAAATCGTTATTACGAACACTTCAAAGGAACCTATTTATGAACAAATTGGTGTCCAAATAAAAAAACTTATTTTACTAGGTGATTTAAAGCAAGGAGATGCTCTTCCTTCAATGCGTCAGTTAGCAAAAGATTTAAGAGTAAGTATTATTACAACGAAAAGAGCATATGAAGAACTGGAAAAAGACGGTTTTATTTATTCAATTGTCGGAAGGGGGTCCTTTGTAGCAGAACAAAACATTGAAACTATGAAAGAAAAAAAATTAAAGACAGTTGAAGAAAAGTTGTGTGAAGCGATTCAAAATGCTAAACAAATGGATGTTTCTTTAAATGATCTAAAAGAAATGCTTACAATTTTATACGAGGAGGAAAACTCTTGGAAAACGTAATAGAACTTCAAAATGTCAGTAAATCTTTTAAAGGATTTCAAATTAAAAATTTTTCGATGGAAGTAAAAAAAGGATTTGTTACGGGTTTTATTGGGGGGAATGGATCAGGTAAATCTACAACGATTAAAATGATTATGAATCTAATGAACCCGGATAGTGGAAATGTCTCCTTATTTGGCATGAACTATTCGACTGATGCGAAGCGAATTAAAGAAAGAATTGGTTTCGTTTATGACGATAATGTGTTTTATAATGAACTCACATTAAAGGAAATTACTAAAATTATTGCGCCTGCTTATAAAAAATGGGATTTTAACCAATTTACATATTATAAAGATCTGTTCGAATTACCATTAAATAAAAAAATGAAAACATTCTCCAAAGGAATGAAAATGAAAGCCTCTCTTGCAATTGCCCTTTCACATCATGCTGAACTAATTATTATGGATGAGCCTACTTCCGGACTCGATCCGGTATTTAGAAGAGAATTATTGGATGTTTTACAAAATATTATGCAGGATGGTGAGAAAACTATCTTTTTCTCATCTCATATTACAACGGATTTAGACCGCATTGCCGATTATATTACATTTATTCAAAATGGGAAGCATATTTTTACAAAAGATATTTATGCCATTGCAGAAGATTATATTTTGGTCAAAGGACCACTAGATATGTTAGATTTTGATACCGAGCGTGAATTTATATCTGTATGTAAGGCAAATACAGGTTTCGAGGGATTGATTGAAAATGTAAATTCTATCGAAACTTTATTTAATAAAGAAGTGGTGATTGAAAAACCAAGTTTAGAGGATATTATGTATTTCATGAAAAAGGGGGAGTCAAGATGCTTAATTTAATTAAAAAGGATTTGATTTTACAAAAAACTTTTTTACCTGCTTATCTCTTATTTCTAGTTACCTATTTGTGGGCCGGCATGGATGTAGCATATGTCATAATCATTTGTAGTGCCGTTTTTGTAATTAACACATATCAATCTGATGATAAAGATAATGCTAATATTTTAGTAAACTCATTACCGTATACTAGGAAGGAAATTATAAGTTCAAAATACGTTGGAACCTTATTTTTTACAATAGTAATCATCCCATTTTGTTTAGTTGGAAAATATTTCATTTTAGACAGCATGGAATTTCAACTTTCCTTAGAAAGTTACATCCTAGGCTTCTTGGCAGTCATGCTGATTACTGCATTTTACATCCCATTTTTTGTTGCATTTAAAGTGAAAACACTTGTACCAGTTTTTATACTTTTATCTATTGGAGTTATATATTTAATGCGAAATACTCCATATTTATTAAATAAATATGCTAATGGCGTACTGACCTTTTTAAAAGAGATTTCAGATTTGAAATTATTTCTTATATTTGCTGTCATAGCAGTGGGGTGCTATGGGGTTTCATGGATATTATCTATTCGTATCTATCAGAACAAGGCTCTTTAATAGCAAGTTCTAAAAGGAGGATCATTTAAATGACATCAAAAAAAGGGCGTCCTATTCGAATACGAAATTGGCTGAAAACTCTTGGAGCATTTTTCGTTATGCAACTAATTTTTATCATCCTTGATATGAATTCGTGGATACCGAACTTCAAGGAAGGAGGAGTTGGGGAGCGTCTCGTTAATTCAGAGTTCTTTACGGAATGGTTCGCTCCTTATAAAACAAAGCAATTTAACGTATTAACGGTAGTTATGGCTATTTTATTATTCTTAAATGTATTAACAAGTGCAATAAAAGATGCTTTTTCTAGAAAAAGAATTAATTAGCACATAAGTTGACCTTGCGTCTTTTTTAATAATGTCTTAACAATATTTAAATACAATAGGGGAAAGATAAAAACTCCATTTATTGAAGTTTTACTTTATCTTTTATAATGATTCCTTATAAATTATTTGATTTTTCAGTTTTATATATTGGCAATGTTTTCATTCGTCCCCCATAATGCTTCTCTAGTGTGTGCAGTGATTGTGACATATGTATTTATACTTGTGATGACAAATGATGCGTATTGTTTTTGGAAAGTTAAAAAATAATTGAATGAAATAGAAAAATTTAGTAATCTTATTTGTACAGCACATACATAATAGTTTTGTAATGATACATTGGAGGGGTTTGTTGTGGATCTTACGTTTAAAGTAGAGGAAACATGTTTTAATTACCGAGTCGGAGCAATTTGTAAACATGATAATAAAATACTCATTCTGCAAGGTGACGGTGAAGATTTTTGGTACGTACCAGGCGGAAGAGTGAAAATGCTAGAAAATAGTGAAGATGCGTTAAAACGAGAGCTTGCAGAAGAACTAGGCGTACCTATTGAAGTGAAGAGATTAATATGGTCAGTAGAAAACTTCTTTACACTTTCTGAGCGAAAGTTTCATGAGATTAGTTTTTATTATGAAGTAGAATTGCATGAATTACCTGCAAATGGGGCGGATCAATATATTCTTGAAGAAGCAGGTAGAAAATATTTATTTAAGTGGGTGCCGGTAGAAGAGTTACATGCATATAACTTACAGCCAGCGTTTATAAAAGATAAAGTAAAGGATGTATCAGTTCATACAGAACATATCGTTTTACAAAAGTAAGCGTGCTTGGAGGGGAAAACGGTGAAGGGGACTAAAAAAGAGATACATATAGATGATAAAGTCATTCGTTACACACATATCGAAAAAGGTTCTAATACAATTTGTTTTATGTTCTCAGGTTCAGGCTACAATTATGACAAGCCGTTATTTTATTATGCAACGATGCTTATGCTTGAAAATAAAATAGATGTAGTACATATTCATTATTCCTACGATGGACAATTAATGGAAAAGCCAATGGAAGAAATAACGAAAGTAATGATGGATGATATTAATCCTGTCATTATTGAAGTGCTAAAAAGTGGGCAATATAGCAATTCGATGTTTTTAGGAAAATCACTCGGAACAATCCCGATTGCGAATGATTTAATGAAGAGAGAAGAATTTCTACGGTCAAAAATGATATTGCTTACACCATTACTAACTTTTGATTCTATTTTTGATTCGATCTTACATAGTCATCACGAAGGGCTTTTAGTAATTGGAGATAAAGATCATCAATATAATGCAAATCAAATAAATCAGTTACATAAAACGAATTTACAGATTGAAGTTGTCAAAAACGCTAACCATTCTGTAAATGTTGGAGAATTTGAAACCGAGAATTCGATCGAAGCGATAGCAAAAATAATAGAAAAACTTAAAGAAGTTGTTAGGAAAAACTAACCTATCAATACATGCAAAAAGAGGTGCGAATGGCACCTCTTTTTTATTTAATAAGCCTTCAAAACACGAAGAAAATAATCCCTCCGATTTAGCGGATTAAAGTCAACACGTTTTCGAGTAGGAAAGGGAGCCGTAAGTTTTGTGAAACCAGTTGGCTTTGTTATAAAGATACCTTCTCCTTCAGTAAATGAATGGAGCATTCGTTTAAAATCCTCTGTTTTTGCAACAGGTAATGATCCTGTTAAATGGTAAGAATCATTATGCAACGTAGGCTCTGCAAAAGTTGCTGGGATAGCAGCTAGTTTATACATTGCGGTACTAATTGCGTGCTCTGGAACAGTTAATTCAAATTCATTTATTGGTTCAAATACACATGTTTTGGCTTGTTTTAAAGCATCCATTAATACGAGCGGTGTTAAATTTCTAAAGTCACTCGCTGTTGTAACAGGACTGGCATAGCCGGTATGTGTTAATGTGACGATAATGTCCGTAACTTCCCATCCAAATAAACCTTGTTTTAACGTTTGAAATACTGTATCTTCAATCGCTTTATGAAATGCTAAAGGCAGTGATCCAAGTTCAACACCTAAGTTATACGTTATGCCAGAGTTAAGCGCGCCACGTTCAACTTTGAACCCAATTGTTGCGTAAAAAGGATTTTCTTTTTCACCCATTACTTCAACGCTATTCCCTAAGTCAATTGGTTTTTCAATACATACAACTCGCGTGTTTGAAAAGGTAACTTGTAGACGGTATTTTTCATAAAGTGTTGTTTCAATAACTTCTTTTTGCACTTCACCGAAAAGGCGAATGTATAGTTCATTATGAACATTGTCTTTCCAAACCTTAATGAGAGGATCTTCTTCGCATAGCTCCATAAGTGCAGCGTATAAATCATGAATTCGTTCTTTAGGCACTGCTTCAATAGCAGCTTCCATTTGTGGTTCGGCAAAGTGAATATCCTTTATATAATCCGTCCGCTTACCGATAATATCACCAATTTTAATATTCGTAAGTCCCCACACTTTGCAAAACTCTCCGCTTTGAACAGTAGAAGATTGAACGGCATCTCCATTATGAAACATGCACATTTTTTTAATCTTTTCCTTATGTGGTAGAGACTCTCCACGCTGTATATCAACATATTTTCTAACGTGTAAACAACCAGAAAATAGTCTTACGTAAGCAATCTTTTCGCCAGAAGATTCACGTTCAATTTTAAAAACAACACCGGATAATGTTTCATCTTGTGCCGATTTAGTAGCTGGAATTAAGGCTGAAATATTTTTAAGTAATTCAGTTACTCCTATACCTGTCATTGCTGAACCAAAAAAGATAGGAAACACATTTGCTTGCTGTATTTGCTTTTCGAGTTCTTTTCTTAATAGTGCATCCGGTATTATTTCGTTATTTACATATGACTCAAGCAATGATTCGTTAAATGGTGCTAATCGTTCAATACAATCGTCATAAGATTTATATTCAATAATCCGAGCGTCCTTTGTACCTTCGTTTTCTACAGAGTAGAAGGGGGATGCTTCATTTGAAAGAAGCTCTTTTATTTGTTTCACAACTTTTTCAGTATTTGCGCCACTACGGTCTATTTTATTAACAAATAATATAGTAGGTATGTTTAATTTCTGTAATGTCTGCATTAAAATCTTTGTTTGTGCTTGCACACCTTCAACGGCAGAGATAACTAAAATCGCACCGTCTAAAACGCGGAATGATCGCTCCACTTCAGCGATAAAATCAGCGTGTCCAGGTGTATCAATGACATTTACTTTTAAACTGTCAATAAAGAAAGAAACGACCGATGCTTTAATCGTAATTCCGCGTTGTCTTTCTAATTCCATTGAGTCAGTTTGAGTATTACCACTATCTACTCGGCCAACTTCTTTAATCACATTCGTTTCATAAAGAATACGCTCAGTCAAACTCGTCTTGCCAGCGTCTACGTGCGCGACAATCCCTATATTTATTGTTGTCATATATAAATATCCTCATTTCATTTTCCATGTTCATTTCCTCATTTCTATTTGTGTATTGCCGCATTACAATCACTCTCCAGTCATTTGAATTATTACTATTATAATGTAATTTACATTTTTTGTAACGTCATAAAACGTCTTATTTTGGAAAAATATTAATAGACGAATTTCAAAAAAATAAATAGTGAAAACAAAATGCTTGCATTATAAATCGATATAGATTATATTAATTGACATATCAACTATTGATACATCAAATATTTTTGTTTTGCATGTAAAGGAGGGGTAATTTGACAAGTTCATGCTCAAAAGAAGCAATAATTTTATATAAATTACACTTTCTAAATAAAGAAGTAAGTTCGAAGTTTGAAGGGTGTACGGGTATGAGTCAATCTAGACTAGAGCTTATACTTCAGTTATATGAAGTAGATGAAATTAGTCAAAAAGCACTTCAGCAAGAAGTGAATATTGATAATGCCGCGATTACGAGGCATTTAAAACAGCTGGAAGCAAACGGAATGATTACAAGACGTAAAAATCCAGATGATAACAGAATTACGTTAGTTTCTCTTACAGAAGAGGGGCGAAATAAAATTCAAGTGTATCAAGAGGAAAAAGAGCGTTTCGCTACTTCAGCATTTAAAGGATTAAGTGAAGAAGAACGCGACAATCTTTTAACGATGTTAGACCGCATTCAAGAAAATATAAAAGAACTTTAAAAAAGGGAGAATACAACTATGACTAACTCAGTAAAAACAAATGATTTTAACGAAATTTTAACAGGACGTCGTTCAATTCGTAAGTACGATCCTTCAGTAAAAATTAGCAAAGAAGAAATGACAGAAATTCTTACAGAAGCAACACTTGCACCATCTTCAGTAAACATGCAACCATGGAGATTCCTTGTTATTGAAAGTGACGAAGGAAAAGCAACACTGGCTCCACTTGCAAAATTCAATCAATCTCAAGTAGAAACATCTTCAGCGATGATTGCTGTATTTGGTGACTTAAACAACTTTGATAACGCAGAAGAAATTTACGGTACAGCAGTAGAGCGCGGACTTATGCCAGCTGAAGTAAAAGAAGATCAAATGAAAAAACTTTCAGGTTACTTCTCAATGGTTACACCAGAAGTAATGAAAGATACTGTACTAATTGACGGTGGTCTTGTAGCGATGCAATTTATGTTAGCAGCACGTGCTCACGGCTATGATACTTGCCCAATTGGTGGATTTGAAAAAGACCAAATCGCAGAAGCTTTCGGATTAGACAAAGAGCGTCACGTACCAGTTATGTTAATTTCAATCGGAAAAGCTGCTGACAGTGGTTATCCATCAGTACGTCTTCCAATTGAAAAAGTTGCTGAGTGGAAGTAATTTTATAAAAAAAACAGAAATAAGTGAGATATGAGAGGGGAAACACCATGATTATTATTCACGCAATATTTCAAGTAGACCCAGCAAAACAACAATCATTTTTAGAAGAAATTCAGCCACTACTTCATGGTTCAAGAGAAGAAAGTGGAAATGTATCTTACGATTTATATAAAGATACTGAAAAAGAAAGTGTTTATACGATGGTAGAAGTATGGAAAGATGAAGCAGCAGTTGCGAGTCATAATACGAGTGAACACTTCACATCTTTCGTTAGTAAAGCATCACAGTTTTTAACTGCTCCGCTTGATATAAAGGTTTATAGCGGTGAACTAGTAAAATAATATGGTTATAGAAGATGACTTTGGCGTATGCTGAGGTCATCTTTTTTATTTACTTATATTTAATTGCATGTTAATGTATACTTAATTTTTTAATATCTCTACCAATGGAAAAAGAATATACAAGCTATATGGAACTCTTTGTAGAGTATTGCTTCTTTAATTGTTCATGAGTATATCTTTGTTTTATTAATATAGAATGAAAAAAGGATACGTTAGAGCTAAACGATTAATGGGTAGCATGTTAATAAAAAATTACATGAGTTTAGTAAAAACTTATAATTTATTTTTAAGGGTGTGAAAATATAATGAAACCGGTATTGAAAAGCATACTTATTTCCTTTGCTTTTTCTGCAGTAGGGATGTGTTGGTTGCTGTTCATGTTATTTAGAGGAGGCGGAGACTGGTTATTGTCTTGGATAGGTGTATTAATGGCATATTTATCTTTATACACTTTAATAGATTTATATTGTAAAAATACATACGAAAAAACATTAAATATAGTGCTTATAAAATCAACAGTTACTACCTTTAGTTTTGGAGTATTAGGAATCATATTTGGTATAATACACGAGCTATTAACACCATGGAGTCTCAGTTTAATGGTTTGGTATTGGTTGCTAACTCTACTTTTATTTTTAACGACCATAATATTATTAGTTATTTTAGTATTTGTAAATCGTAAAGATCAAAATTTCCCCGGGGTATATAGATTACTTATACTTCTAAATTTACTTCTTACGTTAGGACCAGTATTGTGGCCACTATTTCTTACTATTATTGGAAATGGCATGAACGCTAGTGCAGGATGGTAAAAGTGAATGAAATAAAAAGTTGATATAGGGTTTTAAGTATGTAAGAGAACGTGTTCTGATAAATTGAAAACACGTTCTTTTTTATTGTTAATCTTAATATGAACTCCTTAAATTTATAAGATAATTCGATTGGGAAAAAGATATGTTACTGGAACAAACATATATGTACCTTTGAAACGAACACAATTAATGAATCATCTTAAAAATAATAAAGACGAGGTGAAATGAAAATAAGGGCAGTTAAGTGGCTGTCCTTATTTTATATGCCCTTTTTATTTTCATGCATAGCTCTTTCTCAGTTTATCGTATCAAAATTTGAACGTAAGTATTTCGTAAGGAATGGATAAGAAAAAAGAGAGTTTTATCATATAGGATTAAAGTATAACTTGAATTAATCCTATATTAATAGAGGAGAGGGAGTCTTATGAAAAAATGTAATTCAATTAAGTTAGCAAGTTTGGCAGTTTTATTAGCGGGTACTACTCTATTCACACCAGGTTTTACTGTGAAAGCAGAGTCTGTTCAAAATTTATCTAGTCCGTCACAATCACATGATCAAAAGAATCGGAATGGTTGGAAACAAGTAATGCAGGAAACAGTACAGCTTGGAACCCCAGGAATATTAGCGAAGACGTCTAACAATGGAAAGATTAGTAGTTATACTGCTGGCGTCGCGGATTTAAATACAAAGAAAACAATGAAATCGGATTATCGTTTTCGGATTGGGAGTGTGACGAAGACTTTTACCGCTACGACTGTTCTTCAATTAGTAGGAGAAAATCGCGTGCAACTTGACGATCCAATTGAAAAGTGGCTACCGGGTCTCATTCAAGAAAATGGGTATGATGGCAATCAAATTACGATACGTCAACTTTTGAATCATACGAGTGGTATAGCTGAATATTTAAAGTCAAAAGACGCTGACATAATGAATTCGAGAAAAACGTATACAGCAGAAGAAATAGTGAAAATAGGACTTTCTCTACCCCCAGATTTTTCGCCAGGTAAAGGATGGGCGTATTCAAACACAGGATACGTAATATTGGGAATGCTTATTGAAAAAATAAGTGGCAATAGTTATGCAGAAGAAATTGAAAAACGAATTATTGAACCTTTGGATCTGTCAAATACGTTTTTACCAGGGAATTCACCCGTTATTCCAGGAAAGGATCATGCTCGTGGGTATATGAAAATAGACGAAACAAGTGAATTGAAAGACATGACGTATTATAATCCGAGTTTAGCTAATGCAGCTGGAGATATGATTTCAAATGCGGACGATTTAAATACGTTCTTTGCATCTTTACTCGGTGGTAAGTTACTGAAAGAACGCGAGCTAAAAGAAATGCTTACTACAGTTCCTATAGAAGGAAAAGGTCTTGGTGATGGATATGGTCTTGGGATCTATGAGACGAAACTTTCAAACGGTGTTTCAATTTGGGGTCATGGAGGGTCGATTCCTGGATTTACAACTTTTGTTGGCGGAGTAATTGGAGGCAAACATACATTGGCTGTCAGTATTAACTCTTTAGGTGCGATTGATATTTTAACACAGTTTAATAAAATGATGCAAGTTGAATTTAAGAAATAGATGAAAAGAAAGCGAATGGAATCCGGCTTTAGTTGTATATAAAAGAGATGCTTTTTAATTTTGCAAATAAGGACAGTATTAGCATTCATGGTATGGCAGCAATCAAGTATATGTAGAACATAAATACGGATACAAGTGTAATTCAATCTTATAGTCTAGTATAAAAAAGATGTCAGTTGCATGACATCTTTTTTATTTTGGATCAAAGAGATATATTATAAATTTTGAAAATTGTTATTTTTGTAATCATTCCATATAATAAAGAGTATAGGGGATATACAGGGGAGTTAGGAATGGATAATACTTTAGTTAGTTAATTATTTTTGTTTTAATAAATAAAAGTAAATTGATGTGGAGTGAAATACATTGGGACAAAATCAGTTTAGATGGAGTAACACACAATTACGAGAACATGTTGAAGTAATAGATGGCACAAGAAGCCCGCACATTTTATTCAAGAATGCAACATATTTAAATTCCTATATGCGCGAGTGGGTGCAAGCAAATATTTGGATCTATGATGACCGCATTATATATGTAGGAGAAAAACTACCAGAGCAACTACACGAATGTGAAGTCATTGATTGTGATGGAAAGTATGTAGTTCCTAGTTACATAGAACCGCATGCACATCCATATCAATTATATAATCCTGAAACTTTAGCAAATCATGCGATGCAATTTGGTACAACAACTTTCATTAATGATAATTTAACTTTGTTTTTCACATTACAACGGGAAGTAGCGTTTCGTTTATTAGATGAATTTAAAAAGATTCCAGCAAGTATGTATTGGTGGTGTCGTTTCGATGGACAGACTGAACTACAGAATGGGGAATCTTTATTTAATAGTGAAGAAATAATGGAATGGCTGAAGCATGAAGATGTTCTTCAGGGCGGCGAGTTAACAGCATGGCCGAAACTATTACATGGCGATGATGAAATGTTAAATTGGGTGCAGGAAACAAAGCGGTTACAGAAAAAAGTAGAAGGTCATTTTCCCGGTGCGTCTGAATCAACGTTAGCGAAGTTAAAGTTACTAGGTGCTGATTGCGATCATGAAGCGATGACAGGACAGGAAGCATTAACACGCCTTATGCAAGGTTACACCGTTACTCTTAGAAACTCTTCTATCCGTCCAGATTTAGAAATTTTACTGAAAGAATTGCTGGAATTAGGTGTCAAGCAATTTGATAGATTCATGTTCACAACAGATGGTTCACATCCGTCATTTTATGAAAACGGAATGACGAATAGGATGATAGAAATCGCGATAAAGCAAGGAATACCAGTAATTGATGCCTATAATATGGCAAGCTATAACATTGCTCGTTATTATAATATGGAGCATTTACACGGCGCGATCGCGACAGGAAGAATTGCAAATATTAATATTTTGGAAAGTAAAGAAAATCCGATTCCAATAAGTGTAATTGCAAAGGGGAAATGGATGAAGCGTGACGGAATAAACAAAAATGCATCATTACATATAGACTGGAGTAAATTCAAAGTAACTCCATTATCATTAGACTGGTCTTTAAAGAAAGAAGATATGATTTTTTCTGAAACAACAGGTATAAAATTATTAAATGATGTTATTTCAAAACCATATGTAACTGAAATCGACTTAAACGGTGAAGAACTTTCTATTGAGCATGATGAATGTTTCCTTATGATGATTGCTCGTGATGGCACTTGGCGAGTGAATACAGTTGTGAAAGGTTTTGCGAATGGATTAGGAGGTCTTGCTAGCTCTTATTCCGGTACAGGTGACATCATTCTTATTGGAAAAAGGAAAGAAGATATGCTTACAGCTTTTCATAGAGTAAAAGAGCTTGGCGGGGGAATGGTAATAGCGGAAAGAAATGAAGTGTTACACGAAATTGCATTACCATTGCTCGGGATTATGTCTAATTTGAAAATGAGTGAATTAATACAGAAAGAGAAAAAAATGGTGGAATTACTACAAGAGCGAGGATACACCTATAATGATCCAGCATTTACGATTTTATTCTTTTCTGCGACGCACTTGCCTTTTATACGGGTAACACCTATAGGATTATATGATGTGAAAAGTAGTAAGGTACTTGCTACGCCGATTAAATGTTAAATATAACCCCCCTATAAAAATCAATTTTATAGGGGATTTATTATTTACAGCATAAGAATAGAATCACCTCAAAAACAAATAATATAGTATCTAAATCATTTGAGGTGATACTTAAATATGAAAAAACTATTGTATGTTTTAAGTGTATTTATTTTGTGCGTATCTATACAGCATGTGGTACATTCTCAGTCAAATGCACCAAGGTTATCTTCAGATTGTCTGGAAGAAAGTAAAATTCGTGATGAAAAGTATGTGAAAAACATTATGAATGACATTATATCTACATTTGATTTAAAGATTGATGAAAATAGTTTTTGGGAAATTAGTAAAAGAGACCTAGAGGCTGCGCATTTGATGTATGGCGGAAGGGAAAATGATTCTTATTATAATTCGCTAACTAAAGTTTATGATAGTGGTGGATATAGGGGAGAGCCTAGATTATTTGTGAAGGCGCAAGAAGCATTTTTACTTTATAAAGAAATAGACGATACTAATGTAATGAAACGCCTAAACCTTGAAAAAGGGGAATGGATTGTTACCGAAACGAAAAAGAAGCAAGGGAAAATCGTGGAATACAGACCATTACAATGTGAAAAAGATTATCTGAAAAAGAGAAATGAATACCATAATATAAAATGATGTAACGAAAATCTTGAATGGGAAAGTTTTCGTAAATAAATGTAAATTGGTCGATAGAAATCACTAGTAAGTTCGCCATAAAAAAACGTCATTTTCATCATTAAAAATGACGTTTTTTATATTTTTAAAGCCTTTGCATCGCACTCTCAATCCTATTCACCAAATCAGCTGACACTTTATGAAAATACCCCAAAATTACCTTTTTAATATCCTCAGATATAACTTTCAAATCACTAGCTAAGTTTTCGGCAAGATGTTCTTTTTCTATCGGTTGTAACTTCGCATAAAATTCACCAGCCTGCTTAAAGTCATCTTGTTTAGTTATAGAAGTCCTTTCGAGTTTACCTTCAATGTACCTTCCGTCACCGCTTGTTATTTGGTTAGCTGGTGTCCAATCTTGCTGCTGGTTAACCTGTAATTTACGAAATTCAGCCCCAATTCTTCTTCTTTGAGAATCACTATAAATGTTAGCACGGCCTTGCAGTATTTTATCATCAGATAATTCTGTGCCGTCTAGTAAATTAGAAGGGGAGAAGGCGACTTTTTCTACTTGTTCCATATAATTATCAGGATTTTTATTTAATACCATTTTGCCTACTGGTATTAGGGGATACTCTTTTTCATCCCATACTTTTGTATCGTCTAAAGGATCATAAGAAAGATTTGCTTCATCCTTAGGGTCCATAAGCTGAACATATAGGCCATATTCCACCGGTTTGCCACCCGCAATCGCATCGTATAAATCTTTACCAGCGTAATCAGGATTTTCAGCGGCTAGTCTATTTGCTTCTTCGCGACTAATGTATTGTACACCTTCAAATGGGTACCAATGGTATTTAACGTACTTTCTAATACCTTGAGCATTTCTCCAAACATATGTATTTACACTATGTCCTGGAATGTGGCGAAGACTTTTTATCGTACCAGCATCAGAGTATAAACGTACAATAAAATGAATCGATTCAGGCGCTCTTGCTACAAAGCCCCAAGACCTATCAGGATCAATTAAATTATTTTTAGGTGAAGGTAAGAATGCTTTAATAAATTCTGGGAAACGCATCGGATCACGAATAGAAAAGACGGGAATGTGATTACATATAAGGTCAAAAATGCCTTCTTCTGTATAAAATTTTGTAGCAAAGCCACTTACATTTCTAGATGTATCAGGTGTTCCTTTTATACCGACAGCTAAAGAAAAGCGAACCATAACAGGAACTTTCTCATTAGAATTTTGTAAAAATATTAGTTTTGTATGCTCAGACATCGGATATATCGTTTGGAAATAACCAAATGCACCAAATCCTTTTACATGAACAGGTCTTTCTAAAATTTTTTCATGAATGAATTCTTGTAACGCCTCGTGCAGTACACTATCTTGCTTTAAAACAGGTCCACGTGAACCAACTGTTTGAGAGTGAAGTTTAGCTGGTTCATTAAGTTCTCGATTTTGGTTAAAGTCTTCTCCTAATAAAGATTGCCTCTGTTTATCATATTTTTCATTCATCGATTTAGCCTCCAAATTTTTTTCGTCGATTGTTACTAAATATGATTCTTTAGCCTTGATTATGTATTACATACAAAGTTCAAATTGGTAACATACCGCAAGATGAAAAAAACGCACATGCAGTGGACCTGTTGAAATAGAAGAAATTATGGAAAAATGAATATCGGGAAGAGAAATAACACGTTTTATTTAAAAGGTGGAAGAAAACCACTATTAAAATTTCAATCTTAAAAATTAATTTGTAAATGAATTTATAGATAATGAACATGAAAAACGGGAAAATAGCCAGGAGGAATTTATTATGTCGGATTGGTTTCAATTAGATAAAGAATATATGATGCCTACGTATTGTCGTACGAAGGTTGCAATAGAAAGAGGAGAAGGGTGCAAGCTTTATGATGTGGATGGTAAAGAGTATGTAGATTTATTTTCTGGTGTCGGAGTGAACGTATTAGGGTATAATCACCCGAAAATCGTGCAAACGACAATGGAACAAGTTACGAAATCTCTGCATCTTCCGTTTCATTTTTTAAACCCAGTTGCGATTGAGTATGCAAAGAAATTAGTTGATTGCTCTTTAAAAAATGGAAAAGTCTTTTTTACAAACTCTGGTACGGAAGCGACAGAAACAACGTTGAAATTAATTGATAAATATAGAGCGAATACGCATGAGGAACGTGAAGGAATCGTAGTGCTGAAGAATAGCTTCCACGGGCGTACGTTAGGGGCACTTCATTTTACGAGACAAGAAAGTGTATATCAAAATTTCCCTAAAACATCGATTCCTGTATATGAAGTAGAGCGCGAGAATATAGAGCAATTAGAAGAAACAATTGTTAAAGAAAATCCAATTGCGATTATGCTAGAGCCTGTATTAGGTAGCGGGGGGATATACCCTTTATCGGGTGAATATTTACATGGTGTTCAAAACTTATGTGATAAATATAATGTCATTCTTATCGTTGATGAAGTTCAAAGTGGTATGGGGAGAACTGGTAAACTATTTGCTTATCAAAATTTCAATATTACACCGGATATTATTCAAATTGGTAAAGGAGCAGGAGGCGGGATACCGCTAGGGGGAATTATTGTAGGTGAAAAGCTATGTGATGTATTTTCACCAGGAGATCATGGTACAACGTTTGCTCATTCTTCAATGGGAACAGCTTTAGGGTTAACGGTTTTAAATACATTGATTGACGATGGTTTAATGCAAGAAGCTTATGAAATGTCACTATATCTAAATGATAAATTGCGAGAAATTCAGAATGAAAATTCTTATTATATTCAGGAAGTACGTCATGCTGGAATGATGTTTGGAATTAGTTTGAATGATACGAATACAAATGTAAAGAAATTACAGGTAGAGCTAATGGAGAAAGGGATGTTAGTTGACGTTACACAAGGGAACATCATCCGTTTACTTCCTCCATATATAATTACAAAAGAAGAGATTGATGCATTTATTTATGAGTTTATCTCCTGTATTCATAGCTTATCAGCTATAGCAAGTGTTTAAAAAGCTTTATGAAAAAGCACCTTATTTTTAATTCAAATAGGAAGAAAATAGGGGTGAAAAAAATAAATTTACATATTAAAATAAAAAGCTGAAAAAGGTACTCGTATAGCGCCTTCTTCAGCTTTTTAAAATACTAAATTACTTAACCTAGGGATCATCTCATTGGACAAATAATTAATTATGTGAAACAATAATAACAGATAAGGAGACGTTGCTTTTCCTTAAGTGCTTCGTATTGAATTTATTCTAGTAAGAGAAGGTGTGCTTAAAGAAGTTAAATTAAATAAGGAGCTGTTTTACTATATGCAACAAAATAATGATTTAAATTTTGAACCTCAAGACGTTAATATTGTCAATCCTAAACAAGCGAGGAAAGCAGTTGTTGCTACTGGCATTGGGAATGCAATGGAGTGGTTTGACTTTGGATTATACGCGTATTTAGCGGTAATATTAAGTCAATTATTCTTCTCAGGTGTGGATAATAGTGGTTTGCAACTTGTACTTACATTTGGTACATTTGCAGCGGCCTTTCTCGTTCGACCAATCGGAGGTATTTTCTTTGGTAGAATAGGAGATAAGTATGGCCGAAAGATTGTTTTAAGTACAACTATTATTTTAATGGCACTTTCTACATTATTCATCGCATTACTACCAACCTATGAACAAATTGGTGTATGGGCACCAATACTACTTTTAATTGCTCGAATGATTCAAGGCTTCTCTACAGGCGGCGAATATTCAGGTGCAATGGTTTATATCGCAGAATCTTCTCCAGATAAAAAGCGTGGTATACTCGGTAGTGGTCTTGAAATTGGAACACTCTCAGGTTACATTGCTGCCTCGGTAATTGTTACCATTTTAACGTTATTATTAACAGATGAGCAAATGCTCAGCTGGGGATGGCGTATTCCTTTCTTAATTGCTGCACCAATTGGTTTGGTCGGTTTATATTTACGACGTCATTTAGATGAATCTCCAATCTTTCAAGAGATGGAAAAAGCACAAGAGGAATCTGAAGACAACGAACAATTTTCATTTATGGATATATTAAAATATCACAAAAAAGACTTCTTATTAAGCACAGTAATTGTTGCCTTCTTTAACATTACAAACTATATGATCCTTTCGTATATTCCTTCTTATTTAACACAAGTACTAAAAGTCAAAGAAACAACGGGCTTATTAATTATTTCAATTACGATGGCACTTATGATTCCACTGGCACTTTATTTCGGTAAATTAAGTGATAAAGTAGGTAATAAACGCGTAGTACAAATTGGCTTACTTGGTTTAGCATTATGTTCAATTCCAGCATTTTTATTAATTGGTAACGGACATATTGTAGCCATGTTTGCGGGTATTTTCATTTTAGGTTTCTTCCTTAGTGTATATGAAGGAACATTGCCTTCGTTATTACCAGCACTCTTTTTCACCGATGTACGTTATCGTGCGCTTTCTATCTCCTTTAATATTTCTGTATCTATATTCGGTGGTACAACGCCGCTTGTATGTTCATACTTAGTTCATGCTACTGGTAACCCACTGGCACCAGCATTTTATTTAACTGGTGTAAGTGTAATTGGATTAATTGTGTTTAGTGTACTGTTTGTCACAACATCAGGACGTGCACTAAAAGGTTCTTACCCTACTGTCGAATCGAAAAAAGAAGCACATCAAATTGCTAAAGAGGATCCTGAAGAAACACTTTGGTGGCATGAAGAATCTTTAGAAATTGAAGCAGGAAAAAAAGCATAATTTGTGAAAAGCAACGTGGACTTTTACACAAAAAGACTCCTAGTTTAATAGGAGTCTTTTTGTATACATCATTTTCTCTTCTTCAAACTCTTCTGATACGCATAAAGCTTATAAACCTCTTCCTTAAATTCATGCAGAAGTACAGTGTTTTCACCATTTGAATAACGCACTGCATTATACGCGTCTATAATAATATGACTCTGAATATTTACCTCTTCTTCATCATTAATTCTCTCTAGCCAAGCTTCAACAGTTTCTCCTCGTTCTCGGTTTAAAGGAGGAGATAGCTTACTCTCGAGTTTGAAAATTTCTTTTCGAATTTCGTTATGTGGTGGTTTATTTCGTTTGAAGCGTTTTTGGCTAATGCCTTCTTTATCAGTAATGATTGTAGATTCAAAGACAGGCATATTTGGTAAACTTAAATGTTTTCGTTTTTTTACTATTTTCCAAACGACGTAAATAGCGATGGCTGTACAGGCTATTATTGTAATGCTATTTATGAGAGTTGGATCAAAAGGACGCTGCCCCAATTCTTCTTTAATTTGAGGATCTTTTAAATTTCCTTTATTCGACCAAAAGTCGTCTGTATCTTTTAATGCAGCTGCCGAGAACAATGGATTTAAAGCATAACAAAATCCTAAGGCAACTACTTGTATGATATAAGAAAAAAGAAGCCGAATATAAGGAAATACCGGAATAAGTAAAGCGCTAATTATTCCAATCGTAATAATAGAAGTGAAACGTAATAGCTGTTGATTACGATTGGAACCTGTTAACCAAAAGGTAATCATAATGTGTAAAGCTAATAGTAACCCTTTCCACAATGGCGGAAAGGGGGCATAAAATATAGCTGAAACGACAAACCATACAATACCGCCTAACGATTTTTGTACTGGATATCCCGGTCCAACAGAGTGTACGATAAAGAAAAACAGTGGTAATAATATTGTGCCTAAAATAGAGAAAGGTAGAAATAAAGAACAACCGATTATTTGAATAACTAACAGTAGTACAAAACCTGTTGTTTTTTTCTTCATAAATTTATGAATAAGAAATATTCCTACATAACCGGTCACTAAAAATATAGCAATACCAATGAGCTCATCTCTTTCCGTTAATAATGAAAGAAGGAGGAGCAGAATAAAGTCATTAACGTGATAGAGCCAAGTTTTCAAGCTTTTCCACCATCCCTTCATTATTAATGAGGAACGTAGGTTGAGATAGAAGAGGGAGCTCCTTTTTCTGCAAACCAATGTATATCATTGTAGATGAGCGTTCCCTTTTTCTCGTTACATAGTGAAGAAATCCTTGTTTCGGAAGTAGCGTACTATCATCTGAAATACGTGCTAATTCTTCTAACGCTTTGGCGTAATGTGTTTGTCCTTCGTTTAATGGTAAAAGCAAAGGGCCACCTTCTGCTAAAACGCTAATAAATAACTCAAACGGAATTTGATGCTTCGTTGCGAATTGACAAATGTACGTTGTAAATGAAATAAGGTCTTCTACATTTTCTTTCCAACCAAACCCACGATCAGCAGCTAAAGAAAGACAAATCGTCCAACTATAATTTTTTACAGGTTCATATTGCTTCGCTTGTAACGCCTGCATTTTAGCAGATGCTTTCCAATGAATAGAGCGGAAAGATTCACGTTCATATCGTTTAACACCGATAATGGATGTTTCATCATTGTAAAAAGAGAAATTCGTTCGATACGAACCTGTTAATAGTTGCTGAAGTTCTTGTAAACCGGCTACCTCTTTAGGAGAAGGGTACACAATAATTTCAGTCTTTAACTTATCGAAAACAGGTAAATGTACAGTTAAAAGATGAAAAGGATCTTTTAAAACACATTCGAACTGTTCAATTTGAAACACACCACGCTTCGTTGCGGTTAATGTTAAATCCCATTTTTGTGCTGAATGAGCAGGTTGTGAAAATGGGAAAGAAAATAACGTTTTCGATATTTGTTCAATCCCTTGATCCTTATGCGGTATAAGAGATGAATTTAAATGAAAATAACAAACGCCGTTAACGAGTGGTATATTTGCACCATTTTTTAAATGAATAAAAAACTGTCCAGATTCATCAGGGAAAAGACGAGTTGTTTGTTTTTCATTTATAACTTGAAATCTTTTCTCTATGTAAGCGACATATTTATAAATGAAAATCGCAAATAAATAGTAGAAGAAAAAGAGAAACATAATAATTCGTTGCGGCAGAAAAAACGTAAATAGTATAGCGCCTGGCACAGTTAATTGAATAATATGGAGTTGAAAAAATAAAGGTACAGTTACAACGCGCTGTCCATTCATGCTTGTTCAATCTCCACAGGTACGTCAACTTCTTTTAAAATCCTTTGCGTGATTTCATTTTTTGTCGTGCGTAAGGCACCTTCCATTGATAAGACGATACGGTGATTCCAAACAGAAGGAACTAAAAATTGTATATCTTCAGGTGTGCAATATTCTCTGCCGCGTAAAAAGGCTAGTGCTTGAACGGCACGTACTAAAGCTAATGTAGCACGCGGGCTTACACCGTTAGCAATGTAATCATGATTTCTTGTAGCGTGAGCAAGCTTAATAATGTAATGTTCTAACGGTTCTGATACGAAAATTTCTTTCACTTGTTTCTGTGCTTCTAAAATGTCTTCTAAAGAAATGACAGATGTGACGCTTTCTAACGGTGCATTGTTACGAAAACGGCGCATCATTTTTAATTCATCTTCAGGAGACGGATAACCAATTGAAATCGTCATTAAAAAGCGATCAAGTTGTGCATCTGGAAGAGGGAAAGTTCCTTGTGATTCAATCGGGTTTTGCGTCGCAATAACAAAGAACGGTTTCGGAAGAGGAGTAGACTGCTTTTCAAGCGTTACTTGTCGTTCTTCCATCGCTTCTAACAAACTAGATTGTGTTCTCGGCATCGCGCGGTTAATTTCATCTGCGAGTAGTATATTTGTCATAACTGGTCCAAGTCTTAATTCGAATTCACTAGTTTTTGGATTGAAATATTCAATACCTGTTACATCACTCGGAAGTACATCAGGGGTAAATTGAACGCGAGAAAAATTACCACCAATGCTTTTAGAAATTGTTTTTGCTAGTAATGTTTTTCCAGTACCAGGTACGTCTTCAAGCAGTACATGTCCATCAGCAAGCAGTGAAACGAGGAGTAAATCAATTACATTTTCCTTACCGACAAAAACAGATCCTATGTTTTCTTTCAATTTAGTTATCATATGTATCATTCCTTTCAAAATAAAAGCGGATATTTCTATATTTTAACAAATTATTCAGAAAATTGATATGATTTTTTAATTCAAAGAAATGGATATTTAATTTTAATATTACACTTGCATATTTTGGAATATGATTATACAATATCGTTATACGATGTATCGTGAGTCGATATATCATGAAGCGATGTATCGGAGGTAGTTATAATGAATGCGAAAACGCAAAAATACATTCCATTAACTGAGGCGACATATTACATATTGTTGTCACTTGTAAAGCCAATGCATGGTTATGGAATTATGCAAATGGTAGAAGAGATGACAAATGGGGAAGTAAAGCTCGGTCCTGGTACTTTATATGGGAATACTACGAAGTTATTAAAAGAGAAATTGATTGTTGAAGTTGCCTCTACAGACAGAAAGAAGTGCTATGAGTTAACACCGTTTGGGAGAGAAGTGTTAGAGCTAGAGTATAACAGGTTACAGAGATCTGTAAGAAATGGAAACAGTATATTAGGGGAGTGAATGGAAGATGGAGACAAAGAAGATATTCAAACCTTTCGCGGTATGGAGCGTAGAAAAAGAAGAAGCTTTTTTACGGAATATGCACCAACAAGGCTGGGCATTACAAAAATATAATATAATGTATACATTTAAGAAAACTAAGCCGAAAGATGTAGTATATAAAGCGGATTTCAGATTGGATTATAAAGATTCAAAAGAAAAACAAAAAGAATATATTGATATATATGAAATGTGTGGGTGGAAACATGTAACGAGTTTTGCAAAATGGAATTATTTTTGTAAAGAGGTAGAAGATGATAATGAGTTACCTGACATTTACTCAGAAAAAGAGACGAAGGTACAAAAAATGAAGGAATTACTACAATTTTTTGCATTTATTTCAATAACTATATTACCCTCAATGTATAATGCATTTTTAAGTTCAACAGAATCAAGAGTGCCAATTTGGGCGAAAGTTATGCTGGGGTTTGTGGGTTGTATGTATATGTATCTCTTTATAAGGATCTCTTGGAAAATTAAGAAATTGAAAAACGAAATATTATAATAAAGAGTGGATTTTTAAAGAAGATGATATGATTATCGGAATCATCTTCTTTAATTTTTATGTAATTCTATTTTGTTCGTTCTTTTTTACACAATAAAAAACTATATATTTAAGACATAGAATTAACAGTTACAAAGATAATCCCAGTAACAATACCTAAAAAAATCATAAATGAAGAAGAAACGATTAATAATAATGAACTACCGATTAATACTATTTTATTAGAGTTTTGATGTTTAAAGTGGTAATAAAGTAAAAAGCCGCAAACAGTAGAAATAATCCATATAGCTAGACCGTAAGGAGTCGAGATCTTCTTCCAATCGAAGATCCAAAAGTAAAGTATGATCATGTGGCAAACTAATAGTAGTAATGCGGATGGAATCATTAATCTGTTATTAAATATCATTTATTTCACCTCTCTTATGTAAATATTACCAGAAGAGTATGGAGTTTAAAATATAATATGGAAGTGAATAAGGTTTTCACTTAAAGAAACTACGAGATGAGCAAGAGATATTTCTAAATCAATTTCCATTTGTATGGGAATTTAATTGGAAAAAGAACCATATAAAATTATGAAGGGAGGAGAGTCATAAAATGCAGAGAATGAACAATTATTTTCGTGCTCGTGCGAGTATGGTATACATGATGACTAATAATGAAGTAATGAATCACATTGTTGCTTTTCATATGGATACGAATGGAATGCTCACCTTTGTGGGTTCTTACCGAACTTACGGAAGAGGTACTGGTATAAAGGAAGTTTCTACAGAAACGGCAAACGATGGTATAGATCCTCTAGCATCACAAGGTTCTCTGACTTTTTCCCGTGATGGTCGTTTCCTATTTGCAGTTAACGCAGGCAGTCATAGTATCAGTAGTTTTATCATAGCAGATAACGGGGTGCCGACTTTCGTGGATGTAAAGCCATCAGGAGGTGCTCAGCCCAATAGCATTGGTGTGTATGATAATCTTCTCTATGTCTCCAATGTAGGTAATGCTGCAAACAATTTTGCATCAAATATTACTGGATTTCACATAGATGATAAGGGAAACCTTACACCTATTCCACGATCCACTCATGCTCTCAGTACCTTTAATGCTCAGCCCGCACAAGTTCTCTTCACCCCGGATGGTAGTAAAATTGTTGTCTCCGAGCTTACATCAAACCATCTCAGTGTCTTCCATGTAAATAAAGATGGTACGGTCACAGGACCAATTGTTAATGATTCTTACGGTAAAGGCCCATTGGGTGCTTACTTTCTATCGTCCGGAATTCTCTTAGTTACAGAAGCAGTTTCAAATGCGTTGTCATCTTATTCATTGAGCAATGATGGTACTCTTCATGTAATCAGCGGCTCTGTACAAAACGGATATAAAACTGCCTGTTGGGTTATAACAACGAAGGATGAACGTTTTGCCTACACTACGAACACTTTAAGTGGCACCATCTCCACCTACCAAATCGCCCCCAATGGAGTACTGTCAGTAGTAAGGCATATTACTAGTACACCGCCGGGGACAGCACCGGGTCTTCCGATGGATGTTGGAGTGAGTAAAGATGGACGACATTTTTACACCCTTAATGGAAATCAGGGCACAGTGTCAGTATTTAATATTCAAAGTGATGGTAGTCTAGTAAGGTTGCAGGTTGTTGCTTCATCAAATTTTCCTTACTTTGGGTCGCAAGGCTTAGCTGTTCTTTGATTCTATTGGGCCGCTATATTTGTGTGGAAAAGAAAAATATATGACGGTGTATGAATAGTAGACATGTAGATGAATTAGGAACCTTTGATTAAACAGCAATTGTCCACCTTGCTTACGTAAAACGGAAAAACCCCCTATAGAAAATTGATAGGGGGTAGGGAAATGTTTAAGAGAAAGACTGATTTTGCGCAGGTTTTATAAATTGTTCTGGGTTTTCAACAAGCCCACATACAGCACATTGGACGCGGTAAGTAGGTCCTTGATAAGCCATATGAAAAGCGTTCATCGTTTCATTCGTGTATTCTTCTTCTACATGACCAGTTTGTGGATTTAATTTTACTGGTTTTACTTGTTGCTCGAGAATATTAAAGCGAGTTCGGTTCGTTTTACAACTTGGACAAAGCATTGGTTCCATATGTATACACCTCCATTTGTAGCATTTCTTAAGCGGTATGATTTTATGCAAGTAAAAAAACTTTCTCAACATAAATAGGTATTTATTATATTTAAAATTCAGAAAAAATAAAATATAATGAATGTAAGAACTGGTTATGTCCAAACCAAATCTCCTGTTTTATGCCAATAAGCTGGGGGGCCGAGAAATCGGCCTCATTTTTTTGTGCTCATCTCAATAAGGTACAAGGTTTTTAAAAACATTTGTCGAATTTTTAGAGGTGAAGGTTAAGGGGGAATAATTATGAACTTAAAAATGAAATACATTATTTTATATGTGGAAAAGTTTGAGCAATGTCTTCAGTTTTATAAAGAAATTTTAAGATTACCAATAAGAGCAGAGCACGGTACATATATTGAATTTGAAACAGGAGCAACAATTTTAGCGATGAATACACGAGAGGATGTTAAGGAGTTAACGGGACTACCTCTTACAGAAGGTGTACTACAATCTTCTCATTTTGAGTTAGGGTTTGTTGTAGAAGATGTAAAGGGAACGATTGAGAAATTAAAAGAACAAGGGGTTAAAGTTCTAGTTGAGCCAATCGTAAAACCGTGGGGACAAACAATTGCTTACATTGCCGATCCAGACGGTAATTATATTGAAATTTGTAGTTCATTAGAATAGAAGGAGAAAAAGAGGATGGGGTTTCCAAAATTAGAGACAGAACGTTTACTATTAAGAGAACTTACACTATTAGATGCAGAAGCGATGTTCCATTATTTTTCAAAAGAATCCGTTATTCGTTATTTCGGAATGGACTCTTTCGAAAATATTGAGCAAGCGAAAACGACTATTCAAACGTTTAGAAAGCGTAATGAAGAGGGAAGTGTATTTCGCTGGGGAATAGAGAAGAAAGGCACGGATCAATTAATTGGTACGTGTGGGTTTCATTTAATTAACAATCATCATAAACGAGCTGAAATTGGTTATGAGCTAGATGATACATATTGGGGACAAGGATACGCAACCGAAGCACTGCAAGCAATGCTAGCTTACGGATTTGAAACGTTGCACTTTATAAGAATTGCAGCTGTCGTATATATAGAAAATGAAGCTTCCCGTAATTTATTAAAAAAAGCCGGATTTCAAGAAGAAGGATTACTTCGAAAATATATGATTCAAAATGATGTTGCTCATGACACGGTCGTTTATTCATTATTAAAAGAAGATTGGAAAAAGTAATGAGCACAAATGAAATAATGAAAGTTATTAAGGAACATAAAGATGAGCGATTTATACTAGGTATAGACGGACTAAGTCGTTCGGGTAAAACAACTTTGGTTAAAGAGTTGGAAGCAGATATGAAGCAAAGTGGAATCCCGTTTCATATTTTTCATATTGACGATCACATTACCGAGCGTAACGAGCGATATAATACTGGATTTGCAGAATGGTATGAGTACTACAACCTTCAATGGGATATAGAGTGGTTGCAGCGAAACTTTTTTTGGAAGTTACAAAGCGATATACAAGTACAATTGCCTTTCTATCATGATGAAACAGACATATGTGAAATGAAAGAAATACAGCTTCCTTTAGTAGGTGTAATAATTGTTGAAGGTGTTTTTCTGCAGCGAAAAGAATGGAGAAATTTCTTTCATTATATGGTGTATTTGGATTGTTCAAGAGAGACAAGGTTTCTTCGCGAGAGTGAGGAAACGCAGAAGAACCTTCCAAAGTTTCAAAGTAGGTATTGGAAAGCTGAGGAGTATTATTTGGAAGCGGAATTGCCGAGGGATAGGGCGGATTTAGTCGTTACAAAATGAAGCTAAGTATAAAGAAGTGCATGAAAAATTTGATAGTAAGATGAAAACCGCATTATCAGAGGAGAAAATGAAAGATCTTACTCCTGTAATTGAAAAAGCTGGTTTATATATTAAATAAAAAACAGATAAAGTGGAAGTGTCCGCTTTATCTGTTTTTTATTATTTTAACCAAATTATGGTTATTCATGCTAATATGAACTCATAGCTATATAGAAGGGGTGGGTAATTATGAAAACAGAAATAGTTTCCAAAAAGAAGTACAGCATAATAAGCTATGTATCTTTACTCATCGGAATTATGTGTTTTTTATTCGTTTTTATAACTCCGACGAGAATAGCGAATGCGGGTAATATAGTGGGAGATTATATTACAATTGCTCTGACAGGCGTAGGTATTATACTTTCAACAATTGGAATCACGAAACAAACAGAGAAGAAGGCAATTGCAATTATCTCATTAATACTTTCCTCATCGTTCTTTATTTTTTGGATTATCGCGATTATCTTATTGTTTACTGGCCAAATAAATTTTGCGCCGTAATGAGCAATAAAAAGAGTCCTTCATATAAGAAGGACTCTTTTTATTCGGTATCTTCAGGTTGATATTCTAAAAGATCCCCAGGTTGGCATTCTAATGCTTTACAAATAGCATCTAAAGTTGTAATTCTAATTGCTTTTGCTTTTCCATTTTTTAATATAGAAAGGTTAGCCATTGTAATTCCAACCTTCTCTGAAAGTTCAGTTACGCTCATTTTTCTTTTCGCTAGCATTACATCAATATTAATTATAATTGCCATGTTATTCACCTCAGACCGTTAAATCATTTTCTGATTTTATATCTATCGCATCTTTTAAAAGTCTTTGGAGAACGGCAGCAAAGACTGCGATAACCATTGAAGCAAAGATTAGGAGCATGCCAAGTATAATAATACCTGGTGCATCATCTCTTTCCGCCACAAGATAGAAGAGTGGCATACCTACCACATATAAAATACTGATTGTTACTGCACATTGTTTTATCTTCTTTAAAGCTCTAACAGATAATTTCGAGAAAGCGTTACCCTTATCAATGAAGCTTACAAGTTTAAAAGCTTGATACAGAGCGAAATAAAAAGGTACCACCGTTGCATACAGATTGATTAAAATAAGATATTTTATATATGCAATATCGGGATACAATTCCGCTGCATAATTCCCTATGTTAGGAACTAAAAATATACACAAAGCAAGAACAGGGATTCCAATCAGAATAATAGCTGTCTTTAAAAAGAGTGTTGATCTTTGTTTCATATAAAGCACCTCATTTATTAATTATCTATTTAATCTAACATGAAATTTATCGTTTAACAATAAATTTTTATTTATTATGATCGTGTTTTTATTGTTAAGTAAATTTGAATTTCAGATGAAAATAAAAAGTACTGCTCTTTATAAAAAAGGGTGCCAAACAAATAGACTTCTTGTAATAAAAAAGTATGGTGAATATGGTGATATATACCATTGTTCCTTTGACGAAATATAGTACAGATAATCGTTCCTTCTTTCTGTAAATGATGTTATGTTAAAAGTAACGATTAAGTCGTTCTAATAATAAGAGTTTTTAGAAAAACAATATTTTTCGTAATTTGAAGAGGTGTTAATGAAATGAAATCGTACACGCAATTTGAACGTAGAAAACACATACTAGATGAGTTAGAAAAGTACAACCGAGTTATGGTAAATGATTTAGCGAAGGTACTAAATGTTACAACAGAAACGATACGAAGAGATTTAGATATGTTGCACAAGGAAGGGCAGCTTACGAAAATACATGGTGGTGCAATTAAGAAAAAAGATCAAACACTAGAATTTCATTTTGATAGGCGCCGAGCTGAGAATATTGAAGAAAAACGAAAAATTGCAATGGAAGCAAGTAAACTCGTAGAAGATAATGATATTATCGCAATTGAAATTGGGACAACCACAATGCAAATTTTGGATTACATACACGATAAAAAGAATTTGACGATTTTAACAAACTCGATACCAGCTGTTAATAAAATTATTGAGCTTAAAGAACAATATGATTCCTTTGATTGCAGGTTAATAGTCATTGGAGGAATATTGAATACAAATTCATTAGCATTGTCTGGAGAAATGACGTTAAACTATCTTGACCATTTCACTGTTAATAAGTTATTTGCTTCTTGTGATGGAATTTCTTTAGAAAAAGAACTAACATGTTCGTATATTGAAGATGCACAAATATATAAGCAGTTAAAGAATAATGCAAAACAAGTTGTCATGATGGCTGATGAGTCAAAGTTTAATTTAACAAAGTTCTATAAAAGCGGGAATTTCAGTGACATCGATGCATTATATACAAACGCTAAGCTCGATGAGGCGTGGCACAATGTGTTAACAAGTAATGGGGTAGAAGTAATAACAGTATAGAAAACAAAAAGAAGACTATTTCTTAGTAAGTTGAGAAATAGTCTTCTTTTTGTTTTTATGTTGTTTTATTTTGTTTATTTGTTGTTTTTACAATTAGTTAACAAATTAACAACATTGTGTTAATAATATACTCGTACAATATGAATTAGGAGGTGGCAAGAATGCAAATAAAACTATCAAAAGCTGTGTTCTTTTTACTACCAGTTGGAATACCTCTAATATTGTTTTGGATTATTCCGAATTTCATTAGCTTAGGTATTAGTTTTACTGATTGGGATTTTATGACGAATGATTTTAACTTTGTTGGTTTAGAAAACTATTTCAATTTATTTACACAAGATTCTTTTATGCAAGCATTGCTAAATACGTTTTATTTCGGAATTGGAACAGTGATTCCAACGATTGCATTAGGTTTAGGATTCGCATTATTCTTCCGAAAAAAATTTAAAGGTTCTGCATTGTACCAATTAATGATTTTTTCACCTTGGGTAACGCCAACAATAGCTGTATCCATTGTGTGGTCACTTTTATATGAACCTCAATTTGGAGTTATTAATAAAGTTCTAAACTTTTTTGGGATACCAGGTTTGGACTGGCTTCAAAGTAGTCAAACAGCGATGTTAGCAGTCATTATTGTGACAGTTTGGAAATTAGTTGGTTGGACGATGATCTTCTATATTGGCGCATTAGAAAAAGTTCCAGATAGTTTATATGAAGCAGCTAGTATTGATGGAGCAAATTCATGGCAGAAATTTCGATATGTAACACTGCCAATGGTTTCATCAACAACTTTCTTCTTAGTTGTTGTCAATACAATTTCTTCAGTGCAGGCTTACGATCAAATAAAAATTTTAACACAAGGTGGACCTAGTGGTTCGACGCGTACGTTACTTTATTTATTCTTCCAACAAGGGTTTGAACAATTTGATATGGGATCTGCAACAGCAATCGCATTTATCATACTAATCATTACAATACTACTATCTGTTATAAACAAAATAATAGGTGACAAGTGGGTGAACTATTAAGGTGAATAATATGAAAAAAGGTCCATTAATCGTAAAGCATCTCTTTCTAGCGTTATCAAGTATACTATTTATTTTTCCATTCATATGGATGGTGCTTGGTTCGTTTAAAACATCTAGTGAAGTATTACAAGGAGGTTTTTGGCCTAAAGAATTTCACTGGGAAAATTATCAGCAAGTATTAGATATACTTCCATTTAGCACATATTTATTTAATAGTTTCTATACTTCTTTCATCATTACTATATATGTACTTGTTTCGTCAGCGCTTTTTGCTTATATGTTGGCATTTTATAAGTTTAAAGGCAAGAATATTACGTTTAGTGTTGTGATGGCAACCTATATGATCCCTGGAGCTGTATCGTATGTTCCTGTATATGTAATGTTAGGGAAATTTGGTTTGCTTGATTCACATTTTGGATACATGATTTCTATGGCTGTTAGCGTATTCGGTATTTTCTATTTGAAACAAACGTTCCATAAAGTTGGTTTTGAAATAGTAGAAGCAGCCAAAATTGACGGAGCGAGTGATTGGCGAATTCTTTGGAAGATTATTTTTCCAATGACACGATCATCATTTGTAACTCTAGGATTGGTCACATTTATTGGTAACTATAATAATTACATTTGGCCAGCTCTTATTTTGAAAGATAATACACAAAAACTAATTACGAATGGAATTGCTGATTATTTCATTAATAGTTCTTTAGGACGAGATTGGTCACACATTATGGTTGCAAGTACAATCGCAACGGTGCCGCTCTTAATCGTATTTTTAATTCTACAAAAATGGTTCTTATCTGGTGTTACTGATTCAGGAATAAAGGGGTAATTAAATAGTAAAGGAGATATGTGGGATGAAAAAACTATTCATGCTTCTAACAGTTTTAACATTGTTTGTTAGTGCACTTGCGGGTTGTTCAGGTGGAAAAGGAAGTACGGTTAAAGCGAGTAAAGAAGGGGAGAAGGTTGTTGTTCCATTCATTAATGGAGTAGGGGGCTCTCTTGCAGATCGTGTAGATAAGATTGTGGAAGAATACAATAAAAGTCAGGACAAATATGTAGTGAAAACGACAAAAGCGGGTAGCTACGATGAGTCATATCAAAAGCTACAAAGTGGATTTGCAGCGAATAACCAAGAAGCAATTGCATTACTAGGTTCTGATGTCATTCAAGAATATGCTAAAAAACAGTTAATCGTACCTATAGATGAATATGTTAAAAATGATACTAATTTAAAAAAGGGAAATTATGGAAAAGGATTTATAGAGCAAGCAACAATTGACGAGAAGTTATATGGCATTCCGTTTTACGGTACAACGCAAATTTTTTATTACAATAAAAAAGCATTGGCGGAGAATGGCTTTACAAAAGAGGATTTAAAGACGTGGGAAGGTGTAGAAAAGGTAGCAAAAACAGTCGCAAAACGTGGTGAAAACGGAAATGTTTCATATGCTGGCTGGATGCCAATGTGGGGGACGTCAAACTTAATTGATGCAGTTCGCAGTGCTGGCGGTAATGTATTAAGTGAAGATGGTAAAAAAGTATTAATTAACGATGATACTTGGGTTACGGTATGGGAGGAATTCCGCACATGGCTTCATGAAGATAAAATTATGAAAATACATTCAGGTGGTACTGGATGGGAATATTGGGATAAAACAGTAATTGATTTAGTAGAAGGCAGAACATTAGGGTTTACAGGATCATCTGGTGACCAAGGATTTGTTTTCAAATCATTAGGTAAAGGAATGACGGAAGAAGAACGTCTTAACACGTTTGACGCATTGCCACAACCAGCTTGGGGTAATAATAAACCAGCGCCAAAATTAGAAACATATTTATTCACATTAACGAGAAATATTGATCCAGAAGTAGCGAAAGGTGCATATGACTTTATGAAATTTGCGACAAGTACGGAGAAAACGGCTGAATGGTCAATGGCAACAGGCTATATTCCTGTTCGTAACAATGTAACAGAGTACGGTCCATATGCTGAATTTGTTAAAAAACAACCACAAGCATTAGTTCCGTTAGAACAAGCCAACAATAATGGAGTGGGACCATTTGTAGATCCAACGGGCGGAAAAATCAGTGACGCTTTAAATGTAGCAAAAGATAAAGTAGAGATTGAAGGGGTTCCAGCAAAGAAAGCATTAGATGAAGCAGCTAAAGTTGCGCAAGAAGAGTTAGATAAAGTTTTGAAAAAGAAGAAGTAAACCTGTTTGTAGTACGAACGTGAGGTGCTTTTGAACGAAGGAAGTGCCTCTAAAATTCACTTGAAAAGGTGTGAGAACTATGATCGAAATAACAAGTACGATAACACTCTCTCCATTCGTAAAAAATAAACACTGTTTCCAAATGGATGAAACTGATATTACAAACTTTACATTAACAATTGATCAAGGGGATAGCCGAAAAATTCCGCTTTTACTAATCTTAAGAGATCCTAACGGTTATGTACGTATACAATATCAAACTCCAATTGTAAATGAAAAACTAGTCGTTTCGAAAGATTCAAAGTTTTGTTCTGCTGGTTGTATTGGAGGAGACATACAGTCAGGTAATTGGGAATTAGAAGTCGTATATATCCCTCATTGTGCAAAGAAAGTAGTGAAATTTACTGGGGAAAAAGTTGACTATACAGTAAATATAGAAGTGAATGATCAGTTGGAGCGAAAGTATAATAGAGAGCATTTTTGTAAGGGCAATGTTTTTATCGATGAAGACCGTTTTAATAAGGTAGTAAATGAAGAACATCGCTGGTACAAAGGGGATTTTCATGAACATACAGATTTAACAGATGGCGAGATAGATGATGAACTTGGAATGGAAGTATGTGAAAAACAAGAATTAGATTTTTTATATGCGACGGAGCACAATATTGTTATGCCATCATATCAAAAAGGAAACACATTAATTATACCATCTATGGAACTTACAACTCCTTATGGTCATTACAACATATTTGGTATAAGAGAATTCATTGATTTTACAGAGTATATAGATGAATCATTTAGCGCTGAAAAAATGAATGCACTATTTTCACTCATGAAAGAAAAAGGCTATTTATTGAGTGTGAATCATCCATTTATGAAGCCTTGGGCGAACCAAGTTAATATTAATTTAGAAAATGTTCATACGATGGAAATTATGTGTGATCCAACTTATAAAAAAAGTAAATCATCTACTTTAGAAGCTTTACGTTGTTTCGATCAAATGTGGTCAAATGGTCTTAAAATCTGGGGAATAGGAGGAAGTGACTCTCATTTACATCCGTCTAAAACATTCCCAGGATCAAAAGACCCATCCATTTACGGTGATCCAGGAACATATGTATTATGTAACGGTTTATCAATTAAAAACTTGAAATTTGCGATCAAAAACGGAAGAATTTATTTCTCTCGATTTAGAAAACTAGCGATAGATATTCAAAACGAAGGTGAAACGATTGCTGTCGGCGATGAGGCTAAAGGAAATATTGTTTATAACGTTCAAACAGATAAACCGTGTGAGTGGAGACTACTTATAAATGGAAGAACGATTGAAAAAGAATACGGCAGCGATGCAACTTTTGCATTCTCTTTAAATGAAGGGGCGTACGCTAGAGTTGAGGGATGGGAAGAGGACGAATTAGTGGCGTTTATTAATCCTATTCATAATAAAGTTCAGATTAAAAATATAAAAACATGGAATGAAGTTATAGGGGGAATAAAGGGTGAATAAAGCGATTATTTTTGATAAAGATGGAACATTAATACAGTTAGATTCAGTTTGGTACAAAATTGTGCATCGTGTGTTAGATGATATATTTCAAACGTATCCAAATGAAAAAAGTAAACGAGATGACTACTTAACGATTATTGGTATGAATGATAACGATTTTGAGAGTACGAGTTTACTAGCTTGTCGCACAAATTACTTTATTGCGGCTGCATGGTATTCGTTGCTAGAAAATCAACATGTGAATAAAGAGGGTTTTATTCAAAATGTATGTCTTCTATTCAAAAAGTACTCTACTGCAGATGATCTTGTATTTACAGAAGTGGAAGGTGCAAAGGAAACGTTACGATATTTAAAAGACAATGAATATATTATTGGGGTTGTTACGGCAGACGATGTTGATGCAGCTATTCATTCTCTGAAAATGACTGAGTTATATGATTATGTAGATTTTTTAGGTGCAGATGATGGTGTGAATAGAACAAAACCTGAAAGTGACTTTTATCATATGTTTAAAGAAAAATTTTCACTAACTGAAGAAGATGTGCTTATGGTAGGTGATACATTAACAGACGTTACATTTGCAAGAAATAGTAACATTAAAGTAGTGGGCGTCTTATCGGGTGCGAGCAGGAAGGAAGATTTAGAAGGAAAAGCGGATTATATTTTAAACAGTATGAAGGATATTTCGAAGATTTTATAATTCATGTCATCATAATTTTTAACAATATCTATAAATATAGCTCGAATTCTAGGAGGATATTATGGCTCAACTATCATTCAAAAACATTTACAAAAAATATGATCATGATGTGACAATCGTAAAAGATTTTAACCTAGAAGTAAATGATGGAGAATTTATCGTTTTGGTTGGCCCTTCAGGGTGTGGGAAATCTACAACATTACGTATGATTGCAGGACTTGAGGAGATTTCAGAGGGCGACTTTTATATTGATGGAAAGCGTGTAAATGATGTTACACCGAAAGATAGAGATATTGCAATGGTATTTCAAAACTATGCGCTTTATCCGCATATGAGTGTGTATGAAAACATGGCGTTTGGATTAAAACTACGAAAATATAGTAAAGAAGAAATTGACCAGCGTGTGCAACATGCAGCAAAAATTCTTGGACTTGAGCAGTATTTAAGCCGAAAGCCAAAAGCACTTTCAGGTGGGCAACGTCAGCGTGTTGCCTTAGGCCGAGCGATTGTTCGAAATGCAAAAGTATTTTTAATGGACGAGCCTTTATCAAACTTAGATGCGAAGTTGCGTGTTCAAATGCGTGCTGAGATTACAAAATTACACAAGCAGCTGCAAACGACATCTGTATATGTCACGCATGATCAAATTGAAGCTATGACGATGGCGACGCGCTTAGTTGTACTAAAAGATGGGATTATACAGCAAGTCGGTACACCGAAAGAAGTGTATGATAATCCAGAGAATGTATTTGTCGGCGGATTCATTGGCTCTCCTGGAATGAATTTTTTCAAAGGAGTATTAACAGATAATGCAGTTATGATTGATAAGTGGAAAATTGAAGTGCCAGAAGAGAAGATGAAAGGCTTGCGAAATAAGGGCTATACGAATAAAGAAATCATAATAGGAATACGTCCAGAAGACTTTTATTATGGAAAAGAAATCGAGGATTTACCATATAACACAAAAGTAATGGTATGTATTGATGTAGCAGAATTAATGGGGGCAGAAACATATCTATATTCTAACATTAATGGCCAATCCTTTGTTGCACGTGTGGACACATCTTTAGATGTGCAAAGTCAATCTAATATAGATCTAGGTTTAAACATGGACAAAGTGCATTACTTTGATTCAGAAACTGAGAAACGAATTGTTTTTTAGATAATAATTAATATGATTATACCTTTAGAATATCTTCAACTACTACAAATAAATGAATAGCAAAAAGCCGATTATCCTTTAGATTACAGGGAATCGGCTTTTTTATATAAAAGATTGCTTAGCGTATATTATCAAGACCTAAATCCAAAAAACACTTAAAATATCACGCTCCTAACATATTGTATATGACTAATATGTTAGGAGCGTTTATTTTGGTAATGAGTTTTGAAACTGAATTTGAATAGTATTTTTCTCAATCTGGATAAAAATAAGGAAAGTACCATAAACGGTCGTTTTGGGTACTTTCCTTAATTCTTTGTAGGTTTAAATTAAAGCTCGATCAAAAACATGTATTAGAAACATATAATTTTTCTTATTTAATTAACAGCGGATAGGTGTCTGCAAAAAAATTATATCAATCAGAAGTTGTCTACAAAGAAATATGTGATTCTAAAATTGTTGCGGAACTAGCCGTTGCATACCGAAAGACGAATATAAACCCAGAGTTACAAGAGTTTTTGAAAATAGCGAAAGGCAAGGCGATGAACACATTTACAAAATGACGAGAAAATGACAAAACTGTAAGAATGCACGAATGTATGTAAGAAAGTTCGATGTTTTCCTTTTTCTTTTTTTATTATAGTGAAAAAGAAGAAAGAAGAAGGAGATGTCATACTCATGGTGATGCCTATTTTTATGAAAGTAAAAAAAGCGTGGGAGGGGAAGGAAGATGACGTTTTCTCAGCTCGCGTTTAAAAACGTTAGTCGAAATATACGTACGTATGCCGCTTATTTTTTAAGTGAAAACGTCATGTTAGAGGAAGAAACAGTACATTCACATAGTTAAGAAGTAGTTAAGTCCCATTTAAACCTTTTTTCCCATAATAAAATTATAAGCGTACAAGAAGGTTGGTATTTTTAGATGAGTACAATAATCAAAACTATTCGTGTAATGAAGGTATATGGCAATGAGTTAAACACCTTACTATAAAGGAGGGATTTGAAAATGTCTTTTTCTCAATTCAATATTGATATTTTTCGAGCAATTAATGATTTAGGTAAACAATATTCATTCCTAAACTCAGCCATGGTATTTTTGGCAGAATATATGGTATATATTTTTGGTTTAATTATTATAGCTTATTGGTTTACCGGGTCCAGAAAAAGTAGGATGATGGTTATTCAAGCGATGGTTGCTTTTGTGATTGCTGAGGTGATTGGAAAAATAGCAGGGAAATTTCATTTGAATTATCAACCGTTTGCAGTATTGCCTGATGTTAATAAACTTGTCGACCATGCTGTAGATAATTCATTTCCTAGTGACCATACGATTCTCTTTTTTTCGATTTGTTTTTCGTTTTTGCTTGTTCGTAAAAAGACTGGATGGTTATGGATTATACTTGCATTTTGTGTAGCAATCTCTCGTATTTGGGTAGGGGTTCATTATCCTTTTGATGTTGTAATAGGGGCTTTAATAGGATGTGTTTCAGCGTTATTTTCGTATTGGTTAGTACCGGAATTTTCTTTTATCAAGCAATTGCTTACTCTATATGAAAGAGTAGAGAAACATGTTTTACCATCCAAAAACAAATCAAAGGGATTTTGAGTATACAAGTATAAAAGTTAGCGTGAAAGATACAGATGCTGACGACCTATATATGGAATGTATTCATGTTGCAGCTATTGCTGAACAAATTAAAGAGCAACAACGAATGAAGAAGGATTCTTAATTTTGTGTGTTTGTGGATGTGATAAGCGCCCAAGTTTTAGGCAGTGTTGCGGTTCTCTTTCGTTGCAAAGTAAACGTCAAGTAACTCCAAAATATACAATACAAGTTGATTTTGGAGTTATTTTTTGTTTGCTTCACTTTTTTTCGGCACTCTACAGCTAGATGGTATTACTGACACGTACAAGTTATCAACAATCTTTATGTTGAAAGAATCTTAGCGTACGAAAATCGCTTTTTGTTGGCAGTGCCCTGTCACAATCAAGCTGAGAAAAACAAATAATCCAAAACGAGAAAATTCTTAAGTTGATGGATGTGTGATGCTACTCCTATGTTAAGGTTCGAGTCATTTGAAACAGCACCCTCTATATTGAGTGGTGTTAAAGCGACGTATATGATAAAAAAGATGTATCGCTTGTAAAAAAAATGCATCACCTTGAATGAGCTAATACGACAAGAATCCGTTTCGGGCCTAATTAGGGAATGCAGTACAGATCAGTATATAGTATACAAGCATTCCCTTTCTATAAATACGGTATGTTTTTAATATAATTAAAAGAAAATTTTTGTGTTCTTTAATATGATGTCACATAATACCAGTTTTTTTCTATTTTTGTGATTTCTTTATATTCATTATTAAAGTCGTATTTGTTTGGTCTAGTATCATTTGGTGTATAAATAAATCCTGAAAAATTATCTAATATACCACGATAAGTAAAAAAGAAAACAGAAATACCATTTTTATTTTGTTGAATAATTACATCCCCACCGTTTTTGGAAGTGGATGCAAACTGTGTAGGTAAATGAATTTGTCTACTATCATAATGAACATTAGGAGTTAACTCTTTATGTTCTATAAGTGCTATAACTTTTTCACGGTCTTCTTTATAGATAATAAAATCTAAATTTATATAAATCTCATTAAATGGTATACATATCCAAGTAATTATTATGATTAATTGAATAATTAACGGTTTCCAGTTTTTGTATTTGATAAGATGTATGATTGTGAAAATTAATATTAAGAAAAACAATCCATGAACTATTATTGAAAGAAATGGCATAACAAATGGGGTAAGGAATTCAACTAAATACCATTTGAAAAAATGATAAAGTATGAGAGCGAGACCGCTTATTAATGTAATTTTGGTTAAATTCTTATTCAAATTTTGAATCTCCTTTCTATACTAAAAACATATGATTTTAGTATGAATATAAAATGTGTTTTTCATAAATTTCCCTTAGTTTCATTTTATTAACTTTGTTTGATTAATATTTTGAATATATCATAGATTTGAAATTAAATAAACGGACATTAAATTTTTACATTTTATATAGAATAAAAGTGAGGGAAGTTTTCAAAATAGACTAGTTTTTTATTTGAAATGTAATTTGATTAGTTTCATGAAATAGATCCAGTTCCGGTAAAATCAATTGCAACAAGTGAACATTACGAAACTAAGAGGAGCATATCAAAGTCGGTGACACTGACTTATGGGACAGTTCACTTCTGATTGTGGAAACGGGGCAGTACAGAAGTGGAAAAATTCTGTGTTTCTTTTTAATTAATATATTTATTGGGAAAAACTTCGAAATTTCCGGCACAAATGCTCCTTCTATCCTATAATAGAAGCTATTCTGGACGTAAGTAATTTGTAAGGAATGAGTAAGAAAAAAGAGATTTTCATAGTATAAAATATTTATTATACCTACGTATAACACCTACTACTAATAATGTGTTATAATACAAATTAGCAACATAAAGGAAAGGAATTAGAAAAAATGACCTTACAAAATACTAAAAATTTAAAAAAACAAGTTGCTCCTTTTGAAAAATCAACGGCAAAAAAAAGTGTTTGGCAAATCATCAATACGGTAGTGCCATTTATTATCTTATGGTACCTTGCTTATAAAAGTTTGTCCGTTTCTTATTGGTTAGCATTAGTTCCAGCTGTGTTAGCCGCGGGATTTATGACACGGGTTTTCATTATTTTTCATGATTGTACCCATCATTCTTTCTTTAAAAGCCGTCGTGTAAATAGAATAGTAGGGACATGTATGGGTGTTTTAACTTTATTCCCGTTTGATCAATGGGGGCATGAGCATTCCGTTCATCACGCTACAAGTGGTAATTTGGATAAGCGAGGTACAGGAGATATTTGGACACTTACAGTGAATGAATATTTGGCAGCGCCATTTAGACTCCGTTTAGCATATCGTTTATATCGCAATCCATTGGTTATGTTTGGGTTAGGTCCGATTTATGTTTTCCTACTTAAAAATAGATTTAACAGAAAAGGTGCTAGAAAGAAGGAACGCATGAATACCTATTTGACGAATGTTTTAATCGTTGCTTTAGTAGGGTTACTTTGCTGGACACTCGGATGGCAATCGTTTCTTTTAGTACATGGTTCCATATTCTTAATAGCAGGTTCAATAGGTATTTGGCTGTTTTACGTACAGCACACATTCGAGGATTCTTATTTTGAAGAAGATAAAGAGTGGGAATATGTGAAAGCGGCAGTGGAAGGAAGTTCTTTTTATAAACTACCTAAAATCTTGCAATTTTTAACTGGTAATATTGGATTTCATCATGTTCACCATTTAAGTCCAAGAGTACCTAATTATAAATTAGAAGAGGCACACAATAATACGCTTCCTTTAAAGAATGTACCAACGATTACTCTTGCTACAAGTTTGCGGTCACTCCGTTTCCGTCTTTGGGATGAGCAAAACAACAATTTTGTTAGCTTTAAAGAAGTTAAAAATTTAGTGAAAAATAATGTTTCTATTCCAGTGAAATCAGAACTATAACTTCATCAAATATGACTGACTCTCCTTAATCATTTTCGATTTAAGGGGAGTTTTTGTTTAACTAGTAGATGCACGATATGGAGAAAACTTAAATGATTTAAATTGTAATGGAGGTGGATTAAGAAATAGTAATTAATATTAGAGGACGATAAAAATATTATGTTAACAATTTGAGGAGATTGATATTACTTTTTTCAATAGATATTATGCTTAGTCTCTGAGTATATTTCATCTGGTGTGTATCATGTCTTACAAGAAACGTATGATTTAAAACTTGATAAAATTTGCAGCAAATACATATGAAAATGATGTTCCCTTAATAATAAAAGGGTATTACGCTATAAAATAAATGATAATAAGAACAGGATAATTATTTTAGGATAATAAAATGCAAAACAGACAAACTCAATTACCCTTGAATTTGTCCGTTCAGTTACTGGTGAAAAAGGAGGAGTATGTAAATGAAATGTGTATATAGTCTAAAACTGTTTAAAGATATGTGAATGTATTTAAAGTGGGTTTCTTTACACTAATTTATTACTTTTTAGTTTGCCTAGATAGTTCAACAGATTTTTGCGTACAACGCTGCATAGCTGAAATGATGGCTGTTCGTAAGCCTTTTTCCTCTAATGTTGCTACAGCTTCTATAGTTGTTCCGCCAGGAGAACAAACCATATCTTTCAATTCACCTGGATGTATGCCTGTTTCTAGTACCATTTTTGCAGAGCCTAACACAGCTTGAGCAGCGAATTTATATGCTTGATTTCTAGGCATACCATCTAATACAGCTGCATCTGCCATCGCCTCTATAATCATATATACGTATGCTGGCGACGAACCACTTACAGATGTTACAACGTCCATTAATTTTTCGCTTACGATCTCTGTTTGACCAAAGCTATTGAAAATGTTTAGCACATCTTCTAAATCTTTTTCTGTCACCATTTCATTAGGGCATAAGGCAGACATTCCTTCTCCAACAAGAGCAGGGGTGTTAGGCATTACTCTTACAACCTTTAATTTTTTAGCAAAAGCCTCTTCAGTACTTTTAATGCTTTTCCCGGCAGCGATCGTTACGACGATAACATCGTTTTTGATTATTTCTTTTATTTCGTTAATGATTGATGCGTATAGGTCTGGTTTAATTGATAAAATTAAAATATCAGCATTTTTAGCTACTTCATTGTTGTCAGTAGTTGTAGTTAGCCCATATTTTTTACTAGCATTTTTTAAATTCGTAGTGTTTAAATCCGAACAAAGAATATTATTTGCAGACACTATCTTTTTGTTTAGCATCCCACCAATCATAGCCATTCCCATATTTCCGCAACCGATGAATCCAATTTGTTTATCCATAATAACTCAATCTTGCTCCTTTTATAATAAATTATATCATTTTGAAATTGTTATCTTAAAATAACAATAACATCTCCATGCAATATAAAGAAACATTCTAAGAGAATATATTCCTTTTTGCAACACCAAAAGTTGAAAATCAATTATATTCGACAATATGTAAATATATACACTTTAATTTTAGGTTTTATGTTGATGAATATGAGTTAAACTTATATCGATTTGTATTTTCATTCAGTAGGGTAATAATTTCATACAAGTAACTTGCCGCTCTATTTATTTTTAAAAATACTTCTTGACACCAAATCAAATTATATCGCATAATATAAAAAATTAAACCGAAAATCGTTGAAGGGAAATAGTACATATGTCTTCTTGCGAAAGAGAGTGGAATTCACCGGCTGAAAGATTCCTCGTATAGAATATATCGAACCTACCCCTGAGTCTTAAATGAAAGTTTAGGCGTTCGCCTGCGTTATAGGCGCCAAGTGGATATCTATGTATATCAATTAAGGTGGTACCGCGGAACAATGACCGTTTCGTCCTTTTTATTTTATTAAGGGCGAAGTGGTCATTTTTATTTTGCTCTTTAATAGGCTAGGTGCAGCACTGATAAGAATAGAAGCCGCTGTAAGCTGTATGAATAGAAGTGAAATTTATAAAAAACTTTGATTTTAGACTTGGGGGATACAAAAGTGAAAAAACAACGAATTGTTGTAAAGATTGGGAGTAGTTCCTTGGCAGATAGTCACGGAGGCATTTCTAAAGAACAACTTTCAGATCACGTTGCCGCATTGGCTCGATTGAAAGAGGAAGGGCATGAAGTTTTACTAATTACATCCGGGGCAGTCGCTGCAGGTTTTTCTGCTCTAGGGTATCCTAGCAGACCTGTGACAATTAAAGGGAAACAGGCTGCTGCGGCTGTCGGGCAAAGTTTATTAATGCAGGCATACACGGAGGAATTCCGTAAATATGGTATCGTTACTGCACAACTTTTACTAACGAGAAGTGATTTTTCTAGAAAAGAACAATACAGTAACGCTTACGCTACTTTAGGAGAGCTACTAAACCGTTCTGCTCTTCCTATAATCAATGAAAATGATTCCATTTCTTTAGAAGAGCTAACGTTCGGTGATAATGATATGCTGTCAGCTTTAGTAAGCGGACTTGTTTCGGCAGATATGCTCATGATTTTTACAGATGTGAACGGTTTATATGACCAAAATCCTCAGAAAAATGCGGATGCGAAAAAATATCATTTCCTTCCTGAGGTAACGGAAGAAATTGCTTCTCTTGCAGGAGATGCTGGTTCAAAACTTGGGACTGGCGGTATGAAATCAAAAATCGATGCTGCAAAGACGGCACTATCTCTTGGAGTGAGTGTATTTATCGGAACGGGATGTGGACAGGAGAAGTTTTTAGATGTTATGAAGGGCAAAGGTGATGGAACATATATCGGGAATGCTCCTCAAAAAGTGATTAAGATGAACAAGCAATGGATCGCCTTGCATTCGCTTGTTAGCGGACAAATTGAAGTAGATGCGGGGGCAGCTTCTGCCATCATTCAGCATGGTAAGAGTCTTCTGCCTGCTGGTGTTACAAATGTGTCAGGGTTTTTCCAAGTGGGTGAAGTCGTGGAAGTAATCACGCAACAAGGGCGCGTAATAGGAAAAGGACAATGCACATATAGCGCAGAGGAACTAAGGAATTTAAAAGGTATGCAAAGCAAAGATATTCAAGCAAGAGGCGAAAGGCATAATTATGAAGTCATCCATAGAGATCACTGGGTTTCATTTTAAGAAAAGAGAGCACTCAAATTTTAATGGGCAGGAAAGATTTAGATACTGGTGTTAAATAGTTCTCAAATAAAAACTGATTAACCTTAAAAAGGAGGAAATAAAAATGAATGAAGTGTTGGCAAAGGGGAAAAAGGCGAAAGAGGTTGCTAGAGAACTTGTGCTTAAATCTACAGATCAAAAAAATGAAGCACTTGCCGTAATTGCTGATCAGCTGATATTAGAAACAGCTTATATTTTAGAGGAAAACAAACGGGATATTGAAGAAGGGAAGACAAAAGGATTTTCTGAGTCACTCCTTGATCGTCTTATGCTGAATGAACAGCGTATCATTGATGTGACTGAAGGTATTAAGCAACTAATTGATTTACGTGATCCTGTTGGAGAGCGTGTTAGTGCATGGGAACGACCAAATGGATTATCTATTCAGGAGATGCGCGTACCACTTGGTGTTGTCGGAATGATTTACGAGGCAAGGCCGAATGTGACAGTGGATGCTGCTACAATTTGCTTAAAAACGGGAAACGCAGTAATACTACGTGGTAGTTCTTCTGCTATTCATTCTAACAAAGCCATCGTTAGCGTTATTCACAGGGCGCTCAAACAAACAAGCTTGCCTTCAGAAAGTGTGCAGCTCATAGAAGATACAACGCGCGATAGTGCAAAGCAGTTGTTTACATTGAATGAGTACTTGGATGTTCTTATCCCAAGAGGTGGCAAACAATTAATTGATACTGTAGTGAGAGAAGCATCTGTTCCAGTACTTGAAACAGGTGCGGGAAATTGTCATATTTTTATTGATGAAACAGCGGATAAACAAATGGCATTTAATATTATTATAAACGCAAAAACGCAGCGTCCATCTGTATGTAATGCAATTGAAACGATTATACTTCATGAGAATTGGGCGCAGCAATTTGGTAGCGAGCTGTTTTCTTCCTTGAAGGAAAGAGGCGTGGAGCTACGTGGCGATAATAAAGCATTGGCAATTGATTCTTCTATTGCATTAGCTTCAGAAGAAGACTGGGAAACAGAGTTTTTATCTCTCACACTGGCAGTTAAAGTGGTTTCCACTACGGAAGAAGCGATTCATCATATAAATACGTATGGATCCATGCATTCCGAAGCGATTATTACAGAGAACGAGGAAAACGTCAGCAAATTTTTCACATCTGTTGATGCCGCGGCACTTTATCATAATGCATCGACTCGTTTTACGGATGGATCTGAATTCGGATTCGGCGCAGAAATTGGCATCAGTACACAAAAGCTACACGTAAGGGGACCAATGGGGTTACCTGCATTAACTTCCACAAAATATGTGATTCGTGGGAATGGACAGATTCGGGGATAAGAATTATAAAAGAACAAGTAATAAGATGAAGACACCCAATTCAGTTTAAGTGTCTTCATCTTATTACAATTATTCATTTACCATACAAAAAGCCCCACAAGCATAGCGCTTAATAAGGAAACAGCCATTCCGCTAACAAGAAGCTTCCAAACATTTTTACCGATTATTGATGATTTTTCCCCGCCAAATAATGAATTGTAAGTTCCATAAATCATACCTACTGTACTAAAGTTTGCAAAAGAAGCTAGAAATGTAGTTGCAACCGCAATTGTATGTGGTTGTAAAGACTTTAGGTTTGATTTTAAATCCATCATTGCAACAAATTCATTCGTTGTTATTTTTATCCCCATTAATTCAGCTACATACATAGCATCTTTTCCTGATAAACCGAGTAAAAAAGCAAAGGGGCTAAAGATAATAGAGAAGATTTTTTGAATTGTTAAGCCTGTTACAAAAAAGCTTAAAATACCATTTAAACATGCTGTTAATGCTACATAGCCAATTACCATCGCTAAAATAACAATAACCATATTCATCCCAACTAACATACTGTTTGAAATAGTAGAAAAGAAATCTTTTTTTTCATTTTTTGAAGGTGAATAAATAACATCATCTTCTTTAGTAACTTCTACAGGATTTAAAACATTAGCCAAGATTAATGCGTTAATACAGTTTAAAGGAATAGCGCTGAAAATATATGTTGCTGGAACCATTGATAGATAAGCACCAAGAATGGATCCGCTGACGCTACTCATACTCATAATTCCAAAAGTCAACAAACGATTTTCTTTTAACACAGATAATTGATCACGAACAACTGCAAGTGCTTCCGTATTTCCTAAAAACATCATTTGAATGGAAAAGAAGCTTTCTAACTTTGGTAAACGAGAAATCTTTGAAATGATTGCACCAACTTTATCGATAATCCAAGTTAAGATTCCAAAATACGAAAGAATATCAAAGAAAGTGATAACAAAAATGATAGGAAGTAAGGCGCTAAAGAAGAAATCAACTGTTTGATTTTCCATAGCTGAAGGAAATACAAATCGAATTCCTTCATTCGCACATGATAGTAGCCAACTGAAAAATGACGCAATTTTATTAATGATAATACTGCCCAATTTCGTGCCTAACATAAACCACGTAATAAAAAGCTCCAATATTATTAGAATAACAATTGGTCTCCATTTTATTTTTCTTTTATTAGGCGAACATAGGAAAACGATTAATATTACAACGAAAATCCCTAACATATTTAATATGAAATGCATGTCAACAACTCCTTGAGGCTTATTATTTGTATATAAAAAAGCCCCTATTCTTCCAAATTTGGATTATGATCAGAAGTTATGAAGAATGTAAATTATGTTTGGGATTAGTCTATTTCAATTTATGTAGTAAAAATTAATGTTTTTTCGCTTTATAAAGGATATGTATTAATAAGGTAAAGCAACAAAATAAATCTATTGGTAGAACGAAGGACAATTAATAGCTGCATCCATTTTTAAATTGTTTAGGTGAAATACCAGTATATTTTTTAAAGATCTTTGTAAAATGACTTTGGCACGCTGAATATATTCATTTAGAGAAATTCTAACTTCCTTTTTGAAAAGGGAAGATAGATAACTTGGATTTAATGTGACTATTTCTGCTAGATGGGATAGTGATGCTTCTGAAATGATGAACTATATGCCATTACGAGCATTAGTGAACTTTAGCGCAGGTGCTTTTACAGAAGAAATGTTGAATGAAATAATTGGGCTATTGAACGATGCACAAATGAATTAATAAGCGGTGAATGCAAGGAAGTTAGGCGGGAGATAATGGTCCGTAAATGTCTAATTAAAGTTTTACTTTATCCATTGAACATTCTTTGTTGAATTTTAATTAAGCTTAATAAATCATTGCAGGACGTTTCTCCAGCATGCAAAAAGGCAAATGAGAGTTAGAATCTCATTTGCTTTTTTTGTACTTATTCTGCTAAATGTAGAATCATATGCTTGTCTATCATCTTTAATCATTGCTTATAAATATGAACGATGAGATGGCCATGAACCTTGGAGTTTACGAAGTTGTATAATTTGACCTGTATGATAAGCATCATGCAATAGGATATTCAGATATTGTTGCCAAACTGGTAGAGACGGACTTGTTTGATCCAGTTCTGCTTCTTGAAGGGATGTTAATGAAGATCGTAAGGCATCATGTACTTGGAGCGTTCGCTTCACTGTTTGTTGCCAAGCATCATCATCATTAGGTCCACCTTGGACAAACGTGTCATCATTATTTTGTGGAGCAACAAATGTGTCATCTTGATGTAAGCGGGAAAGTAAGCGCTCTTTAAAGATTAGTAAATGGTTTGCATTTTCCCAAATCGTATTACTGGCCGTTCCTTCTGGTTGCCAACATGCTTGTGCAGCGGTAAGATTCTTTAACGCTTCTGATATCGGTGGGTACCATTCTTCTTCGTAAAAAACTTGCTTGACCCCATTTTGTAATATTTCTTTTTTACTCATTCGTATAGCCTCCTTAACTATGAGATAGACCAACAATAAGTATTAGATAAATTAGGTAGAAACGTACCTACTTATCATCTGATTGATGTTTAGAAGGTTCTAAAAGAACAATACGGCGCCGTTGTAGTAATTGCAGAAACAAACTTAGGATTTCTAAATCATTTTTCTTACTGCAATAAATTCTCCTTTCTCTTCAATAAACCTGCCTCATAGTTGAACAAGAAAATTAACTGTAGCTTAAATTTAAAAATTTGTAGCAATATAAAGTTTCAGAAGATTTTAAAATTCTAAAAAATTAGAAGGTATAATTCGATAAATATAGAATTTAATAATTAGCAAATAAGGAGGGGATTAAATGGAAGTCTTTCACGTAACGAGTAGAAAGAGGGAAACGTACAACGTTCAAATGAAGTATTCGATACTTTTCGAATGTGCACTTGGCATTGCGGCAGTTACTCATAAAAGGTTAATCGACACGCTTGAAAAATCTCAAAGTGAATGGGAAAAAATTAGACAATCATTATCGGTAGAGATGAGAGAGCATTTACAGTTCGTAGAAGAAAATAATACATGGAAAGCATTACTTCAGTTATTGTATGAGGGAGATTTTCAGGATCTATCACAGTTTATTGCAAATATCGATTCACTTTCAGAAGAAGATTTAAAGTATATATGTTTACCGTTTTTAGGAGAAGCGTATCAAGCGAAAAGACGTTTAGCTGCAAGCGGAGAAGTATCTGTAATACATGAACTAAAGGAACTGACACATGATCATCAGTTTTTCTCTACGTATATAGAGTTTGTATGTCATGCCGATGTGCGCGAACTAAAAACGCATTTAATCGCCGTTATGACAGGTTGGTATGACAGTGTTGTAAAAAAAGAGGCAGAAGAAATTGTTTCTATACTACAGCGAGATTATGAAGCGAAAAATGAAATGAATAAAAAGATGAAACCGGAAGAGTTTGTCGAGTGGGCTACAGGTGGAGTTACATATATGCCAGAGCCAAGTGTTCATCACGTACTTCTTATCCCGCAAATTACATACAGACCGTGGAACATAGAAGCTGATATTGAAGATACGAAAGTGTTTCATTATCCAGTCGCAAATGAAAGTATACATCCAGAAGATCCGTATGAGCCGAGTTATTTTTTAGTTCATAAACATAAGGCGCTCGGGGACGAGGCAAGGCTTCGTATTGTAAAACTACTATTTGAACAAGAGCGTACGCTGCAAGAAATAACGGAAAGATTACAACTAGGAAAATCGACAGTACATCATCATTTGAAACTTTTACGTTCAGCAAAGTTAGTTGATATTCAAGACGGAAAATATGTGTTGAGAAAGAAAGCAGTGCAGTCTTTAGCGAAAGAATTAGATGCATTTTTGAATAGATAATATACAACGAGAATGTACATAAAGGGAGGAATTTAATAGAAAAGTTGGTGAGCTATAGTGAAGAGTGTATTGAAAAACCGTTCATTCTTTTTTATGTGGATAGGTAGTGCGATTTCGGAATTAGGCGGGGCTTTCGGGACGTTATGTAATTCAATTCTCGTTTATGAATTAACAGGATCAAAAACAGCATTAAGTAGCATGTGGTTACTATATTTTATCCCGTCGCTCATACTACAACTTATAAGCGGTCCATATATTGATAAATGGAGCCGAAAGTGGATTATGATTTTTTCACAATGGATACGAGCGTCCGTATTTTTACTACCTTTGGCGATGCTAGTTACAGGTAATATAGAAGTTTGGCACATTTATGTTGTTCAAATTATAGTTGGACTTATTACACCGCTTTATACACCTGCAAGTCAAGCAATTACACCGAGCATTGTAAGTAAAGAGCACCTTCAAAATGCAAATGGGTATATTGATGGGATGACTCGTCTTATGATGTTTCTTGCGCCAGTATTAGGTGGCATCGTTATTCATTTTATTGGAATGAAGCTAACACTGTTCTTTGTGTGTATTTGTCTATTCATTAGTGGAGGGTTGTTGCTTTTCATTAGAGAAAAGAGGATAAAGCAAGAGCTTAGAAAAACGTGGCTAGAGCAGTTTCTTCATGGATTTACATATTTTTTCACAAGACCAGTTATCGTTTGGCTTGGTATCTTTCTAACATTCGTTCAATTTGGAGTAGGAGTAACGATGGTTACAAATCTTCCTTACATTAAAGATGAACTATCGGCAGGGTATGCTGAATACGGTTATTTTATGGCCGGTTTCCCACTTGGCTATGTAGTTGGATCAATATTAGTCGGAAAAGTAACATATAAAAGCCGGCGAATACTTATGCTTGGAGGATTGTTTATAGGTGGCCTTACATACATTTCTCTAGGGTTCAATCACAGTATTATAATTGCGGTAATTATTGAAGTAATTGCAGGTATTTGTATTTCATTTTTCAATGTTCATAATACGACGATATGCCAACAAACAGTACCAAACAATATGATAGGGCAAGTATTTTCAGTGCGATTATTTTTCATACGATCCGCTATGCCGTTAGGTGTGTTATTAGGAGGCATACTAAGTGAAATATGGGGAGTTAGAGCACTATACTTTATCATAGGTGCGATTATATGCGTCACTTCTTTAATAGGAATATTACTTCCATATTTTAAATTTTTAGATGAGGCAATTGAAGAGAAAACAGCATAATTCAAAAAATTTAAAACTTTATAATTGAAAATAATTATCATAATCAACTATAATAGAAGAATACTAGTATTCGTATTACAAAGAGGGAGTGGGATATATGTTTATCGAAACTAAAACATTTACAGTAAAAGAAGGTACATCAGATATAGTTGTAGAGCGTTTTACAGGAGAAGGCATTATTGAAAAATTTGAAGGGTTTATCGATTTAAGTGTTCTCGTTAAAAAAGTGAGACGCGGAGATGAAGAAGTAGTAGTTATGATTCGCTGGGAATCAGAACAAGCATGGAAAAACTGGGAAACAAGTGAAGAGCATTTAGCTGGACATAGAGCGGGCCGTGGTAAACCAAAACCAGATCATATCATTAACGTTGAACACGGTGTTTATTATGTGAAATCATCGAAATCGGCTTATCAACAGTCGTAAAATATAATTAGAGGTAGAGGTAGAGGTAGAGGTAGAGGTAGAGGTAGAGGTAGAGGTAGAGGATATTTGTTTATTAATAAACAAATATCCTCTTTTTTGATTTATAGTAAAATATGGATGTTATATATATTTATTTGTTTAGTTATAAATGGAGGTAAACGAAGTGAAAAAAATATTAATAATGGCAGCTTTAGCAACGACATTATTATCAGTATGTAGTGATAATAATAATAATGTGAAAGAAGATGTATCTAAGAATGAGGAAGAAAAACGTGAAAGCAGTGCAAAAATAGTAGAGCAGAAAGAGTATATCGTTATTGATAAGAATTATAATGAAATATTTCTAAAAGATGCTAGCTCAAATAAAGAAGAGAGCGTGAAAGTAAGTTTAAGTAATTTAAACCCAATAAAATGGAAGGCGCCTAAAAGAAACGGTAGCTTAGATATAGGTGATCATATCTCTTTGGAAAAAGAAGAGGGTAAATATACACCTACATTAGTAAAAGATCTTGTAGGTGAAATAAAGTATGATGGTTCAATTAAATATAAAATTTTAGAAGCAACTAATAAGTCAGTAAAGTGGTTACCACTAAATAAAGAGAACAATGGAGGGAGTGTTCCACCAGAGATGGTAAAAGTGGTGAATGCTTCGAAAATAAAAGGTGGAGATATTGTAACGATTCAAGATAAAACAAAAAGCAGTAAAGACGCAATCGTATATGAACTGACAATTGTTGAATAAGTATGTAGAAGATTAAAGGTATTAAGAGAAGTAAAATATATTTAGGTAACGAATAAATCTATAAGAATGTGTTTGGAGGTTACAAATGTTAGAAACACAAATATCTATTAAACATGAACGACATAAAAAATTAGTGAAAACAATAGTAGCTGAAATCTTATCTATAGATAAGGTAACTGGATGTATGCTTATTGGTTCTGTCGCAAGAGGTGATGCATATCCTGATTCGGATTTAGACTTATATATTCTTTTAGAAGACGGACAAAAGAAGCGATTTTATTCTGAAACGAGAGAAGATATTTTAGTTGAATATAAGAGTGCAGATTTTAATCTAATACAAGTAAACTTTAAAAACAATCCGATGGAACTATACTCATTTTTAGAAGGGAAATTTTTATTTGATAAAAGCGGTGAGTTGAAAAAGTTAAAGGAAATAGCTAAACATGAATTTGAAAACTACCGTGTTTCTAGTGATAAAGTAAAAGGCGTTTCTCATTGGTTACATAGTTCGCTAATTAAAATTAAGACTGCTCTGAAGGCAAAAGATGAGTTAAAAGCATCATATATAGTTCAAACATCAACTTGGACATTGTTAGAGGGAATATGGGCTATTAATAACAAGCCAGTACCGCCAGCTGGATCTGTTTTGAAATATATTGAAACATTATCTAAAGTACCAACGAATTTTGCAGGTTTTATAAATAAATTGTTTTTAGGTGATACGACAGAGCGCATCTCTTCAGCAATTTTCTTGATTGAGTGGGTTTTACTTAATTTGGAGAATAAATAATATGGCTATAACACTTGTCAATTTATATAGGTAAATCGATACTCCATGTCGAATGGTTCATATGATTGCATTCATTTCGAAAAACGTTCTAAGCTATAGGAAAAAGCATAAGACTATTAAAAAATAGTCTTATACGGAACACTTGAATATCTTTCCTTACATATGTAAGTGTTATTAATATGAGTATATATACCCTCTGCTTAAAAGGAGATGAGTGAATGAAGTTGAATCATTTAAATCTATGTGTTGATGATTTATCAGAAGCTAGACATTTCTTTGAAACATTTTTTGATTTTCAATTTTTGGAGCAAAAGGGAAAGGCACTTGTAGTAATGAGTGATGAGAGTGGATTTATACTTGTGCTAAGTGATCCAAAAGCATTTAAGGGGAATAAGGAAGTTATGTATCCTGAAGCTTTTCATATTGGTTTTTTAGTGGAAACTTCAAGTGAAGTTGATCAATCATATAATCGTTTAGTAGCTGGTGGCATTGAAATAGGCAAGGAACCTTATACGATGAGAGGTAGTAGTTATGGTTTTTATTTTACAGTATTTAATGGCTTATTAATCGAAGTGTCTTGTATTGATTATAGAGACGGTAAGAAAGTTTCAAAATCCAATGACACTCATCAAGAGTAATTGTTTGAAGGTGTATATGTAGCCCCTTATCCAGTTTGGAAAGGGGCTTGATACCATTTTAATCCTCTTTTTTAATGGAACACTAAAGTGAAAAAGAAGCGTCTTTTAGTCAGAAATCCGACTTATGAGACAGTTCCTTTATTTTTGTTTTCATATTTTATTATAACTGAAACAATTCTCATTTTTTACAATATAATCAATTAATTTAAATATTTAGAAAAATAGGATGTTTATGTGTTAAAATAAATATAGAAAACCATTTATTAACTATCGGCAGGTTAATAGAAAAAGGGTGTAAATAGTTAATAATGTCACAATTAAAATGCAACTAGATAGTTAGGAGGAATGATTATAATGGATACTACACAACAAAACAGTAATGCATGGGATAAGAAGGTTGAAGAAGGTTCTAGATACACTCAACCTGTAAGTAGTGAGGTTATTGAAAAAAGTAAATCAGGTGAATGGGAAATCACAGTCACCACAGAAAAATCAGTTCCTAGAGATTGGTTTCCAAAGTCATTAGAGGGATTAAAGATACTTTGTTTAGCATCAGGTGGAGGGTAACAAGCACCAGTACTGGCTGCTGCTGGGGCAGATGTAACAGTTACTGATATATCTAAGAAGCAATTGGAACAAGATGAAATGGTAGCGGAACGGGATGGATTAACTTTAAAAACAGTACAAGGAGATATGTCAGACCTTAGTGATTTTGAAGATGAATATTTTGATATTGTCGTAAATCCTGTTTCTAATTTGTTTGTAAAAGATGTTCATCTTGTATGGAATGAGATTTCAAGGGTTTTAAAGAATAAAGGTATTCTTATTTCTGGATTTACAAATCCTTTACTATGGATTTTTGATGACAACCAAGAACAAAAAGGTATTTTGGATGTTAAACATTCAATACCTTCATCAACATTGGATTATTTACCAGAGGATGAAGTTCAAGATTATATTAATTTAAATCAAACAATAGAATACGCACATACTCTAGAAGATCAAATCCAAGGTCAAGTTGAAGCTGGTTTTGTTATAACGGGTTTTTACGAGGATGATTTTGGTGGAACAAGGATATTAGATAAGCATATTAAAACTTTTATTGCTACAAAAGCTATAAAGTTAAAGGTTGATTAAAATTTTTGGCTCGTTAGTCGAAGAAGGAAACTTGAAAACAGTAAAAGTTCAATGTATGTCAAAAAGGATGGCAAGTGCCATCCTTTTCCTTGTGTAGTTTGAGTGTCAAAACAAGTTTTACTCCTCTTAACTGAACCCGTTATAATAAATAGTCCATCTTTTCACATTAATTTTTCACATCATTATATAGTTCCAGCGCCTCTTTCACATTCAATCTATTTTTTACAATGCCATGAATCGCTTGAATCATCGCAGCTGGATGTTCGGATTGCCATATGTTTCGGCCCATGTCTACTCCGATTGCGCCTTCTTGCAGCGCATTGTACGTAATGTTTAATGCGTCTTCGATTGAATCTAGTTTCGGTCCGCCCGCGATTACGACTGGAGCAGGGCATGTGCTTGTGATTTTTTCGAATCCTTCGCAGTAGTACGTTTTAATAATATCAGCTCCCATTTCAACACATACGCGGGAGGCGAGTGCTAGAAAGCGAGCTTCACGTTTTTGTAGTTCTTTCGCAACGGCGGTAATACCGAGTACTGGCAGGCCGTAATCGTGAGCTTCAGAGACTACGTTTGCGAGATTTGAAACAGTTTGTGTTTCATAGTCTGATCCAACAAAGACAGAAACGCCGACGCCAATTGCGTTTTGTTTTACTGCTTCTTTCACAGGTGTAACAATTGTTTCATTCGCTAAATCTTTGCCTACTACAGTTGCCCCGCCTGATACACGCATAACCATCGGTGTGTTGCAGTTTTCAGGAATACAGGAACTTAATACGCCTCGTGTTAAAAAGAGGGAATCAGTATATGGAAGCAAGTTTTTAACTGTTTCTAACGGTTGTTCAAGTCCGTGAATTGGCCCTAAAAAGTAGCCGTGATCTATCGCTAACATAACCGCTCTGCCGTCAGGTAAAATTGTGTTTAATCGATTTTTAAATCCCCAAGTCATTAGGAATCACTCCTTCGTTAATGTTGGATTTTCAGTTTGCACTGTATCTTTATTTGGTAAATATGGTGATTTTATAAAAACAGCTTTAAAAGGTTTGTCAGAATGGTTAATAAGATAGTGAGATTCATGAGGGCGAACTTGCAAGACATCACCTTGTTTGATTGGAACTCTTTCGTTATTCACATAGAAATCTATTTCGCCTTCTAACGCATAGAAGACTTCTTCGCACGTTGTATGATAATGATTTTGAAACTCTTGCCCAGGCTGAATAACAACAAGGCCAAGATCAATATTTGGACCTTGTATTAAATATTTCGGCCCGTTATCACCGAAGCGATAGGAGAAATCATTTTCATTCGCTTTTAACATACATTTCACTCCTTTATGTAATGTGTTACAGAGCACCGGGTGCAATCCACATATGTGAGGTGATCCCTTTATCGGCTAAAGCGAGCTGACTGTTATACACAGTTTTCCATGTTTCATAGAATTCCTTATATAGTTCATGATTTTCAGTGACTGGCTCAAATGTTTTTTCCCACTGTACAAACTGTTCGGCAGTCGCTGCCATAGATGAATATATGCCAGCACCAACCCCAGCAGCAATTGCAGTTCCTAAAGCTGCCGCTTCTTTTACAACTGGTACTTTCACTGGGATTCCAAGAACGTCTGAAAGAATTTGCGGCCAAAGTTTTCCTTTAGCAGCGCCGCCAGCAAAAATCACTTCAGAAGGAAATTTCCCTGTGAGAGCCTCTATTAATTTCAAGTTGCCGAATGTAACGAAGGCGGCATTTTCTTCTATTGCCCGGAACATTTCTTTTTTACCGCATTTTTCAGCATCTAAACTTAAATTTAAAAAGGATGGTGCAGCATGTCGCCAAGAAATATAATTCATTACATTTGAAAAAGTGGGGATTATGCCATGTGAGCCTACAGGAACTTCTTTCGCTTGTTCTTCTAGTAATTCATAAGCATCTACACCGAGTTTTTCAGCGAGCCGTTTTTCTTCATGGCAAAAGGCATCTCGAAACCACCTCATAACAAGGCCAGGGAAGAAAGCAATTGTTTCGTATTGCCATAGGTTAGGAATGACGTGGCAATTAACACGAATCGCCGCATTTGGATCAGTTTCTGGTTTTGTTATATTTACTTCTTGTTGCCAAAAACTGCCTCCGCATATAAATGTTTGTTCAGGCTTTACAACTCCAGTTCCAAGCGATGCCATTTGTGCATCTCCGCCGCCAGCAACGACCGGTGTTCCTTCATGTAATCCTGTTAACTCAGCACTTCGTTTTGTGATATTCCCGATAACTGTACCAGCTTCATTTACTTTTGGAGAAAAGGCTAGAGTAAGACCGCATTGCTCAGCAACCCAGTTATCCCAAGCTCTATTTTGTAAATCGAATATACCGGACGTACATCCGTTTGAAGGATCAATTTGTAGTACGCCGCACAATTTATATAAAATCCAATCGTTTAACATCGTGAAAGAATGAATGCTCCTGTACACGTCTGGTTCATGTTTTTTAATCCAAAGTAAGCGAGGTAAAGCACCTAATGAAAAAGTTTGACCAGATTTTTTATATAAATCCTTTTCAATTTCGGAACGAATTTGTTTTAGTTCACTAACTTCCGCTGACGCGCGGCCATCAACATTTGCACAAGCCCATATTTCCTGCCCGTTTTTATCGTATAAAACAAAGCCTTCACGCATACTCGTTGCACTAATACCTTTAATAGAAGAGGAGGACGTATTACTTTTTTGAAGAACCTCTTTCGTACATTGTTGAACGAGCTGCCAGTTTTCAGTTACATCAAAATTCATAGAACCAGGGTAACGACTATCTGATTTATGAATCCATTCTTTTTGACTAACAGCAAGTTGATTACCGTTTAAATCAAAAAGAACTGCTCGAATGCTCCCTGTACCAGCGTCGTAAGCTAATAGAGTAGACATTGAGAGTCACCTTCCTTTCTTAATAAGGAGAGGGCAGTTTCTTCATCGGTAATTAATGTATGAATGAACTTTCCTTTTAAGGCGCCGTAAATTGCAGCTATCTTTTCCGTACCGCCAGCTACACCAACGACATGTTTCATATTTTGAAGAACAGAGAGTGGTGTGCCGATAAGACGGTTATGATGGGGAAGTTCTAATTGTTTTCCGTCAGTATTATAAAATTGCCCTAAAATATCTCCAGCCCCGTTTTGACTACGTATATAAGTCATTTCACGTAGTGTTAATTTTTCTTCTTTCACAATTGTGGCGTCTTGAGATAAGCTGCCAATGCCAACTACTGCTGTATGAGCGAGTGAAGCGACGTGAAGCATATCTTTCACGCTCGGTTCAGATAGAATAATTTGCGTCATTTCGTTTGTAGATGTTAGAAAAGGGGTAGGAATAATATGAAGATCGCCTTGCATGTAGTTTAAATAGCTTTGGTTTCTTGGAACATAGTGATTTACGCCTCCTGTAAGAGTAACGATTGAAAGATTCATAGAGCTATCAAAATGAATGTTTTCTAGCATTTTACTTATCGTCTCTCCCCAGCCAATCCCAAGTAAATCTCCTTGTTGCAGATGAGTTTCTAAATATTGTGCGGCAGCTTTTCCGAGTGAAAATGCATAATCTTCTGCTGGCGTTGGAATAACGAAAGCATCTTTTAGATGGAATTTTTTCATAAGGTCACGTTCGATGCTTAAACAGTGCAAACCAGTACCTTTTACGTGAAATGTGACGACACCTTCCGTCCGTGCTTTATCTAACAACCGAACGACTTTATTTCTTGAAATGTGAAGAAGGGAAGCAATTTTTTGCTGGGTTAATTGATCTTTATAATAGTACCAAGCTACTTTTGTTAACAAATTGTCTTCAAAGCTCAGCTGTGACATACTCTTCATCCCTTTCAACAATTGACCACTGCTTAAACATATGTGTTCGTTATTTTGTTTATTCCAGTTGAAGCGATAAATAGTCCAGTGAAAAAAGTGTTCTAGATATGAAAAAAGAAATATACAATGCTACAAAACAAGTAGAACAAAAAATCATTTTCTCAAAAAATGTTCTGCATAAAGGCAGGTGACAACATGTGGAGAACGTGCCCTTATTACAAGTTACAAAGATGAGTAAATCATTTGCAGATCAACTCGTATTAAAAGAAGTGAATTTACAATTAGAGCCTGGAGATGTATACGCTTTAGTCGGAGGGAATGGTGCTGGGAAATCAACGTTAATGAAAATATTAACGGGCTTGTATTCATACGATGCTGGCAAGATGTATGTGAAAGGGAAAGTACAACAGTTTTCAAACACAGCAGAAGCACATCAACATAGCATATATTTAATACCACAAGAGCCACTCATCTTTCCGCATATGACAATTGAAGAGAACATTTGTATCGGAATGAAAGCGAAAAAGAAAGAACTTCGAAATAAAATTAATAAGTTGCTAGAAGGCTTAGGTTGGAACATTCAACTTCATAAGCTAGGGTTATCGTTATCCATTGCCCAGCAACAATTAGTAGAAATATTGAGGGGATTAATAAGGGAAGCTGAGATTCTTATTTTAGATGAGCCAACATCGACATTAACAACTCACGAAATTAAGAGTCTTTTTGTGTTGATAAAAAGCTTAAGAGAAAAAGGAATTGGCATGATATACATTACGCATCGTTTTCCAGAAATCTTTGAAATTGCAAATAAAGTAGCAATTTTGCGTGACGGTATGATTGTAAGTCAAGGGGATGTATCAAGCTATACATATGACATGCTAATGGAGGGGTTATTACCGAAAGATTATAAACTTGAGGAGAAGAAAGAAATCGCGCAAGAAGAAATAGAGCATTCGGAAAAAGTATTAGATGTCATGAATGCGTCTAGTTATGCTTTTCAAAATGTATCATTAACTGTACACGCTGGAGAAATTGTCGGGATTTCAGGTATTGTCGGATCAGGTAGGACTGAATTAGCTGAATCAATATTTGGATTAATGCCTTTGAAATCAGGTTCCGTTTTATTAGAGGGAACATCCATTACGAAGTATTCGGTACATAAGCGAATAAAGGAAGGTATGGTGTATGTACCGGAGGACCGGGCAGGGAATGGTATATTTTCAATTGCGTCTGTTAAGGAAAATATAACATCTGCATCTTTAAACAGTATGAGTAGCTTCTTTTTAAACAACAAAAAAGAAAGCGCTTTATCAGAGTTGTATATAAAACAGTTTCGAATTGTTGTCCCTCATATGAATGAGAAAATGACGTCTTTATCAGGTGGGAACCAACAGAAGGTCGTGCTAGCAAAATATCTTGCATGTAATCCGAAAGTGATTATTCTTGATGAACCGACCCGCGGTATTGATGCGAAAGCAAGACTAGAAGTATACGAAACGATACAAAGTTTGAAGAGAGAGGGACTTGCGATCATATTAATCTCTTCAGATGTAGAAGAAATTGTTCAATTAGCGAATCGGGTATATGTGATGAGAAACGGAGAATTCGTCTCTCATTTAGAGAAGAAGGAAATTTGTATTGATGAAGTTACACGCCTTGCGTACGGAGGAAAGAGAGGTGTAACGGAGTGAAACGTTTATTTAAAATGCATGAGACGTCAATTATTATTTTATTACTTCTTTACATAGCCTTCGTTGGAGTAATGAATCCGAGTTTTGTGCAGTTTAGCTCTTTATCTTTAATTATGAAATCAAGCGTTATTTTAGTTGTTTTGGCAATTGGTCAATCTTTCGTATTGTTTACGAAAAATATAGATGTATCAGTAGGGTCTATTATGGGATTAAGCGCTGCGGTTTGCGGGATGTTGTTAACAGATGGATACAGTGCCTTTATTTCGATATTTGCGGCAATTATATTTGGTGCTCTTATTGGTATGGTAAACGGAATTGGCGTTACGAAATTTCGAGTGCCAGCTATCATTATGACATTAGGAATGCTCGGTATTATTAGAGGTGCAATGTTAATATTTACGGGCGGAAAGTGGATTGAAGATATTCCGAATGAGTATAAACAAATTGCTTCTATTATGATGTTAGGCCTTCCGATAACGGTATGGACCGTTCTTATCATATTACTACTACTATATTTCTTTTTAATGAAAGTTCAAATTGGAAGATATTTTTATGCGGTCGGTGATAATGAAGATGGTGCAAGGCTTATTGGAATACATGTAGATAAAGTGAAAATATACGCGTTTATCATATCAGGCATAAGCGCTGGGCTCGCTGGATGTATATTCGTAATGAATATTGGATTCGTTCCAAATCAAACAGGTACAGGAATAGAATTGCAAGTTATCGCCGCTGCTGTTTTAGGTGGTATTCATTTAAAAGGAGGAACAGGCTCTATATTTGGAGCGGCATTAGGTGCATTCTTCTTAGAAGTGATAAGCAGTTCACTCGTCTTTTTAAAAATACCTGCATTTTGGAATAGTGCTATTTCAGGATTTTTACTTCTACTCATCATCGTATTAGATAGTGTCTTAAAAAAATGGAAGAAACTCCGGCAATTAGAAGAAAGGAGGGTGAATCTATGAAAGGAATACGTAGCTTGTATAGATGGGAAGGGGTTCTTCTCATATTGCTTCTCGTAGAATTCATTCTCTTTAGTTTCATAAATAGTGATTTCTTAAACATTAGTAACCTCCTTTTTAGTATGAACGATTTCCTCATTATTTCAATCGCGGCTATTCCGATGACATTTGTCATTGTAACTGGTGGAATTGATGTTTCAGTAGGATCTATTATGGGGCTTACTTCGATTCTTATCGGAGTACTTTGGATGAATGGTATGCCTATACTGTTGGCTGTTATCATTGCGCTCGTAGTAAGTTGTATAGCGGGCGGATTAAATGGACTTATTATAAAAATGACAGATGTAGAACCTCTTGTTGTTACACTTGGAACGATGTTTTTATATGCGGGAATCGCCCTTGTTATTTCAGGTGGTTCGGGTGCAGCGGGCTATGAAGGAATAAGTGGTTTACCAGATTCGTATGTGCAACTGGCAAATGGTAGTTTTATCGGTATACCTAATCTATTATGGCTCCTTGTCATTTTAACGATAGTATTTACGATATTGTTTCACCGTACAACATATGGTCGCTACGCAAAATTAACTGGCGTAAATGAAAGTACGGCGAAATATTCCGGTATTCGAACGAAGAAAGTGGTGATTATTGCTTACGTACTTTCTGGGGTAGGAGGTGGATTAGGAGGAGCTTTCTTAACAGCTTATTTTGGTTCTGCTCGTGCTGATATTGGAAGTGAAACGATTTTGCCAGTTATTACGGCAGTTGTATTAGGCGGCACACTTATTACGGGCGGAAAAGGGAGTGTTATTGGGACGGTACTAGCAAGTATTTTTATAGGACTCATGCAGTACGGTTTGCAAATGACGGGCTTAACGAATGAACAATCAAATGTAGTAATAGGTATTATCCTTATTATTTCTGTTATTATGAGACATTTCAAATTACAACGATTCACCACGGGGAAAAGAAGGGATTTGCATAAGGGGGAAATGTCATGAAGAGAAAATTGGGGATTGTTATGATTATGTGTATTTGTTTAATCGGTTTAATTGCTTGTTCTAGCCAAACAGCGGATAAGAAAAAAGTAGATGATGTAAAATTTGCGTTCATTCCGAAATTAACGGGAGTTGGCTTCTTCACATCAGGCGGTGAAGGTGCAAAAGAGATGGGAGATAAGTTAGGTGTACAAGTGAAGTACGATGGACCGTCTGAGGCAAGTGTATCCGGGCAAGTAAAATATATAAACAATTTTATTAACCAAAACTATGATGCGATTATGGTTTCATCTACGTCAGTTGATGGTCTCTCGCAATCATTACAACGTGCAAAGAAAAAAGGAATGACAGTATTAACGTGGGATTCTGATGTGAATCCGAAAGACCGTTCGTTTTATATTAGCCAAGGTACACCAGACCAACTTGCAAACTTATTAATTGAAATGACTTCGAAGCAAATTGGAGATAAAGGAAAAGTAGCATTCTTTTATTCAAGCCCGACTGTAACAGATCAAAATCAATGGGTAACGAAGGCAAAAGAGATTATTAAAGAGAAATATCCGAATTGGGAAATTGTAACGACGCAATATGGTGAAAATAATGCGCAAAAATCTTTATCAGTAGGAGAGAGTATTTTAAAAACGTATCCAGATATTAACGCAGTAATATGTCCAGATGCAACAGCACTTCCAGCGATGGCGCAAGCAGCTGAAAATTTGAAAATGGATAAAAAAGTAGTCGTAACTGGTTTTTCGACACCGAACGTTATGCGTGATTATGTAAAACGAGGAACGGTACAACAATTTGGATTATGGGATGTAAAACAACAAGGTGCACTCGCAACGTATGTCGCAAATGAAATTGTTGTAAAAGGGAAAAAATTAAAAGTAGGGGATAGCTTCGAAGTAAAAGGAATCGGCAAAGTGAAAGTAGAACCAAACTCTATTCAAGGGTATGACTATGAGGCAGAAGGAAACGGTATTATCGTACTTCCTGAACGAGTTGTATTTATGAAGGATAATATTGATAAATATAATTTCTAGTTGAGAGTTAACGGAGATTTTTCATTTCTTGTCGAATCGCTGATATAATTTTAGTCACTATATTTCTTCGTCAGACATAATAAAAACGTCCGAATATATCGGACGTTTTTATTATGTCGTTTTTTTAATCTATTCATTAATTGTGAACAGCTTCTTTTTCATTTAACCCAAGTGTGCGCCCTGTTGAAGCGTGAAGCTCTTGGAACAGTCTTGGATTTTCCGTAAGTGACACGCCGTAAGAAGGGACCATTTCTTTTATCTTTGGCTCCCATTCTAGTATACGTTCTGGGAAGCATTTTTCTAATACTTCAAGCATAACGTGAACCGCAGTAGAAGCACCTGGAGAAGCACCAAGTAACGCAGCGATTGATCCGTCATTTGCACTAACAACTTCTGTACCAAATTGAAGTGTTCCTTTACCACCTGCATCAGTATCTTTAATTACCTGCACACGTTGTCCAGCAACGACAGTATCCCAATCTTCACTTTTAGCGTTCGGAATAAACTCACGTAATTCTTCCATACGCTTTTCGTGTGATAACATAACTTGTTGGATTAAGTATTTTGTTAATCCCATTTCTTTTACACCGGCTGCTAACATCGTTAAGACGTTATTCGGTTTTACAGAACCAATTAAATCAAGGTTTGAGCCAGTTTTTAAGAATTTAGGTGAGAAGCCTGCAAATGGTCCAAACAGTAAAGCTTTTTTATTGTCTATATATCTCGTATCAAGGTGAGGTACAGACATTGGTGGAGCACCAACTTTAGCTTTTCCGTATACTTTTGCATGATGCTGCTCTACAACTTTTGGGTTTTTACATACCATAAATAGTCCACTTACTGGGAATCCTCCAATATGTTTTGACTCAGGAATACCAGTCTTTTGAAGTAGAGGTAGACTACCACCACCGCCGCCGATAAAGACGAATTTCGCAGTATGATGTTCAATTTTGCCACTATTCATATCATGTACTTTTACTTCCCACAAACCATTCTTCGTGCGTTTAATATTTTCAACACTATGTTTGTAGTTTAGCTCAACATTTTTAGTTTTTAAGTAATCAAATAACATGCGCGTTAACGCACCGAAGTTAACATCTGTTCCAGAGTCAATCTTCGTTGCAGCCATAGGTTCATTAGAATTACGACCTTCCATAATGAGTGGAAGCCATTTTTTTAATGTGTCAGGTGCATCAGAAAATTCCATTCCTTGGAATAGAGCGTTTTTTGAAAGCGCTTCAAAACGTTTTTTTAGAAACTCTACATTTTTTTCCCCTTGCACCAAACTCATATGAGGTAGTGGCATAATAAAATCTTGTGGATTACGAATTAAGTTTCTTTTTACAAGATAAGCCCAAAATTGTCTTGAAAGTTGAAATTGCTCATTTACTTTTACAGCTTTACCAATATCTATAGACCCGTCAGATTTTTCGGATGTATAGTTAAGCTCACATAGCGCAGAATGTCCTGTACCAGCATTATTCCATTCGTTAGAACTTTCTTCTCCGGCATTAGCGAGTTTTTCAAATACTTTAATTTCCCATTCAGGTGCCAATTCTTTAAGTAATGATCCTAACGTTGCGCTCATAATTCCTGCGCCAATTAAGATAACGTCTGTTTTTTGCTGCATGTTGCTCATGATAATCTCTCCATCCCCTATATTGGCAAAAAAGAGTAGGTGTTTTTTATATCTAAGCCGTAAAAAGAAAACACCGCCTAGGCCCCACCTAGGTACTTACCTTTTTTGTCTCAATTATATAACCATCTCATAGTCTATTATAATAATTAATAGACTAAAATATCTAGTGTTATCTGATAATTTTAAACTATTTAACGTTTTATTTCATAGAATTCTTCTGTCATAAGGGTAAAAAGCATAGTAGTAAAGCGGGAATTGGAGAAGAATTCCAGTTTGATGTTATGTCAAAAAAACTTACTAATACTTTTATTTTTAAGTTTTTATCTTTGGGAATTTGTAAGAATCTGTTTTTATTACATCTAATTTGAAAAAATAGAGCAAATAACAAATTAATGGTAAGATTATTCTGAAAATAAAATAAGGGGGATACCAATGCTTACAAAAGAACAAGTCGCAAACTTATTTCGGAATTTTTCTGTGAATGAATGTAAAGGATCTAGTGACTTATACGAATATTTATCAATAAAAATTTCTGAAGATGAGGAAGTTCTTACGTTAGCTTCCTACGCACAACCTGGTCAACCAGTCCCAAACTTATTATTAGGTGCAGTCCATTATTTATTGTTAAAAGGAAAAGAGCACAGTTTAAAAAACTATTATCAAAGTTTAGTTGAAAATGCTGATATAAATTTTGAAAATGCCTTTTACCAATTTAAAGATTTTTGCCATGTATATCGAGAAGAAATTATCTCTTTATTACAAACGAAACTTGTTCAAACGAATGAAGTAAGACGATGTGCCTATTTATATCCAAGTTTCTGTTACATATTTAATAAAGTGAACAAACCATTGGCGTTAATAGAAATTGGTACAAGTGCGGGATTACAACTATTTTGGGATCAATATCGTTATTCATATGGAACGGAAGAAATGTATGGAAATAGACAATCAAATGTTCATTTACAATCAGAAATAAAAGGGGAGAAGAAGCCCTCCTTTTTAGAACAAAGTCCACCTGTTATGGAAAGAATCGGACTAGATTTACATGTGAATAATTTAAATGATGAAGAAGATTATTTATGGTTACGCGCGCTTATTTGGCCAGAACATAAAGAAAGACTTGAACTATTCGATCAAGCAGCAACGCTTGTAAAAGAAAAATCAGTACAATTAATTGAAGGGGACGGTGTAGCACTTCTTCCAGCCATTGCAAATCAAATAAGGGAAGATGCTGTAATCTGCATTTTCCATACACACGTCGCAAATCAAATACCTGAAAATGTAAAACATAAGCTAGAAAAACAAATTAAAGAAATAGGTGCAAAACGTGATGTATTCCACCTATATAACAACATGTGGGACCGTGACCTTCATATTGATTATTATATTAACGGAAACGAATATTGTGAAACTGTTGGGGAAACGGAAGGGCATGGGAGATGGTTTAGTTGGGGGCTTGGGGATAAGCCGCTTTGTTAATGTAATCCTATATAGGATGGGGCCATTTTGTTTTAAAATTATTTTTTTTGATTAATATGATAATAATTTATGATAAGTTGTATATAAGGATAAAATAAAAAGGATGATAAGCATGCAAAAGAGACCAGAGGCAAATGAATATAACCCGTATTATTCAACGTACATAAACTTAATACCAGATGGAGATATCATACATATTCTAGAGCAACAAATGAAGGAAACGAATCTTTTATTGAAGGATATTTCTGATAGTGAGGGACATTTTAGATATGCTCCTAATAAATGGAGTATAAAAGAAGTAATCGGTCATATTGCGGATACTGAACGTATCATGGCGTATCGATTGCTTTCCATAGCAAGAGGCGAGACAGCAGAACTTCCTGGATATAACGATGATATGTATGTTCTTAGAGCAGATTTTGATAAGCAATCTATGCAAGATCTTCTTGAGAATTTAACAGTTGTTCGCCAATCTACTATGCATTTGCTTAAAAGTTTAGATAAAGAAGCTTGGTTACAAAGGGGAATTGCGAACAATTCTGAAGTCACGGTTCTTGCATTAGCAAACATTATTGCTGGTCATGAGCTTCATCATCGTCAACTTATAAAAGAACGTTATTTGGGTTCTAATGCATATCCAGCATGTTAAAATATGAAAATAAAAAGAGAATGATTCATAGGGAATTTCTGAATTATTCTCTTTTTATTTTTCTGCGTATCAGTGGAATTATAAATGTTTTTTACAAGGTCTATTCCTTCTCGTTGATGCTAATAGGGGGCACTATACATGCCCATCAAGTTAAGAGTGGGTATTGGGGTTTGTGTAGCAATGAAACCAAATCACGCAATAAGCATTAGCGAACATTAGAAATAGTAAAAATGCCACTTTTTCCTGTTAAAACGGGGTGATTTTAAATTTCAAATTCTTCTTTTACAACAGTCGCTAGTCCATCAATTGATTTACGTAAATCTGTTTCCCCTTGTGCAAGATATACTTTTTCTATTGTGATTTCTGACGGCTTATTTATTAGTAAATTCATCGGGAGTCCAAGTAGCGATTTCATTCCCAGGTGCAGCAACTACAAGCCAATCATCAAATTGGACCCCAGCTTGCCAGCATTCATAATAGTCATGAAACCCATTTACAAACATGATTTGCCCGTTCTCAAATGTTATAAATAAATGCGGAGATTCATTAGCAAGTTGTATGTTTGTAACTTTTTGTCTTCTTACATCAAAAATTCTCTTATATTCTTCCTCCTCAGTATAATCGTCAAATTCATCCTCATTAGAAGGGTACTTTTCTGGTGGAGTATGAAATAAAACCCATTTCGATTCGATGTTGATATATAATTGCCCATCATAATCAACTGCAGCTTCAAAATTTGTAAAATGAATTTTTATAGTTGTTGGAGAAATACCAAATTACAATCCATCAACTTGTGCTCCTATGAAGAGATGTTTTAATACATTTTCAGCATAAAGTTTGTCTTCTTTGTTCATTATACGAATCCTCCTTTCTGTAAAATATATAGTATATTTTCATTGTAATAAATAAATTTTTATGTAAAATGAACCTTTTGTGAGAAACGGGCGAATATAGTGTGAAAGCTCATGAGAGGGGAACGTAATTTTGGATGAAGTAGAATTAAAAGAATGGCTGTATAAAATGGAGTCTGGGGACCAAGAAGCCTTTCGAGTTATTTATAAATTAGCAAGTAAAGATATTTATAGACAGTAGTATTTTTATTAGGGAATCAAAAGCAAGATGTCAAAATTGATGAATGTACAGCTTGTTAAATAGTTCAATATTTTTGATTTTTCTCTGGCTGCATAAGTATGATGTTTGTAGGAGGGGATCATATGAGTATACACAAAAAAATCATAGCGATTTCAGGAAGTATTAGGGAAGAATCATCCAACACAAACATATTAAAAACTTTAGCAGCATTTATTCCAGAAGGTATAGATTACACTATTTATAATGGGATAGAGGAACTACCTCATTTTAATCCGGATGTAGATCGAGTTGGAGCACCGGTTGTTGTTGAAGAATTTCGAAAGACATTAAGTGAAGCACATGCACTTATTATTTGTACACCAGAGTATGCAAAAAGTATTCCAGGAGTTTTGAAGAATGCTTTAGAATGGCTTGTTTCATCAGCGGAACTTTATAAAAAGCCAGTGGCTATTATAACAGCTTCACCATCAATTGCGGGAGGGGATAAAGCCCATGAATCTTTATTACTTACACTAGGTATGCTAGATACAATTGTCGTTCAAAATGGCTCGTTATTAATCCCATCTGTGCGAACTAAATTTAGTGATGATGCAAAAGTAACAGATGAGGATACAAAGAAAGCTCTTATCTCTTTAGTTCAAAGTGTAGTAGACGAGATAAAGAAATAGTGATTTAGTTCGTATTAAGGTGAAAATGGGACTTTTATAATAAAAAAAGATAAAGGCAATGCTACGGTTAGTTCAAATGTAGCATTGCCTTTTTATATAGTTAAATATATGTACTCAAAATCTCCCCAGGCAATCCATCAATCTCGCAAACTTTTTCAGATGTAAAACCAACGTTTAGTAAAATCTTCCGAGAGGGGGTATTGCTCGGATCGATAATTGCTTTTAGTACGCTTACATCTGTCTGCTTCGCTATTTCAATTAATTCTCTTGCAATATAACTACCATATCTTTTTCCCCAGTGCTCTGGCAAAATCATATACCCAATTTCAGCTTCTTTTACATTATCTTCATTCACTGTTACATGTCCAAGGCCGATAAATTCATTTGTTGCACTGTCATAAACTTTATAAGACCCAAACAGTTTATGCTTTTCATTGCGCCTTAACAATTTTTCATAGTCGTTTTGTGCCTCTTCTAGCGGAATAGCACGCTCTGTAATTTGTGCCATCACTCTTTCATTTGATACGAGCTGGAAATATGGACTAAAATCTGTTGCTTCAAATTTTTTGAAATGCAGTTTATGCATAGGGTTCCTCCAAACGAATTTTTATTAGTTCTTCAGAAAAGATAAACGATAGTTAAATAGTGATCTCTATTTGATTGCCTTCCGGATCACTAATTACACTTTCGTAATAGCCATCTCCAGTGAAACGTGGTCCATTTAATAAAGGAGAACCAGCTTCTTTTAACGTTTTTGTTAGTTCATTTACACGTTCTTCACTACCAACAGAGAAAGCCATGTGTGCATAGCCAGTGATATTTAGGTTAGGCTCGTTTTCTATGCCTTTCTTACGCATAATTTCAAGGCGCGCTCCAGATTCGAACGTAATAAAATAAGATTCAAAGTGTTTCGCTTCATTATGATATAAAGAGTTTGCTTTACCGTTAAAGTACTTTGTATAGAAAGTACGCATTAATTCTAAATCATTTACCCAAATTGCTATATGTTCGATTTTCATTCGTTTCACCAACCCATTCTTTATGTAAATTAAAAAATATGTACTCTGTAATAATTAGCGAAATTCAACAACACTAATTAGATGTTCACTTTATTAAATTTGCATGCATATTGCAAGAAATAAGAATGGACGTTAGGAAAAAGCGGATTGTAATGAAAAATTTTTATTAATGGTATTAGATAATTTTTAAGTCATAACATGCATACAATGTCTAATTAAGTGAATTACGTACGTCAAAATTTCAAATAAGGAGGGACATTTGTGGGGCAATTTGAACAAATGGTGATTGTCGGTATTTCCATGTCTTTTATACTGTCTATTATGATATTAGGGTCTACGTATTATAATCCTCGCCTTTGGTTAAATGATTATCCGAAAGATATTCAAAAAGTAGTTTTGCCAAAATCGATAAATGAAAAAAAACAAACGTTTTATTTCGGAATTATTTACAATATTATTCTCTTCGGAACGCCTTTAGTTTCTACATATATACTACATCACCATGGAAAATTATTGTATATTGAGGCCTATTTACATACTTTTGGGATTGTAATGATTTTCAATTTAGTAGATTTATTAATAATCGATTGGCTTATATTTTGCTGGATTACTCCAAGATTTGTTGTTATTCCTAGTACTGAGGAAATGAAAGGATATAAAGACTATAAGTTTCACTTAAGAGGTGCAATAGCTGGAACGCCATTTTTAGCAATTGTAAGTTTATTTTTGGCAGGAATTGCGACAACTATCTAGTGTGAAGTAGAAGGTCATGAAGAGTTTATAGAAGATAAGTAGATTTATAATGTATAGAATTAGAAATGAAAATTTGATAATATTGGAGTAGAAAGTTTTAAAAACAGTATATTAAGTGGTATTAATATACTGTTACAAATGTTTTGATACTCTGTGGAATTCCCTAATTTTATGGAAGCATTTGATAGAACTCAAAAAAACGCAATGGAGGCTAATATGAAAAAAATAATTGGCGCAGCAACAGCAACAGTTCTTGGATTGGGGGCTTTTACCACATCTGCTATCGCAGAAACTATCGTAACAGCGGATGTACTTAACGTACGTGAAAAGCCAACTACGGAATCAAAAATTGTCGAAAAAGTAAAAGAAGGACAAAAGTTAAAGGTCATACATACTGAAGAAGGATGGTCAAAAATTGATTTAAATGGTAAAGAATTGTTTGTAAGTTCGGAGTATACAAAAGATATTTATCATGTAACAGCAAACCTATTAAATGTACGTACTGAAGCAAACACAGAATCAGAAATTCTTGGCAGACTGAAACAAGATGATGTAATTGAATCAACACATCAAGTAAAAGATGGATGGCTGCAATTTGAGTATAAAGGAAAAACAGCTTATGCAAATGTTTCTTTCCTATCAAGTACAGCACCAATTGAAAAGAAAGCTGAAGAGAAAACGAAGCGAGTAGCGAAAGTACAAAAAGCAGTTAAAGCAAAGGAAGAAGTAAAAACGCAGAAAGAAGCAAAAGTACAAGAAATAGCAAAAGCGAAAGAAACAACAAAAGAGCAGAAAGAAACGAAAGCAGAAGAAATAGTAAAGCCTAAAGAAGAAGCGAAAGTAACAGAGAGAGTAAAAGTTAAGGAAGAAACGAAAGCAGAAGAAATAGTAAAGCCTAAAGAAGAAGCGAAAGTAACAGAGAGAGTAAAAGTTAAGGAAGAAACGAAAGCAGAAGAAATAGCAAAGACCAAGGAAGAAGCAAAAGTACAAGAAATAGAAAAAGTAAAAGAAGAAGCGAAAGCGCAAGAAATAGCAAAGGCTAAGGAAGAAGCAAAAGCACAAGAAATAGAAAAAGTAAAAGAAGAAGCGAAAGCGCAAGAAATAGCAAAAGCTAAGGAAGAAGCAAAAGCACAAGAAATAGAAAAAGTAAAAGAAGAAGCGAAAGCGCAAGCGCAAGAAATAGCAAAAGCTAAGGAAGAAGCAAAAGTACGAGAAATGGAAAAAGCAAAAGCACAAGAAATAGCAAAGGCTAAGGAAGAAGCAAAAGCACGAGAAATAGAAAAAGCAAAAGAAGAAGCAAAAGCAAAATCGCAGGAAATAGCAAAGGCTAAGGAAGAAGCGCAAGCACGAGAAATAGAAAAAGCGAAAGCAAAAGAAGCAACAAAGACACAAGAAGTATCTAAAAATAACACACAGTCTGCTAAACGTGAATTAACGGTAGTAGCGACAGCATATACTGCTGATCCAAGTGAAAATGGTACATATGGTGGACGCGTTTTAACTGCGATGGGTCATGATTTAACGACAAATCCTAATATGAGAATTATTGCAGTAGATCCGAAGGTAATCCCATTAGGATCTAAAGTATGGGTAGAAGGTTATGGAGAAGCTATTGCTGGTGATACTGGTAGTGCTATTAAAGGAAATCGTATTGATGTTTTAATGGGTTCAAAAAGTAAAGCTATGAACTGGGGAAGACAAACTGTTAAAGTGAAAATTTTATAATAATGGTTATCCAAATAGAAGTCAGTTCTCTTTATTGAGACTGGCTTTTATTTTTTACCTTAATGTGATTCATTGAAAAAATTTGAAGGATATGTAAAAGAATAAAACCTTAATTTTGCTGCTGAGTACCGTGAGCAGTAAAAGTAACCCTATTGAATTATATAATCCTTATTTGTATTTCTGACAACCATATTGTTCTTCTATCACTATTAAAATACAATTAGATAAATAGGAGAAAAATATTCATAAAATAGTAATTGTTTTATTTAGTCTTATACTAGGGTTTATAACGTTCCAAATCCCTATAGTGTCAGAATGGATACAGAACTCAGTCTTCTTGTAAATTGTTATTATTTTATTATCGTATTCATACCAAAAAGATAACGGTGATAAGAATGAGAAAAATGATGATTAGCAACAATAAAAAATGTTTTATGTACCGAAAGTTATTAAAAGATTAGTATCGAGGATTACCTTTATAAGCGAGAAGAGGATAGAATATGACAATGGAATTATATGGCGAACATTGGGATGGAATAAAAGGGTATAGAGTAATGGAAGGGAAAGATTCATATAATCATTATTTCGGTGGTCAAGATTGTGAAGTACCATTGTGTAAGTTATGCGGTGAGAAAATGCATCAAATTTTTTGTTTTGATTTGAAAGATGAGAAACTTGCTGAACTTAAAAATGATGAATTGATTGTATTACCATTCATCTCTTGCTTGAATTGTGCGATGGTGTGGGAGCCGCAATATTTTCAATTAAGTAATGGGGGCAAAACGGTACAAATAATAAAACAAGACAATACGGAAGAGTGGATTATGGAAGCTGAGTATAAGCTACCGGTCAATCTTCCAAAAACTAATGTAAAGCTAACGAATATGAAAAATGAAGATATACCTACTGATGAAGATAGTTACTGGGAAGCTTTTGACTTATTCGGTTCGGAATATGTATGTAGATTGGTAGGAGCGCCCCTATACGATGATGCTCCAGAAGATTTAGGATGTCCAACTTGTTCGAAAGAGATGAAATATGTTGCTACAATTACACAAGATCTTGAAGAACGGGAACTTATTTCAGTAGTTGATTTTCTGTTCGGTGAGATGAATATATATTATTACTTATGTAAAGATTGTTCCGTTATGAAAACTGAAATACAAGGAACATAATAAAATAAGACTGACAAAAAGAGTCAGTCTTATTTTTGTATCGTAACATCAGTAATAATTGCATGAAATATATCTCTTTGCGTGAAATCATCTGTAAAAACAGTCTCTCTATTAACCTCAATTGTATCGTGTGGGTTATACCATTTACTCAATAAATCTTTTCCAAATTCAAGTCGTTTTTCTCTAGTATTATGCCGTCTAATCGTTTCTTCAAGTGATAAGTCAAAATAATATGTATAAGCGTTTCCTTCGAAATAATGTATTAATTCTCTTAACATTTCACCGTACCTACGACTGTTTAGTATTCCTTCTAAAATAACAAATTCACATTTTCCTTTTCCGTACTTCGTAATTTCAAATAGTAAATCATGAGATAAGTTACCCATTGTATCGTGAACTTTTAGCATATCTCTGCGCACAACGTCTTGTGAGACTAGAAGTGTTCCTTGCCCGAAATGCTCTTGCAGTTCTTTTGCGATAGTTGTCTTGCCGCTTGCGGAGTTTCCTCGAAGAATAATTAATGTTGATTTCAAAGTCTCATCTCCAAATTGTTTTAGTTTTTTAGGTCCTGTTACAAAAGAACTTCATTATGGGAAACATTCTTTTAGTTAGTTAAATAATAGTTTATGATACTCAGTATAGGTTGAACAGAATAATTTCTTATTGTGGGATTATGCAAATAAAGCTGTTTGAAAAATTTACTATCCGCATATAGAAAAGTTATTATAAGAGTAACTAATAAGGAGGTGACCTATGTTATTCCAAAAGGGAAAATTATTAGTTAGATACGTAATAAAAAACGATGCACCTATCATTTCAAAATGGCTAACAGACCCAGAAGTCCTGCAGTATTACGAAGGACGAGATAATCCGCAATCTGTAGAAAAGGTGCTTGATCATTTTATACATCATCCAAACGGTCATGAAAAAAGATGTTTAATAGAATTTGATGCCGTTCCAATCGGTTACATTCAAATGTATCCAGTTGATTCTGAATGGAAAGCGTTATATGGATATGAAGAATCGCAGAATGTATGGGGAATGGACCAATTTATCGGTGAACCGATCTTTTGGGGAAAAGGAATTGGAACAAAACTTGTTCAAGCAGCAATTACATACATAATGGAGAACTTAGGAGCAGAAGCGATAGCGATGGATCCTAAAGTAAATAATGAACGTGCGATAAGCTGTTATGAAAAATGCGGGTTTAAAAAGGTGAAAGTACTAGAGAAACATGAACTGCATGAAGGGAAATTAGAAGATTGTTGGATGGTAGAATATAAACAATTATAATAAATATGCAGGGGCTTATAAAAATAAAGGGAGCTGTGTGAAATGAAAAAAGCATTAATAGTTATTGATGTGCAAGTGGGTATGTATACAGCAGGAATGCCAGTACATAATGGGGAAAAGTTTTTAGAAACATTACAAAATCTTATTGAGGAATGTCGTTCAAATAGTATTCCGATTATTTATGTACAACATAATGGGCCAAAAAATCACCCGTTAGAAAAAGGTACAGCTGGCTGGCAAGTACATGCAGCGATTGCACCACAAGATGGTGATAGTATCGTTGAAAAGACGACGCCAGATTCATTCCATAAGACAAACCTAAACGAACTGTTACAAGAAAAAGGAATTGAGCATGTTATTATTTCAGGAATGCAAACAGAGTACTGTGTTGATACGACAACGCGAAGAGCGTTTAGTGAAGGGTATAAAGTAACATTAGTAAGTGATGCACATAGCACATTTGACACAGATGTATTACGCGCTGAAGATATTGTAAAACATCATAATGTTGTATTTGGATCATTTGCAGATGTTATTACGTTAAAAGATTTAAAAGTAAAAGCGTAATTACAGAAGTTGCTGTCTCTTAATGGGGCAGCTTTTTTATTTGAAGATAGGCTATCAAACTTTGTCGATAAATCGATATTTCTTGTCGAATTGTTGATATAATTTCATTCACCGTATTGATATCACAAAAAAACAAAAAGGAGTACCACATTATCAACAAGGGTACTCCTTCACCAAAACGTTATTTCTTCTTATCTTTATCCAACACATTCTGTTCTTCAGCAAACTCGGTACCATATGCAAACCGGCGATTAATTCGAATGTTATCATTGCTGTGCCTTGTGTGGGAATTAGAAAAGCGATGGACGATTACTTCTGATAATGTAAAGACGATGGCAGAAAGGATACTACCCCATGCAATTTGCATGTAGTTGTCTAATAAAATATTACCGAAAATCCAAACACTTAAGTACGTAAGTAAGAAATCCGTCATAATGGCAGCGGAATTGCCAATTCGATTTAAAATAATTTTATCAACAAACATATAAGAAATGATTGTGACGAAGAGACTAAAAGAAATGATTTGGACGAGCGTTGCTGGGAAAAATAGAGCTAGTCCGATACTAAAAGCGATGATGCATGATATAAATTTGATAAGTATTACAGTAATATCATTCAATATTTACACCTCCCATTTATACATAGTTTTACAATAAATACAGGAGTTCATACATTGGAACGGTTTAATTTATATAAAACTTTATCATGCTGAAATTTTATCTAAATATTAAAAAAATAATCAAAAAATGTTATAGTGAAATGAGAGCGTATGACATTTTTAGGTAAGGGGGAATCCGGGATGTGGATAACTTCAGAAGTAGAAATTCCAGATGAGTTAATCGATCACCTTGAACAAGGTAAGTTAGTATTATTCGTTGGAGCAGGAGTTTCTATGAAGGGGAAATCAAACTTACCGAATTTCGATGATTTAGTTGATGAAATTTCGAAAGCTTTATATGTCGAAAGGCGTGAGATGACAGAACCCCACGATTATTATCTCGGTAAAATTGCGAAAACGAAAGATGTGCATCAAGTTGCAAGAGACCTCGTTAATATAGAAAAATCAAAACCAAATCCATTACACTATGCGATTCCAAGGCTGTTTCCGTTAGATACGGATGTTCGAATTGTAACGACAAACTTTGATCAACATTTTACGTCTGTAATTACAGAAATGAATAGAGAGCTGAATATTTATTATGCACCTGCTTTACCGACAGGGAGAGCGTTTAAAGGGTTGGCTTACATACATGGGAATGTAGAACAAGAGAAAGAAGCTTTAATTTTAACGGATGGTGATTTTGGAAGGGCTTACCTAACAGAAGGGTGGGCGAGACGATTTTTAGTTGATCTATTCTCAAATTACACTGTTTTATTCGTTGGGTATAGTCATAATGATCCTGTAATGAAATATTTAGCAACAGGCTTACCACCGAGTACAAGGCGTTATGCTTTCGTCGCACAAGGTGATAATACATATCATTGGGAGCATTTAGGGATAAGACCGATTGTGTATCCGAATAAAGCAAATAATCATCAGGCGCTTGTGAAAGCGGTGAAGCGGTGGGCGGAATTAATGGGGGATAATTATATTACGAAAAGAATGCGTATTCGTGATATTGTAACCGTTCCTCCATCAGTAGAGCAGGAGCAATTATCCTATATAAAACAGTCAATAAAAAAAATTGAAACCGTTCGGTACTTCGTTGAATTTGCTCGTGATTATGAATGGGTGGAATGGCTTGAAGCAGAAGGGAAACTAAGAAATTTATTTCTGCTTACAGCAAATTATGATGAAGTAGATGAATTGCTTGCGGAATGGTTAGTGGAGCAATTTCTATTTAGTCATCAAAAAGAACTATTTCAATTGATTTTTAAAAATCATTCTAAAATATCCCCGTTATGGTGGCGAACAATTTGTAGTTACTTAAACGAAACGAAAGAAACGATGGACCCTTTGTTGTTTGCAAGATGGACATTGCTTTTATTAGAAACAGCAGAGAAAGATAGTAGCTCTATTGAAATAATCACATATTTATTGCAAAAATGTTCTTTCCCTGAGCATAAAGAAATTGGCTTGTTGCTATTAACGTTTATTTTAGATGGGAAACTTAAATTGAAGCGTGTAAGAAGATGGGGAAATGATACGCAAGAGTCGATTGAACTCGAGGAATCGAGTCGTATACCGATGCCTATTTTTTCTCATGTGGAGCGAATTTGGAAAGAGAAAATGAGACCATATATCGCTTACTACGCAAATCCGATTATGGTTACGGGGTTAGAAAAGATACAACTATTATCATTAAGACAAAATGCACTGAAAAGAAGAGATAGAGAAATTTCAGAGCAGGAGTTACAGCAAAATGATTTTACATTTTTAATTCAAATTGTAAAAGAGTGTCTTACATATTTATGTGAAAACAATGAGAAAAAAGCAAATCATTATATTACAGAAATGATAGAAACTGATAGTGTACTTCATAAGCGAATTGCAATTGAAGCAATGATTAATAATGTATTCGTTACAGCGGATGACAAACTGAAGTGGTTGTTACATGTAGATGTTCTGTTAGATTTCACATGTAAACATGAAGTGTTTCAACTTTTAAAGAATTATTACGCAGATGCTTTAGAGGAAACGAAAGAAGAAGTAATTCAACATGTATTAGAGTATCTTGCAGAAGAGAGGGCGTTTGATGCTTGTCTTGTATTAGACTTACTATTCACGTGTGATTCGAATAGTAAGTGTACGGCGGAAGGATACGAGCTAATGAAACAGAAACACCCCCATTTTTCTTCAGATCTATACAGTGTTCCAAAGAAAGAGGCAAATGAACAACGTATTACATGCAATGTAACAGCTGATGGATTACTACAGCTGAAAGACGATGAAATAATGGAGCAAGTTCGGCAATTTTCAAGAGACGGTGTTTTTGAACAACGCCATTTTTTAGAGATGTTATCAAAAGCGTGTAAATTGAATGTAGAGTGGAGTATTTCGTTTGCTTATCAACTAGTAGGCGTGCACGAAATTAGTAATGAAGTATGGTTTGTGTGTATAAGAGAGTGGCGAAATAACCGGAATTTGACGAATGAACAAATTCAAAAAATCATTCCGTTATTGCAGAAATTTATTAGAAATACTGCTTTTCATTGGCTAATTAGTAGTTTTCTATATGAAATTAGCAATCGATTAGAAGAGCTAGAAGAAAACAGTATACGGGTTGTAAAGCGCTTTGCTTTTTCAGTATTTCCACATGTTATGAGAGGGGAAACAGATTTTAAAATTGGAAAACAAGAGTTTTACAATGAGTCTATACAGCATCCTGTTGGGAAGATGACAGCTGTATTGCTAAAACTGTTAGCGTACGATCACTTATATGATCGCAATGTATATGAATATTTATTTTTATTTGAAGAACAGGTAAGGGTTACTTCGGAACGAACGAACTTTATGTTAGCTCGTTTAACAGCAGATATTACGTTTTTATACCATATTGAGAAGCAATGGTGTCGGAAAAATGTACTACCTTACTTAGATTTAAAGAAAGAAAGTGAGCTTACGAAATATGCGTGGGCGGGATTATGTTATACGCAAATTAATCTACCTTTGTTTACAGAAATAAGACGATATATTAAGTATGCAGTAGAACATTTAGATGCACTACATCCATATACGAGAGAAGCATTTTTAAAATGGCTTAGCTTTGTATTTATTAAATGCGTATTATATTGGGAGCAAAAAACAGATTGGTTATATCCACTTTTGATGCAAGAAAACGAAGAGAATAAAATTAAATTTATGCAGTATTTATGCTACTACGTAAAAACGTTAAGTGGTAAGGAACAACAAAAATTTTGGACAGCGTGGCTTAGTGTGTTTTTAAGAGAACGTCCGAAAATGGGCGTAATAACAACGAGAGAATATATGATGCTTTTACGTATTGTTTTATGCATGGATGAGGTTTTAGAAAAAGGATTAAATATTATTTCTAGTAAATTTCAAGGTGTGGAAGGACAATCTAATCAAGAAGAAATGAAACAGTTGTTTATAGAGATACTTGAAAAGAAAGAGCGTATGAAAGCGTATAAAGAATTGTATGCAAATGTGTTTTTCACTTTACTGCAGACGTGTCAAGAAGCCGATTTACTTGAAAGTGAGATCATACAAGTAAAAGAACTATTAACCAGGTATGAAGTAGAAAGACATGTATTAAATTTAATAGAAAATGAAATAATTCGCATCGGAATCGTAACGGAGAATTTACAAGAGGAATCATAGGGCGGAAGTGGAATTTTAAAAAAATATATAAAAAGTTATTGACAGTGTTTTGAAAAGCGTTCTATAATACGAATCATACTTATTCAATTTCAAAAACATTTGAATAAACAAAGTGCAATGAAGAGATCACAGTAGTGGTTAGTCTTACTGTAACAGAGAGCTGGTGGTTGGTGTGAACCAGTACAGGGATAATCATGAATTACAGTCTTGGAGCATCTTTTTCGTAGTAAAGATACTATTGTCTTTATGAAGGAAAAGCGGTCAAATGATCGTTAACAGTGAAGAGAGGTAGACAGAAATATTGTCTACAACTAGGGTGGTACCGCGATAAATATCGTCCCTACTGATTTATTCAGTAGGGACTTTTTGTATTTTAGTGGTCCAACTTGAAAATAAAATAGTCATGCATTGAAAGGAAAAGCAGTAGTTGTTGTTTCCCTGTAACAGAGAGCTGGTGGTTGGTGTGAACCAGTACAAAAACAAGAGCGAATTACAGTCCTGGAGCATCTTTTTCGTAGTAAAGATAGTTATTGTCTTTATGAAGGGAAAGACGGTCAGATGATCGTTAACAATGAAGAGAGGTAGGCGAAATAAGTCTACAACTAGGGTGGTACCGCGATAAATATCGTCCCTACTGATTGAATCAGTAGGGCTTTTTTGTACAAAAAAGTGGCTTATTAACTAGTAGTTAGTGTCTTTATGGTAATTATTAGTTTAAAATAAGAAGAGGTATCGATTCCACTTTAAATTTGTATAATTAACCAGTTCAGAAAATAGAGAATTTTTTATTCTCTTACTATACTTTTAAAACATTAGAGGAGGATTTCCAAATGGCAAATCATGAATTAGATCAATTACGTAAACAGGTAGATGAAATTAACTTACAACTATTACACCTATTAAACAAACGCGGTGAAATCGTTCAAAAGATTGGGGAGCAAAAACAAGTACAAGGTACGAAACGCTTTGATCCAGTACGTGAGCGTGAAGTACTTGATATGCTTGCAGAGCATAACGAAGGACCATTCGAAACGTCAACGATTCAACATATTTTCAAAACGATTTTCAAAGCAAGCTTAGAATTACAAGAAGATGATAACCGTAAAGCATTACTAGTTTCACGTAAAAAGAAAAAAGAAAATACAATTGTTAATGTTAAAGGTGAATTGATTGGAAACGGAACACAAACGTTCATCATGGGACCTTGTGCGGTAGAAAGTTTAGAGCAAGTTCGCCAAGTAGGGCAAGCGATGAAAGATCAAGGACTTAAATTAATGCGCGGCGGTGCTTTCAAACCGAGAACGTCTCCATACGATTTCCAAGGTTTAGGAGTAGAAGGTTTACAAATTTTACGACAAGTAGCAGATGAGTTCGACTTAGCGATTATTAGTGAAATTTTAAATCCGAATGACGTAGAAATGGCGCTAGAATACGTTGATGTAATTCAAGTTGGAGCACGTAACATGCAAAACTTCGATTTACTACGAGCTGTAGGTAAAGTTAATAAGCCAGTATTATTAAAACGTGGATTAGCAGCAACAATTGATGAGTTCATTAATGCAGCGGAATACATTATTGCACAAGGTAATGACCAAATTATTCTTTGTGAGCGCGGTATTCGCACATACGAGAGAGCGACACGTAACACATTAGATATTTCAGCAGTACCGATTTTAAAGAAAGAAACACATTTACCAGTTATCGTTGACGTAACACATTCAACAGGACGTAGAGATTTATTATTACCAACAGCGAAAGCGGCACTTGCAATTGGAGCAGATGCAGTAATGGCTGAAGTTCATCCAGACCCAGCAGTTGCGTTATCAGATTCTGCGCAACAAATGGATATTCCAGAATTCCATAGATTCATGGATGAGTTAAAAGGTTTCAAAAATAAATTATCTTAATTCCATATCATAAATGCACTGAAGAGGAAACAGTAGTGCTTATCTCACTGTTAAAGAGAGCTGATGGCCGGTGTGAATCAGTACAAAGGTAAGCATGAATTACAGCCTTGGAGCATCTTTCCCGCCAACTTTTGGAGAGAAAGACGGTCAAACGATCGTTAAAGAAGAAGAGAGGTAGACGAAAGAAGTCTACAACTAGGGTGGTACCGCGATAAACATCGTCCCTACTGAGCGCTCAGTAGGGACTTTTTTGTACAAAAAAATAGTAAAGGGGCAAGAGAAATGAGATACATTACAGCTGGAGAATCACATGGGCCGCAGTTAACAGTTATTTTAGAAGGTGTACCAGCAGGTTTAACATTAACAGCGGAACATATTAATAAAGAATTATTAAGAAGACAAAAAGGGCATGGGCGCGGAAGACGCATGCAAATTGAAACAGATACAGTTGAAATTGCAAGTGGTGTACGTCACGGAATGACACTTGGTTCACCAATTACGTTAATCGTAAAAAATGATGATTTCAAACATTGGACGAAAGTAATGGGTGCTGAACCAATTTCGGAGCAAGAAAGTAAAGAAATGAAACGTACTATAACGAAACCACGTCCAGGACATGCGGATTTAAACGGGGCAATTAAATACGGCCATCGTGATATAAGAAACGTATTAGAGCGCTCTTCTGCAAGAGAAACGACAGTTCGTGTTGCTGCTGGTGCAGTTGCGAAACAAATTTTGAAAGAACTAGGTGTGGAAATCACAGGACATGTTCTTGAAATTGGTGGGGTACAAGCGAAGCGTATTTCAAACTTACCAATTGAAGAAATTCAAACGATAACTGAAAATTCACCAGTTCGATGTTTAGATAAAGAAGTAGAACAAGAAATGATGAATGCGATTGATGATGCGAAAAGTAGCGGAGATTCTATAGGCGGTATTGTCGAAGTCATTGCAGAAGGAATGCCAATTGGAGTTGGTAGCTACGTTCATTACGACCGCAAATTAGATGCAAAACTTGCCGGTGCTATTATGAGCGTGAATGCGTTTAAAGGTGCTGAGATCGGAATTGGTTTTGAAGCGGCAAGACAGCCGGGAAGTAAAGTGCACGATGAAATTTTATGGGATGAAGAAAAAGGATACACGAGAAATACGAATAATGCCGGCGGTTTAGAAGGCGGTATGACAACAGGTATGCCAATTGTCGTAAGAGGCGTAATGAAGCCAATTCCTACATTATATAAACCGTTAGCAAGCGTAGATATTGATACGAAAGAAGCGTTCCAAGCGAGTATTGAGAGATCTGATAGCTGTGCAGTACCAGCAGCAGGTGTTGTAGCTGAAGCTGTCGTTGCATGGGAACTTGCCGGTGCACTAGTCGAGCAATTCGGAAAAGATCGCATGGAATTACTAAAACAAAATATTTCGCAACATAACAAATACGCAAAAGAATTTTAATGAAAAGGTGGATTTAACATGCGAGTAAAAGATCAACTATCATCATTACAACCGTATAAACCAGGTAAATCACCAGAGCAAATGAAAGAAGTATACGGGAATCATTCATTTGTTAAGTTAGCATCAAATGAAAATCCATTTGGCTGTTCACCTCGTGTTTTAGGAGAATTACAAAAATCGTGGCAGGAACATGCTTTATATCCTGACGGAGGTGCTGAAGTACTCCGTCAAACAATTGCAGAGAAATTACAAGTGCAAATGGAACAAGTGCTTTGTGGTAGTGGACTTGATGAAGTCATTCAAATTATAAGTCGTGCAGTGCTCTGTAAAGGAGATAATATCGTAACTGCTGGCGCGACATTCCCTCAGTACCGTCATCATGCAATTATTGAAGGCTGTGAAGTGAAAGAAATTGCTTTAAAGAACGGTGTATATGATCTAGATGAAATTTCTTCAGCAGTTGATGAACATACAAAAATCGTATGGATTTGTAATCCGAACAACCCGACAGGCACATATGTGAATGAGCGAAAATTGACTCAATTCATTGAAAGCATTAGTGAAAATACGTTAATTGTCATTGATGAAGCGTACTATGAATACGTAACAGCAAAAGATTTCCCTGAGACATTACCGCTTCTAGAAAAACATAACAACATTCTTGTACTTAGAACGTTTTCTAAAGCGTACGGATTAGCTTCTTTCCGCGTTGGTTATGCGATTGGACAGGAAGAGTTAATCGAGAAATTAAATGTCGTACGTTTGCCATTTAACGTATCTTCATTAGCGCAAAAAGCAGCGACGATTGCTTTTAACGATGAAGCGTTTATTGAAGAAATAGTTCGTGTTAATACAGAAGGATTACAACAATACGAGAGTTTTTGTACAGAAAATGAAATTCCATTTTATTCGTCGCAAACGAACTTTATCTTCTTGCCGGTAGATGATGCTGGGGAAATTTATGAAGCTTGTGCGCATGCAGGGTTTATTATTCGTCCGTTTCCAAATGGTGTTCGTATTACAATCGGAACTAGGGAACAAAATGAAGGAGTGATTTCAGTGTTAAAACAACACTTTGAAAATAAAAAAGGTAAGTCTCGAGATGAGGCAAATGTGTAAAAAGGTAGTATTAATCGGTACTGGATTAATAGGAGGCTCTCTTGCATTAGCGATTAAAAAAGAGCACGATGTAACGATTATCGGTTATGACATATTTAAAGAGCAAGTAGAGCGCGCAAAAGAATTACATGTAGTTGATGAAGTAGCAGTAGATTTACAGCGTGCATGTGAGGAGGCAAATTTAATTGTATTTGCCTCTCCAGTTGAAGAAACGAAAAAGTTGTTACACAAACTTGCATCATTTCATTTACGAGAAGATGTCATTGTTACCGATGTAGGAAGTACGAAAGGGACAATCATGAATGAAGCAGAAGCTTTATTAACAAAGCAAGTTTCATTTATCGGCGGACATCCGATGGCAGGTTCTCACAAAACAGGAGTTGAAAGTGCGAAGGCGCATTTATTTGAAAATGCATTTTACATTTTAACACCGATGAATCATGTATTAGATGAGCGAGTAGAAGAGTTGAAAGAATGGTTAAAAGGAACAGGCTCTCATTTTCTTGTATTAAATACAAAAGAACATGATTATATAACAGGAATAGTTAGTCATTTCCCACATTTAATTGCAGCAGGATTAGTAAAACAAGTTGAGAAACATGCTGGTGATAATCCGCTTATTCATCAACTAGCGGCAGGCGGATTTAAAGATATAACACGTATTGCATCAAGTAGTCCGAAAATGTGGAGTGATATCGTAAAGCAAAATCGAGGGCATTTATTGGAACTATTAGAAGAATGGATTTTAGAAATGGAAGAGCTATATAAGACGGTTTCTAAAGGAGATGCAGGAGAAATACAAAGTTATTTTGCAGATGCGAAAGAATATCGTGACTCTTTACCAGTTCGAAAAAGAGGGGCGATTCCTGCCTATCACGACTTATACGTCGACGTTTTAGATAAAGTAGGGGCATTAGCCCATATCACAAGCATTCTAGCAGAAGAAGAAATTAGTATTACGAACTTGCAAATATTAGAAGCGCGAGAAGGATTGCTCGGAGTTTTACGAATTAGTTTCCAAAGAGAAGAGGATCGAACGCAGGCAAAAATTGCGCTCGGAAAAGAAGAATACCAAACGTATGAAACAATTTAATGAGGAGGGTGACAACGTGAAAGAAAAAACAGTACAAACTGTAAATAACGGATTGAATGGCAAAATTACAATCCCTGGAGATAAATCAATTTCCCATCGCGCTGTCATGTTTGGCGCAATCGCGGAAGGTAAAACAACAATTAAAGGATTTCTTCCTGGTGCGGATTGTTTAAGTACTATTTCTTGTTTTAAAGAAATGGGAGTAGAGATTACACAAAATAGAGACGAAGTTACGGTAATTGGAACAGGATTAGAAGGTTTACAAGAGCCAAAAGCTGTATTAGATGTTGGTAATTCTGGTACAACGATTCGATTAATGTCAGGAATACTTGCAAACACACCATTCTTTTCTTGCGTGCAAGGTGATGCTTCAATTGCGAAGAGACCGATGCAACGTGTAACAAATCCACTAAAGCAAATGGGTGCAAAAATTGATGGCCGAAAAGACGGAACGTTTACGCCGCTCACAATACGAGGCGGGAATTTAAAGGCGATTGAATATACTTCACCGGTAGCAAGTGCGCAAGTGAAATCAGCTATTTTACTTGCAGGCCTTCGCGCAGAAGGTGTAACAGCTGTTACAGAACCTCATATTTCCCGCGATCATACAGAAAGAATGCTTGAGGCGTTTGGCGTTACAGTAACTCGCGTGGGGAAAACAGTGAAACTAGCAGGAGGACAGAAGTTAACCGCAACAGATGTTCAAGTGCCAGGTGATGTATCATCAGCGGCATTTTTCTTAGTAGCAGGTGCAATTATTCCAAATAGTAAACTACTATTACAAAATGTGGGAATGAATCCGACTCGTACAGGTATTATTGATGTTCTTGAGAAAATGGGCGCTACGTTTACTGTAGAGCAGATTAACGAAGGAGCATCAGAACCTGCTGCAAATATTACAATTGAAACATCGCCGCTGAAAGGAATCGAAATCGGTGGAGATATCATTCCACGACTGATTGATGAAATCCCAATTATCGCTTTAGCGGCAACACAAGCAGATGGAATTACAGTCATTAAAGATGCACACGAGCTAAAAGTGAAAGAAACGAATCGTATCGATACAGTCGTTGCTGAACTAACGAAACTAGGAGCTCGTATTGAAGCGACCGACGACGGAATGATTATTTACGGTAAATGTAAGCTAAAAGGAAATACAGTACATAGTCACGGTGATCACCGCATTGGAATGATGCTTGCGATTGCCGGCTGTATAGCTGAAGGAGAAACAACGATTGAAGATGCAGAAGCAGTAGGTGTATCGTATCCTACATTTTTTGAAGAACTGCAAACGTTAGCTAAATAAAGTGATGAGAAGCAGATATGCAATGTATCTGCTTTTTTATGTTGGCTTTTTTCTTAAATAATGTTGCTTTATTACGTAAGAATTTTATCCTTATTGATTTTATGAGATTTTTACGCATAATTGTAACTAAGGGAGATGGTTCCAAGTTGAGTAAACAGAATATCAGCACAACAGTTTCAGGGGATTTAATTGTTACCCATCTAATTGGCAAGATTAATACAGCTGATGTTTATGAATGGTTTAATGGCTTCGAGCAGGTTTGTCAGCAATTCATTTCCGAGGGTCGGAAATACAAATTGTTGGTGGATAGAAAAGGATACACGCCAGATCATTTTTCTGTTCAAAAAGCATGGAAAGATAAGTTCTTCAATGAAACCATTTTGAATCACAGTAAGGCAATTGCGTTTCTCCTTGAAGAAGGGGAGATAATGAATTATTTACAACAATCCAATACAAAAGAATCCGTAAAATTTTTCGATGATTATGAACAAGCATTAATTTGGTTGAATGAATATCCAATATAAAACCTTTATTGAACCAGTTTCTCTCAATCAACTGGTTTTTTTATGCCCGTAATGTTGCCGTTGTCATAAGTTTCATCACTTTCAATGGTACCTCTTAGCTTCGCAAACCCAAGAGAACGCAAGGCGTTTAATATTCTTATGCCGCCAATAGAAAGCAGTTGAAAAGAGCCTTTATGTTAGATTGTTTCTAAATCGATATCTTTTGTTGAAACATCCTCGTAATTTCACTTACCGAATTATAATAGTTTGAATTGTGGTATAATTCAAACGAGGAATGGAGGAGAAATATATGAACGTTATACAATTAAAAGAAGATAAGTTTAGAGAAGCATTACGTTTATCAGAATATGCTTTTCAATATAAAGCAAATGAAGAACGAGTAGAGCAGCAAATTACACGAATGAAGGAAAGCCATCAAATATACGGTATTATGGAAGGAGAAGAGTTAGCTGCAAAGTTGCACTTAATTCCTTTTCATATTTACATAGGAAAAGAAAAGTTTAAAATGGGCGGCGTTGCGGGGGTAGCGACGTATCCGGAATATAGAAGAAGTGGATATGTAAAAGAGTTACTTCAGCATTCACTACAAACTATGAAAAGAGATGGATATAGTGTATCGATGTTACATCCATTTGCAGTTTCATTTTATCGTAAATACGGCTGGGAACTTTGTGCGAATCGAATCGTATGTCAGATGACAAAGAGCGATTTAATAATTAAAAAACAAGTGAATGGTACAGTGAAACGTTTTAGTAAAGATAATCATCCAGAAGAAGTAGAGAATCTATATGAAACATTTGCAGAACGATTTTCTGGTATGTTAGTTCGCGGACGTAAATGGTGGCTACAAGCGGTGTATCATGATTTAACATTGGCAGTTTACTATGATGAAAATAAAACGGCGGCTGGTTACATTTTATACAAAATAGAGAATTCTAAAATGACAGTAAAAGAATTTGTCCCATTACATAATGAAGCGAGAAATGGTCTTTGGAATTTCATTTGCCAACATGATTCTATGATTAAAGATCTAGAAATGATACTAAGTGAGACAGAACCACTTCTTTACACATTACAAGAACCACGAGTAAAAGCAGAAGTAACTCCATATTTCATGGGAAGAATTGTAGATGTAGAACAGTTTTTCAAACAATATGAATGGAACTGGAACAACGAAGAGAAAGAAGTAATTTTACATATTACAGATTCATTTGCTCCGTGGAATAACGTAACGGTTCAACTTAAAAATAATGAAATAACAATCGTTAAAGAAGAAACAGCAAAAGAAAATGGAATTCAAATCGATATTAATGCGTTATCTACTATTATGTTTGGTTACAAGCGACCGCTAGAATTAAATGAAATAGACTTAATAAGCGGTAGCGAAGAGGAGATACGTGCATTTGAGAATGTAGTGCCGGTGCGTAAGCCGTTTATTTATGATTTCTTTTAATTAATGTCATGTGCTATGTATGAGTAACAAAGTACTATAATGATAAACTTTTTATTATAGTACTTTTCTATTTAATAGAGTGAAATCATTGTTTTAGGAGGAAAAGTAAAATGATTAGGCAAGCCGTAGGTGCGGTCGTATTCCAACACAGTGAATTTTTATTGGTACATAAGGTGAAAATTAGCGACATAGATGGAGAATATGCTATGTCAAAGGGGGAATGGGATTTTCCTAAAGGTGGAGTGAAACATACAGATAATGATTTAGAGAGTGCTATTTTGAGAGAGCTGGAAGAAGAAACTGGATCTACAAAGTTTAAAGTTATAAAACAATTTGAAGATAAAATTTGCTTTGGCTTTCCTGAAGAACTCAAAATGAAAATTGGATATGAAGAGCAAGAAACTACTATGTTTTATGTAGAATATATAGGTGACAGAATAGATTTACATCCAAAAGATAATGAAATAAGTCAAGTTCAATTTTTTAAGATACAAGATGTATTGAGGGTTTTAAGTCATGATGATACAAAGAAATTTTTTGATGGGATAACGCAAAAAATGTATTAATATCTTAATTGAGTGTGTTATTTGATAAATGTTTCAATAGCGTATTTACACACTTGACTTTTAATTCATGTAATTTATAATTATAAACGGAATGAATTTTCATTCCTGAAAATTGAGGTGAGAAAAATGGCTAAAAATAAGCAAGAGGATATTTTTGATGCTGCTATAAAACTTTTCGCAGAGCGTGGTTACGATGGTACGACAATTCCGATGATCGCTGAAAAAGCAAATGTCGGCGCTGGTACTATTTATCGCTATTTTGAAAATAAAGAGGCACTCGTTAACTCATTATTTTCAAAAAGCATGCTACAGCTATCTGAAACAATAAAAACTGATTTTCCTGTTGAAGCAAATATTCGAGAACAGTTTAGTCATACGTATAACCGTTTATTTGAATTTGCGAGAAACAATGTGGATGCTTTTCTTTTTACAAATTCTCACTGTGATAGTTATTTTCTTGATGAACAGAGTAAGAAAATATTTGACGATTTTATAGGCTTCTTTATGAATATTATTGAAGATGGAATCGAAAAAGGTTTTCTTCGTCCATTGCCTATAATTGCTTTAATTATTATTGTATATCAACCGCTTGAAAAATTAATAAAAGTAATGGCGACAGGGCAGTTAGAATACTCAAAAGAATTAGTAAAAGAATTGGAAGAAAGCTCTTGGAATGCTATTAGAATCATTTGATTCTATAGCTTTATAAGGACAGGAATGAACATTCATTCCTAAATAAATATAAAAACGATTACAGGAGATGATATGTCTGTACAATTAAAGGAATGAATATTCATTCCGCAGGGAGTGATTTAATAGAATTGAAAAATAATTTAATAGGATAATAGGAATGAACGTTCATTCCGAAATGATGTTTTCAAAAACAGGGAATGAATATTCATTCTCTATGCACCATGAAACTCTAATAACAGGAGATGATTCAAATGAGCAAGCTAAAAAGTTGGAGAAGTTTATCTTTTCTATTATGGATAGTTATTACTATTGCAATGATCGTAACGATGCCTAATATGGATCAGTTAGTGAAGGAAAAAGGGCAAATCACGATTCCTAATACAGAACAAAGCAGTATTGCTGACAAGATGATAAAGGAGATGGATAAAGAAGGGGCTGAAAAGTATGAAATTATAGCTGTCTTTAATAGTGGAAGTAAGAAGGCTTTAACAAATGAGCAAAAAGAGGAAATAACGAAAACGATCAATGCCCTGCAAAATGAAAAAGAGCAATTAGGAATTAAGGAAGTCGTTTCACATTTAGATAATAAAGAACTGGAGAAACAATTAGTTTCTAAAGATAATACGACTATTTTAACGCAAATATCGGTAGATAAAAAACATGGTAAAATACCAAAAATTGTAAAAAATCTTCATAAAAAAGTACAAACGAAAGGAGTTACAACGTACTTAACAGGAAGTGATTTAATAGCGGGTGATTTTCTTACATCCTCTCAAGAGGGCGTGAAAAAGACAGAAGTTATTTCGATCATTTTCATTCTTGTAGTATTAATCATTGTATTCCGTTCACCAGTCGTTCCGATTATTTCTCTTCTTACAGTTGGTGTTTCGTATTTAATTTCAATGGGGATTATTGCCCATCTTGTTGATCAATTTAATTTTCCGTTTTCAAACTTTACGCAAGTGTTTGTAGTTGTCGTCCTGTTTGGAGTAGGAACAGACTATAACATTTTATTATATACGAGATTTAAAGAAGAATTAAGTAAACAAGAAAATGCATATTTAGCTACGAAAGAAACGTTTAAATCGGCAGGTAAAACCGTTTTATATAGCGGGATAGCAGTACTAATTGGCTTTGCATCTCTTGCTTTAGCAAGTTTTAAATTATATCAATCTACTTCAGCGGTAGCAATTGGTGTCGCAGTACTACTACTCGTATTAACCACTTTAAATCCATTTTTCATGGTGCTTTTAGGAAAAGGAATGTTTTATCCAGTTAAAACATTTAAAGGACATGAGGATAGTCGTTTATGGGGATTCTTTGCGAAAAATTCAGTAGCAAGACCATTTATCGCTTTAATTATCGTATTCGTGATATCGATTCCATTCGTATTAAAATATTCTAACACGCTTAATTACAATGATTTATTTGAAGTGGATAATAAATATGAATCAAAAATGGGGATTAACGTAATAGAAGAGCATTTTCCGCCTGGTTTTTCTTCACCAAGTACGTTAGTCATTCAATCGGATAAAAAGTTAGATGAGGCGAATTGTTTACAAACTTTAGATGAACTTACTGATAAAATCTCGAAAGTTAAAGGAGTCTCAGAAGTATATTCACCGACGCGTCCAACTGGAGATAAGATTAAAGAATTATATATAAATAAACAAGCCGGAGAATTGAATACAGGCTTAGGAGATGCAAATGGTGGCATAAAAGAAATTAATGAAGGATTAACTGATGCGAAAGATAAAATGGGTAGTAATGACTCAAATAGTCTTGCAAATGTTCAAAAGTTAATTGATGGAACAAATGAAGCGAAAAATGGCGTATCAGCATTAGGGACAGCTTTAAATCAATTATCGAATGGAATAAACAATGGAGCACAAGGAGCGAAGCAAATAGAGGATGGGCTAGCATCATTAAACGGAAATATCAATGCCCTGTCAAATGCAACTTCGCAGCTTCATGCTGGTTATGCTCAGTTAGAAAAAGGTTTAAGTTCGTACGATCAATATTTCGGAAGTATTTCTCAAGCGATTGATGGTGCGAAAAAAGGATATGAACAAATTGAAACGTTAATGAACAATTTCATTCAAACAAAACCAGAATTAGCAAATGATCCTAATGTGCAGCAAACATTAGGAATTGCAAAAGAAGCTCAGAAGCAATTGAGTGTTCTTTCAAATGAATTAAATCAATTAGCGACGCAGCACAAAGCAGCGATGAGTTCATTTAAAGAAGCAAATCAATCATTATTAAAAGTAGATAATGGTTTAAAGGAAATGAACAATGGAGTAACGCAACTACAAAAAGGAGCTGCTGAACTGAAAAATGGATTGAACGAAGGAGCTACAGGTTCAAAACAAATTTCGAACAAATCGGCTGACTTACAATCTGGATTAATGAAAATAAACGATGGGCAAGGACAGTTATTAACTGGACTGAAAGATTTACAAGAAAAGATGGGGCAATTGCAATCAGGTTTATCTAAAAGTACAGAGGGGTTAGGAAAAGTAAGTAACGGTCTAGGTGACGCTCAAAAATATTTAGGAGAGTTAAATGAGTCGAAAAGCTCTGAGAAATTTTATATTCCGAAAGAAGTTTTAGAAGGAGAAGATTTCCAAAAAGCATTGAATACGTACATGTCACATAATAGAAAGATTGCTAAAATGACAATTATTTTAGACGTAAACCCGTATTCAAAAGAAGCGATGCCTATCATTCAAGAAATTAATAAAACGATAGATGGTACGTTAAAGGGAACAGAACTAAATGATGCGAAAAAAGCAATTGGCGGGACAACAGCTAGAAACGTTGATTTAAAAGAAGTAACCGGGCAAGATTTCCTACGTACTGCTACGATTATGTTATTAGGGATTTCGCTTGTATTAATCGTGATTACACGCTCATTCTTAAACTCAATCTTTATTATTGGGTCGTTAATTTTAGCGTACTTTGCATCACTTGGTATAAGTGAACAAATTAGTGCACATGTATTAAACATAGGGTCATTAAGCTGGAATGTTCCATTCTTTAGCTTCATTATGATTGTCGCTTTAGGAGTGGATTATAGCATCTTCGTTATGATGCGATACAATGAGCTAGAAGGGGATTCAGTAACGAAAATTGTAAATGCATCTCGTCACATAGGAGGAGTCGTATTATCAGCGGCACTTATTTTAGGAGGGACATTTGCAGCGTTAATTCCTTCAGGAGTATTGACACTTATACAAGTAGCATCCGTTGTTGGCGTTGCTCTTTTACTATTAGCTTTAATTGTAATGCCGATATTGTTACCTGCTTTAATAGGATTGACGAGTAAATTGAAGAGTTATAAAGAGAAAATAATGAATACGAAATAAGAAAAACCTGTAGGGAATGTTTTCTCTACAGGTTTTTTGTATATAAAATATGAAATGAAAAAATGATTCAATGTATTACAGAATGAGAAGCGAATAGGGATATTAGAAAGAAGTCGATGATATACAAAAAATAGCTAGGGGAATGGATAAAAACTATTCGATTTCGTTGTAGAAAGCTAATCAACCGTTGCTATTCATCCAGCTTCTACTATATAATAGCTATAGTCTACAATAATTGAGTCGTAATATGCGATTTTTTAAGACAATCGGTGAGAAAACGCTGAAATAAGCGGTATTAGTAGGAGGACACAAATGATTACAGTAAGTAACGTTAGTTTGCGTTTCGCAGATCGCAAATTATTTGAAGATGTTAACATAAAATTCACGCCAGGTAATTGCTACGGTTTAATTGGAGCAAACGGTGCTGGTAAATCAACATTTCTAAAGATTTTATCTGGAGAAATTGACCAATCAACAGGTGACATACATATTACGCCAGGTGAGCGTCTAGCAGTATTAAAACAGAATCACTTCGAATATGAAGAGTTCCCTGCACTAGAAACAGTAATGATGGGTCACACACGTCTTTATAAAGTAATGCAAGAGAAAAATGCAATTTACATGAAAGAAGACTTTAGTGATGAAGATGGCATGCGTGCTGCAGAACTTGAAGGTGAGTTCGCTGAGCTAAACGGTTGGGAAGCTGAGTCAGAAGCTGCAATCCTTCTAAAAGGATTAGGTATTGGTGAAGATATTCATGATAAAAAGATGTCTGAATTAACAGGGGCAGAGAAAGTAAAAGTATTACTTGCTCAAGCTTTATTCGGTCAACCTGACATTCTATTACTAGATGAGCCTACCAACCATTTGGACTTAAAAGCGATTCAATGGTTAGAAAACTTCTTAATGAACTTTGAAAATACAGTTATCGTTGTATCCCATGACCGTCACTTCTTAAATAAAGTATGTACGCACATGGCTGACCTTGATTTCGGTAAAATTCAATTATACGTTGGTAACTATGACTTCTGGTATGAATCAAGCCAATTAGCATTAAAACTAACGCAAGATTCTAACAAGAAAAAAGAAGAAAAAGTAAAAGAGTTACAAAACTTTATTGCACGCTTTAGCTCAAATGCATCTAAAGCGAAACAGGCAACTTCTCGTAAAAAATTGTTAGATAAAATTACATTAGATGATATTAGACCATCATCACGTCGTTATCCGTTCGTTGGTTTCACACCAGAACGTGAAGTAGGAAATGACCTATTAACAGTTGAAGGTATTTCGAAAACGATTGATGGCGAAAAAATATTAGATAATGTGAACTTCACTTTAAATAAAGGTGATAAAGTTGCATTTATCGGACGTAACGATATTGCGATGACAACATTATTTAAAATTCTTATGGGTGAAATGGAGCCAGATAGCGGTTCATTCAAATGGGGTGTAACAACATCTCAAGCTCATTTCCCAAGAGATAACTCTGAGTACTTCGAGAACAGTGATTACACTTTAATTGATTGGTTACGTCAGTTCTCTCCACAAGATGAGTCAGAAAGTTTCTTACGTGGTTTCTTAGGCCGTATGCTATTCTCTGGTGAAGAAGTAAAGAAAAATGTTTCTGTTTTATCTGGAGGAGAAAAAGTTCGTTGTATGTTATCTAAAATGATGTTAAGCGGTGCAAACGTATTAACACTTGATGATCCGACGAACCATTTAGACCTTGAGTCTATTACAGCATTAAACAACGGTTTAATCACATTTAAAGGAACATTACTATTCACTTCTCATGACCATCAGTTCGTACAAACAATTGCAAACCGTATTATCGAAGTAACGCCAAACGGTGTAGTTGATAAGGTAGCAACGTATGATGAGTTCTTAGAAAGTCAAGAACTTCAAAAACAAGTTGATGCAATGTACAAAGGTCAATAATAATTGATTAAAACCCTCGCTTTCTATTATGAGAGCGGGGGTTTTTTTAAGTAAACAAATATTCGTTTTAATATAAAGTGGGGGGAGGATTAAAATGGATAATTATTCAAAAATAACATTAGCGATGGTAAGAAATTTTTGAAGCGTGGATAAACCCTGAAATGATGAAGAAATGGTTTTTTACATTGGAAGGGACGGATAAAGTAACGGGAAATACTCCTGAAGTAGGAGGGAGTTGGGAAATTATTGATCATCGTGGCGAAAAAGATTATCGAGCAATTGGGGAATATATCGAAATGAATCGTCCTAAAAAAATTAGTATTTACATTAAAAACGCCGCAGTTTAGTGAATTATTAGATAAAATCACAGTTGAAATAAAAGAGAAACAACAAGGATTTAAAATGATATTTTCACAAAATATAATCGTTGCTCATGAAGAAGATTGGACAAAATATGATGTTGAAAAAGCTTTAAAGGGGTGTCATGCTGGCTCTGAGCATGATTGGAATGTAATATTCATGGGACTGAAAGAATTGGTTAAAAGAAGAGGGAATAGCTACAAAGGATGATAAACGGTAGTCGAAAAAGTGTAGTTTGAGCAAATTGCCCAAACTACACTTTTTATTTTATGAAATTGGGTAGTTTACATGAATGTACCAAAATTGGAGATAGGTTAGTTTGCAAATGAGGAAATAAAGGATTATAGTTTGTGGAGTCATAATTAGTGGATGAGCCTTGGGAGAAAACAGGAAATGTTACAAATGTATTTTGTTAAATAGAAACCAAGGTCAAAATGTTTAAAAAGAAATAGTTGAATAAATAAAAGCTACAAATTATAATTACTAATATTCTTCATATAGTTAAACAAATAAAATCTATTTGAAGAAGAGAAATTGAATAGAGAGACAGACTTATATAAAATAAGCCTTGGATGATCAAAAGAGGTGGAGAGATGCAACAATTTTTATTGAAGAGTAAACGAGTATTAAGTAATCATTTTGGATTTTTCGTATTTGCTGTTATTTTACTTTGGTTAAAAACATATGCTGCATATGTGACAGAATTTAATTTAGGGATATCGAACACAATACAAAAGTTCTTACTGTTTTTCAACCCGTTAAGCTCAGCAGTTCTATTTTTAGGACTCGCATTATTCGCAAAAGGGAAACGAGCTTACATTTGGTTAATTATTATTAATTTGCTAATGTCTATACTTTTATACGCAAACGTAGTATATTATCGCTTTTTCAGTGACTTTATTACGTTCCCGACATTAACACAATCGAATAACTTTGGAGATTTAGGTGGTAGTATTTTTGCATTGCTACACTTATATGATCCACTATATTTCTTAGATACAATCATTTTAATTGTTTTAGTCGCAACGAAATTTGTAAATCCTAAACCAATCCGTGTTGCGAAGCATAAATTATCTCTAGTATTTGTAGCAGGTATTTTATTATTTAGCGTTAACTTAGGTCTGGCAGAATCTGACCGTCCTGAGTTATTAACTAGAACATTTGACCGCAATTATATCGTGAAATATTTAGGGGCGTACAACTTTACGATTTATGATGGTATTCAAAGTGCGAAAGCATCAACAGAACGAGCATTAGCGGATGGAGATAATATGACAGAAGTTAGAAACTATCTTACATCAACTTATGCAAGTCCAAATCCTGAGTATTTCGGTAAAGGAAAAGGAATGAACGTAATTTATATTCATTTAGAGTCATTCCAAAACTTTTTACTAAACTATAAACTAAATGGTCAAGAGGTTACACCATTCTTAAACTCATTTACAAAAGATGCGAATACGTTATACTTTGATAACTTCTTCCATCAAACAGGACAGGGTAAAACATCTGATGCGGAGTTCATGTTAGAGAACTCAATGTTTGGATTACCACAAGGATCTGTTTTTACAAATAAAGCTCATAACACGTATCAATCAGCACCAGCTATTTTAGGTCAACAAGGATACACATCAGCAGTGTTCCACGGTAACTACAAAACGTTCTGGAACCGTGATGAAATTTATAAATCATTTGGTTTTAATAAATTCTTTGATGCGTCATACTACGATATGAATGAAAAAGATGTAGTAAACTATGGCTTAAAAGATAAACCGTTCTTTAATGAATCAATTCCGTTATTACAAACGTTGAAACAACCGTTCTATACGAAGTTCATTACGTTATCGAACCATTTCCCTTATCCGATTGATAAAGCGGAAGCAACGATTGAACCAGCTAAAACAGGTGATTCATCAGTAGATACGTACTTCCAAACAGCACGCTATTTAGATGAATCTGTAAAAGGATTCATTGATTACTTGAAACAATCTGGTTTATACGATAACTCAATTATCGTTATGTACGGTGATCATTACGGTATTTCAGATAATCATAGTGCAGCAATGTCTCAAATAATGGGTAAAGAAATGAACGCATTTGAAAATGCTCAATTACAACGTGTACCATTAATCATTCGCGTACCAGGAATGGAAGGCGGCGTACAACATCAATACGGCGGAGAAATTGACGTTCTTCCAACGTTATTACACTTACTAGGTACAGATACGAAAAATTATGTCCAATTCGGATCAGATTTATTATCACCAGAGCATAAACAAGTCGTTCCGTTCCGTAACGGTAACTACGTAAGCCCAACAGTTACTGCACTTAACGGCAAATACTATGATACAGCGACTGGGAAACCTGTAGAATTTACAGATGAAATAAAACAAAATGAGCAAATGGTTCAAAAATCACTAAAATACTCCGACCAAGTTGTTAACGGTGACTTATTACGATTCTACACACCAGAAGGATTTACACCGGTAGAACCTTCTAAATATAACTATAACAATCGTGATAAAGATAAAACGAAGGTGAAGACGACTGAAGACGGGGAAACGAAATAAATAATAAAAAATCCTACTCGTATAGAAAACGAGTAGGATTTTTTGTTTTAAGATTTACTTTCGGATTTTTGGAGTGCTACTTTTTTAGGCATAAAACATGCAATAATCAAAGCTACAAAGGATAAGACTAACATAAATACGTACGCATCACTTGAGCTGAAGATAGAAGCTAATTTCGTTACTTGCATAGCTGATATGCTTCCGTTCTCACTAGATAACTGTGAAGTATGTGAAGTGGATTGAATTGTATACACAGTAATAATGACTGCTGTTCCTATAGCACCTGCTAATTGACGTACGGTATTACTCACTGCGGAACCATGTGAACCCAGTTCTCTTGGTAAAGCGTTTAAACCTGCTGTATTTAAAGGCATCGAAATGAAACTTAGTCCAATGCGTAGAATAATGGTACGAACCATTAAATACATATAAGTGGTGGATTCGGTCAAATCAATTACACCCCACATCGATATAATGATACATATTAAACCTATAATAAAGAGTGGTTTTGCCCCATATTTATCAAACATTTTACCCGTGATAGGTGATAAGAATGCATTAATTACAGCTCCAGGTAATAGAAGTAAACCTGATTCAAAAGCAGTAAAACCTCGTCCGTTTTGCAAGTAAATCGGTAAAAGAATTAAATCAGCATACATAATCATCGTAATGAGTACGTTAATGACTGATGTAAGAGTGAAAATTTTATACTTAAATACGGATAAATTTAATAGTGGATCGCTAGACTTTATTTGACGTAAACAAAATAGAGTTGTAACAATTATTCCGATGATAATTGTAGTAATAACAATTGGATGATCCCATCCTTTACTTCCTGCACTACTAAATCCGAATATAATACAACCAAAGCCAATCGTTGATAAAATGACACTTACGATATCTAATTTTGCTTTTGTTGTCTCAGCAACATTCATTAAATATTTTAGCGCGAGAATAATAACGATTAATACAAATGGAGCGAATCCAATAAATAACCATCTCCATGATACATATTCAATAATAAAGCCAGATAATGTTGGAGCGATGGCTGGCGCAAAAATTATGGCGAAACCGATGGTTCCCATAATACTGCCACGCTTTTCACTAGGGTATAAATATAAAATAACTGTCATCATTAGTGGCATAATAATTCCTGCCCCAACTGCTTGAATCATTCTTCCTGTTAACAAAATGCCAAAATTCATGGCACATGCACAAAGAACAGTCCCGATAAACAAAGAGAGCATCGAGCTAATAAACAGCTGCCTTGTTGTAAATCGTTTCATTAAAAATGCAGTAATTGGCACTAGAACGCCATTTATGAGCATAAAGCCTGTTGATAGCCATTGCACGGTTGCAGCTGTAACATCAAATACTTCCATTAAATTACTCATCGCTACATTTAATAGCGTCTGATTTAATGTTGATAAAAAACAACCGGAAATGAGCACAATTAATATAATTTTTTTATTTCTTTCTGATATTTCCTTTTGCATTGGTAAACTCCTTCATTGTCGTCTTGATTTATCGACATTGTGTCGATAAAATTAATGGTAACAAAATAAATTTTCTTTGACCATGAACAGTTTTGTTGAAAATGTTCACTACTCGACATAGAAGGTATGCACTGTCGAGTAAGTAAAGAGAAAATCTATAAAGGAGTTTCAAAATGTCTACACCTAAAAAAGAAGATCCTCGTACAGTTCGTTCAAGAGAAATGTTTAAAAATGCTGTTTTTTCTCTCCTATGTGAGAATCCTAGTATTTCAAGTTTAACGGTTCAGAAAGTCGCAACAAAAGCAGGATTAAACCGAACAACCTTTTACTTACATTATCAAGATATTCAAGATTTACTAGACCAAATCACGAATGAGATTTCAAATGAACTTTCAAATAAAATAGCTGATTTAATACATGCAAAAGATTTATCAGAAAAACAAAAGCTAACACAATTACTTGATTATTTATATATCCATCGAAATTATTTATTTATATTATTTAAAATGAATCAATTTGAGGAGCAACTATTTTTATTTTTAAAAGAGTTAATAGAAACGAGAAGAGAGAATACGAAAAAGGATCTGCCTGATGATTATGTTGCGGTTGATATTAAAACAGCTTCATTGGTAGGTATTATCATGTGGTGGATAAGGAATGGACTTCACTTTAGTTCAGATTATATCGCAAATCAAATTTATTTCATGTACAGAGGGTAATGAGTTAAAAATATTTTATGTATCGATACATTGTATTATTAAGTGCGACACCTAAAGAAAAAAGCCCATATCGCTTCGTATAAAGTAGAAGTTATCACATCACTTACTTCATACAGAAAACTGCCCATGAAGGGTTTCAGGAAGAACTGTCGCACTTAGATTGACAAATTGTCTTTAAAATAAAAAATCGTATTGTATAATTTCATATGCCGCATGTATATAGTAAAATTTTTAAATGAAAGTACAATCATTGCACTGTGCATAAACAAGAATTTGGACTTAATTTTAGAAGAGATACAAGATAAGATATTAATAGAAAGCGATTTCAAACTCTAATTTTGCAAAGTTAGTATCTATACTTGCAATTCTATTTAAGAACAAGTATAGAAAGGGTGTATATCATATATGATATTAGATAATCGAAGTATAAGTATTTTACAGCAAATTATTCAAGCGGATAGCTATGTTTCTGTATCTCAATTAATGGAAGTCATACAAGTTTCAAAGCGAACAATTTATTATGATATGAAGAAAATAGAAGATTGGTTAGTTGCAGAGGATTTAAATTCATATGAATATATTCGCCCTTTAGGCTACTGTTTTGATAATGAAACGAAGCAAAGAGTGATAAAAAAGTTAAATGGATTTACAACAAGCCAATATGAATATTCTCCACATGAACGAAAAATATTGCTGGTTCTTTATATACTAACAATGGAGAAAAGGATTCTATTAGAAGACTTAATAGAACTTGTGCAAGTCAGTCGTAATACTGCTCTTGCTGACTTGAAAAAAATAAAAGCAGAGTTAGTGAAGTTTAAGCTCGCATTAAACTTTAATCGTAAACATGGCTACAATATTATAGGGAATGAACATGGAAAACGAAATATATTAATCTTAAATCTTTCACAAATAATTTCAAAGCATGGATGGGAATATTTAATATCGCATGTGAAATATATTACGAATGATAATAAAAATGTAAAAGGTAATAAAGATCACGAGGAACTTCTTATAATAAAAAATATTTTATCAAATTGTGAAGAGCTTTTAGGGGTCCAGTACACAGATGAGGTACTTGAAAGTTTAAGCGTTTACATGTATTTATTCCGCAATCGTATTGTAAATGGAAAATGTGTTGAGATGGAAGATGCTGAAAAGGATGTACTAAGAGAAACAAAACAATTTGAAGCAGCAAAATATATTGCAAAACAGTTTGAAAGAGTATTTTTCGTGGATTTTCCAATAGATGAAATTTATTATATTACGACTCATTTGTTAGGAGCAAAAGTAAATGCTCAACAAAAAGACTTTGAAAAAAGTGAGATTGATGGAATACATTCAATGGTCGGATATATGATAAAGGATTTTCAACATTATGCTTGTGTTATATTTCAAGATTTTAAAGGACTTGCTTCAGACCTATATCTGCATATGAAACCGGCATATTATCGTGTAAAGTACGGGATTGAAATAGAAAATCCATTACTTTATACAATCCAGCAAAATTATGAAGAAGTATATACTCTTACAAAAAAAGTAATTCATCATTTTGAAGAATATGTTGGAAAAATAGTTTCAGATGATGAAATGGCATATATTACTATGCACTTTGGTGCTTGGATGAGGAAAGAGGGAATCGTTCCCAGCCCAAGAAAAACCGCGCTACTTGTTTGTCCAAATGGTATTGGTACATCACGTATGTTGCAGTACCAATTAGAGCAAGTGTTTTCAAGTGTAGATATTTTAAAAGCCATTTCAAAGCGGGAATATGAATCAAATACATTTGATGTAGATTGTATTATTACTACAACTGAACTGGAGAAGGGGAAAATTCCTATCTTTATGGTAAATCCAATTTTGACCGATTCCGAAAAAGCATCGTTACTACGAAAAGTCAATGTAGCTTTATATGGCGAAAATCAAAATGATTCAGTTGATATGATGATGGGTATTATCCAAAAATACACAGACATTTTAGATGAAAAATCTTTAAAAAATGAATTGAGAGAGTTTATGAGTGGTCCGGTACATATTGATAAGGAGGAGAAATATAAGCCTATGTTAAACGAGCTATTAACTAGAGAATTTATAGAGCTTGAGAATCACGTTGAGACGTGGGAGGAAGCAATTCGTGTTGCGTCGGAACCTTTATTACAAAGTGGACATATTTCTGAAGAATATATTTCTGAAATGATTGCGAATGTAAAGAAGTTAGGCCCGTATATTGTAATTGCACCTAAAATCGCTATACCTCATGCTCGTCCAGAAGCAGGTGTCAAAAAATTAGGGATGAGTTTATTACAACTAAAAGAGGGTGTGTTATTTTCAGAAAAACAAGAGCATGCTGTAAATTTAATTATTGTATTAGCAGCTATAGATAACGAGACACATTTGAAGGCATTGGCACAATTAAGTGAGATGTTATCTGAACCAACGAACATAGAAATGTTAATGCATTCAAATTCAAAAGATAAAATGCTAGAAATGATAGCTAAATATTCTAATTAAAGGGGAGATTGAAATGAAAAAAGTATTAGTTGTATGTGGAAATGGATTAGGAAGTAGTTTTATTATAGAAATGAATGTAAAGAAAATATTAACTGAACTTGGTATGCAAGCTGAAGTTTCTCATACGGATTTAGCATCAAGTAAATCAGAACAAGCAGATCTATATTTAGGTGCGAAAGATATCATTTGCAACCTTGAAGATGGTACTCGCACAGTTGCTGGATTAACAAACATTCTAGATTTAAATGAAATTAAAGAAGCATTACAAAAACACCTGATGTAGAAACGGTGAAAGGGGAGTAGTGCTATGTTTGATTTAATAATGAAAGATATTTTGGGACAGCCTGCAATATTAGTTGGATTGTTTGCTATGTGTGGTTTACTATTGCAAAAAAAGAATTTTGCAGATACAGTTTCAGGAACATTAAAAACAATTATGGGCTTCGTCGTTTTAGGAGGCGGAGCCACTATATTAATAGGGGCTTTAGATGTTTTTGGTAAAATATTTGATAAAGCATTTCATATTAAAGGGATTATTCCAAATAACGAAGCTGTTGTTGCGATAGCACAGCAAACTTTAGGAACAGAAACGGCATTAATTATGGTATTTGGGATGATTGCTAATTTACTAATTGCACGATTTACAAGATTTAAATATGTATTTTTAACTGGTCATCATACCTTATTCATGGCATGTTTAATTTCAGCTGTATTTTCAACTACAGGGATGAAAGGCGCTTCACTAGTTATTAGTGGGTCTATTATTTTAGGATTACTTATGGTCATTTTTCCAGCTCTACTTCAACCGTATGTTAGAAAAATTACGGGAATGGATGATATCGCAATTGGCCATTTCGGTTCAGTTGGGTATTTAGCAGCAGGATTTGTTGGTAGTAAATTTGGAAATAAGGAAAAATCTACAGAACAAATTAAAGTACCGAAGTCATTAGGGTTTTTACGTGATACATCAGTTTCTATGTCATTAACAATGGCTGTGTTATTCTTTATTGTTGCACCATTTGCTGGGAAAAACTTTATCGAAACAGAATTAAGTAACGGACAAAATTATCTCGTGTATTCATTCATGCAAGCAATTACATTCGCTGCGGGTGTATATATTATTCTAGCTGGTGTCCGTATGTTGATTGCAGAAATTGTCCCTGCATTTAAAGGGATAGCAGATAAACTTGTACCAAATGCCAAACCAGCATTAGATTGTCCAACAATCTTCCCATTCGCGCCAAATGCGGTTATTATTGGCTTTTTAACAAGTTTTATTGCTGGATTACTATCTATGTTTATTCTTCCGTTTATCGGATTAAGTGTAATAGTGCCAGGATTAATCCCTCATTTCTTCACAGGGGCAACAGCTGCTGTATTTGGAAATGCAACTGGAGGAAGACGAGGAGCAATACTTGGAGCTTTTGTAAATGGATTATTAATCTCATTCCTACCAGCTATATTACTACCTATATTAGGTGGATTAGGATTTGAAAATACAACATTCGGTGATTCCGACTTTGCTGTTGTTGGTATTTTAATTAGTGAAATTGCGAAATTGCTAGGGAATGTTTTCTAAATAATAGAGCATAAAAAGACTTGAATTCTAATTATGAATTCAAGTCTTTTTATTTAAATATTAAAGTGTAAGAAAGTGAGGGAATTTGAATAAAAGAAATAGGGATTGGTTTGAAAAAAATGTGTTATGATTGTTTGTAAAATCTTTTGATTTTCCTTGAGGATCAATATTGAAACAGAAAAGTATATTTTCAAAATAGGGTAAAATAAAAGGAGTCTATGCATGAATTTTCAAAATGAAAAAATATCATTACATTTAGAGGTTGTAAATTACCAATATGCAGATGCAAAAGACGAGTGTGATAGAAATTGGTTAAGAGTAAAAGCGAAACTATCAGAAGAAAATAAAGTTTTTGAAACGATGGATCCTTTTTTACAAACATACGATTTACAGTACATGATAAAATGGTTTGAATCTTTACCAAACCCTAAATATAACGAACTAGATTTCATAGAACCAAATTTAGCGTTTGAATTTATGGGGGGAAAAGCAGGGGAGTTTAACATTGTTATTCGCTTATCGCTGGAACTTAACCCCACATGGTGTAAGGAAGAAGAATACGAATTTTCTATCGGTATAACTCAAGAGGATAGGGAGAATATTATTCGTTCTATTGAAGAGCAACAAAGGAAATTCCCAAAACGATAAAAAAAGACTTGATAACCTACAAGAGGGAATCAAGTCTTTTTATTACATACGATTATCATGCCAGAAGTTTAATGGGAAGTGTTCGTTCTCATTATAGGCTTCTAATTCATATCCTCTTTCTTTCAGCCCTTTAATAATACCAGGTACTGCTTTAACTGATTGTGGATGAATATCATGCATTAGAATAACTTCTGTTGGGTTTGTAGCACCATGTAGAACGTTTTCTACGATTTTAGCAGATGCAGCGTCTACTTGCATTTTGTTGTATTTCCAGTCTAATGAATCAATTGTCCAATCCCAAACTTTTAAACCATTTTCAACAACTTTGTTGCGAAGAGCTTCATTTAACCCTGGCATTGAGCCGTAAGATGGACGAGTTAATACTGGAGATTTTCCTAGAACGCCAGCGATTAAGCCTTGGTCTTCTTTCATTTCATCAACGTAATGACCTTCTGTGTAAAGTTTCTTGTAGTTATGAGTCATACTGTGCATCCCAACATAGTGGCCTTCAGCATCTTCACGTTTTACAAGATCAGGGAAAGCTTTTACGTTTGAACCAATTAGGAAGAATGTTGCTTTTGCATTTTCACTCTTTAACATATCTAAAAGCTCAGCTGTGTATTTTCCAGGACCATCGTCAAATGTTAAGTAAGCGACTTTTCTAACTTGCCCGTTATAGTGCTTTGGAGCTTCTTTCGGAGCAAGGGACGTTTGAATTTCACTTACAAGTTGAACAGATTTCGCTTCATCCTCTGTACTTGCTAGAGCGATATGTGTTGATCCGTAAGCAGCTTCGTATGTAAATAATACCCCAGCGCAAATCAACAGAGCCCTTTTCACTAAAGTTGTCATCCGAATTCCATTGTGCATAATTTTCCTACTCTCTATAAAAGTTCTACTCTACTATATTAGCAATTTTAGAGGGGGAAATGCAAAAAAACTTTTTTACAAGCGCAAAAAAGTTTGTTAAAAAGCATGTAAGATTTCACTGTTTTGCAGGTTTGAAAAAATGAAACAAGAATTAAATGAATGGAACTGCATGTAATAATGGTTCATTCACGTTTTTTGTTTTAGAAAGGGAGGAAAAGTATGAAAAAATTAGCTTGTTTACATGCTCATCATTCAAATATTGAATACATTGACCGAGCATTGCAATCTTTTGGAATCGAAATACTCCATTTTGTAGATCCCATCTTATCACGCATATTAAAAAAAGATTGCGATTTTGAAAAAGAACAAGCACGGAGTAATTTAAAAGATATTATAAAGTATATAGCCAAAAGTGATATAGATACACTTTTATTAACTTGTACAGATTATATTACGCTATTAGATGAGAATTTCAAAATAGACATACCTATATTGAAAATTGATGAGCCATTTTTTGAAATGATTTGTCATATTGAAGAGCCACAAACAATACTTTTTACAAATAATCGTACGGTTTCAGGAACGATGGAACGTTTAAAACAATACGCTCGGCAGAATAATAAATCCATACATGTAAAAGTAGAAGTGATAGAAGGGATATTTGAGTTAATTATGCAAGGTCGTAAAGAAGAGCATGATGTTAAATTAGAAAAGTATTTATATGAAATTATGAAAGATAGAAACGAAATGCTTTCAGTTGCACAATTATCTATGGTAGATGCTGCTACAAGGGTAGAAAATATAATAGGAAGGAACATAATAAATCCGTTGAATGCGCTTGTGGAGTATTGTATACAGAGTGTGAATGAACAACCGTGTGAAAAATAAGGAAGAGGATGTTTTTTATTTTAAAGAACATCAATAAAATTTCACATACCGTATTTTAAAAATAAATATAGGAAAACCAAAAAATAATGTAGAATATATCGTACATACATATGTGAAGGCAACAAAATATATAAAAGAGGTGGATCTATGTTACTTGAAGAAGTAATGCAGCAACTAGAAGAATATGGAACAGAACAAAACCGTAAAATCTTTAAAAATCATGGGGCAAAAGAGCCGTTATTTGGAGTTAGTTTTGCAAATTTAAAATTGTTGAAAAAGAGGATAAAAAAGGATCATGATTTAGCAATCTCATTATGGGAAACGAAAAATATGGATGCAATGACTTTAGCAACGATGATTTTAGATCCGAAGAAACTAACGTCAAAACAACTAAATAGATGGGTTCAGGATGTTGATTACTATTGTTTAATGGACGTTCTTATGACAGCTATATGTACGTCACCAATCGCAATAGAAAGAATGGAAGAGTGGACGAAGTCTGATGATGAATGGATTGGAAGAGCAGGTTGGTCTTTATTAGCAAATATAGCGATTAAAAATAAAACGTTACATGATGAATTTTTCACTCCATATCTAGAAGAAATTAAAGCAAATATACATAATGAAAAAAATAGAAAAAAAGAAGCGATGAATAGTGCTTTAATCGCGATAGGGATTCGAAATGAAGCTTTAGAGCAACAAGCAATTGAAATTGCACGTGAAATTGGAAAAGTAGAAGTTGATCATGGTGCAACGTCATGCAAAACACCAGACGCAGAACCGTATATAAAAAAAGCGAGAGAAAGAGCTGAAAAAAAGAAAGTGAAATAAGAAAAGGGGAACGGTTATGAAACCAATGGAAGCGGCACAAAGCATAATTACATCACAATTTTCGAATTGTGATGTTGCTTTACTAGGGGGAAGTGTGGCTAGAGGAGAGGCTACGAAAACATCTGACCTTGATATTGTAATATTCGACCAAAGTTTGTCATCTTGTTATAGAGAATCCTTCTATAGTAATGGCTGGCCTGTTGAAGTATTCGTACATAATTTTGAAACGTATAAAACCTTTTTTAAAAGTGATTGTGAGCGCGGGAGACCTTCATTACCTCAATTAGTTTCAGAAGGGATTGTGCTAAAAGGAAAAGATGAAATTGTAGAGACACTTAAAAGAGAAGCGAATGATTTATTAAATAAAGGACCAAAAAAATGGTCAGAAGAAACGATGAAGCAGAAACGCTATTTTATTACGGATACCTTGGATGATTTCATTGGTGCAACAAAGAGAGAAGAAGAATTGTTCATCGCCAATTTATTAGCTGATTTAGTACATGAATATGTTTTAAGGGTAAATGGTCAATGGCTTGGAAATTCAAAATGGTTTATTAGAGTGTTAAGAAGGTATGACGAGCAATATGCAGAACATTTTGTAGCGGCTTTTGATCATTTTTATAAAACAGAGGAGAAAAATGAATTAATTACTTTTGTAGAAAACACGCTAGATCAATACGGAGGAAGAATGTTCGAAGGATTTTCTATAGGGAAATGAAAAGGGGATAGCAAAGTGAATGTACCATTCGTTCAATTAAGAGAACTGACAATAGATGATGTAGAAGATCGATATCAATGGTCATTAGATACAGAAGTAACCAAGCATTTAGTTGTACCAGATCAATATCCACCGTTCACTCGTGAAGATACGAGAAGGTGGATTGAAGCATGCATAAGTCGAGGGAATGGTTATGAACAACGAGCTATCGTTACAAAGGAAGGTATACACATTGGATGGATAGACCTAAAAAACTTTGATAATACAAATAAAAATGCTGAACTAGGGGTTGCCATTGGAAATAAAGAATATTGGGGTAAAGGATATGGAATGGCAGCACTATACAGTATGTTACAAATTGGCTTTTCTGTATTCGAATTAGAAAAAATATGGCTACGAGTAGACGAAGATAATTTACAAGCTAGAAAGAGTTATGAAAAAGCAGGATTTGTTTGTGAAGGAATAATGAGAAATGATCGGTTACGTAAAGGGAAGTTCATTCATCGCTATCGTTATAGTATGTTAAAAGAAGAATATCAATCTTTATTTAATAGTCTATAAAAATGTTATGTAAACTAAAAGGGGGATGGGGAAAATGATTAGATTACTTACGAAAGAAGATGCGGAAAAATATTGGGACTTACGTTTACAAGCTTTACAAGTAAATCCAGAGGCATTTGTAACAACTTATGAAGAGGCGATTCGCCAGGAAAATCCTATTAAGCGAGTGGAAAGTAATTTAACAGCTACTACTAGTTGTACATTTGGTGCATTTAATGAAGAAAATCATTTAGTTGGAGTTGTCACTTTACTAACAGAAGAGAGAGAGGCGTATAAACATAAAGGTCATATCGTTGCGATGTATGTAGATGCACAAAACAGGCGGAACGGATTGGCACGTGAGTTAATAACAAATGCCATTCAAAGAGCGCGAGATATAAAACTAGAGCAATTGACATTAGGTGTTGTATCTACAAACGAACCAGCAAAAAAATTGTATGAATCAATGGGCTTTAAAACGTATGGAATTGAAAAAAGAGCTATAAAGGTGAATGGTGTGTATAGTGATGATGAAAATATGGTGTTGTTTCTTTAAAGGAAGGATATTATCATGAAAGATCTCCATTTAGAAAAAGATATGAACCCCAACGTGGCAATTTTGTATGCAACGGTTACTGATACATTTAAACGATTGCAAAGGTTAGTCGAAGGTATTGAAAAGAACGAACTATCCTATAAAGGGTCTGAAAATAATGAAAATAACATTGGACAGCTACTTCAGCATTTAGCAGTAGTCGATTTACACTGGGTGTACCGTTTAAAAGGAGAGGGAGTTCCGCCTGCACTTGAAAATAAATATGGACCAATGTTGAATGAAATGGGAAAATTGCCTAGTTTAAGAAAGTACAAATTACAAGAATTAATGCAAGATTATGAAGCTGTGCAACATATGTTTTATGAGGAATGTATGAAACTAACAGAAAATGATTTAACACGAGAAGTTTTTTATGAAAAGGGAGAAAATGCGACTATAAGGTGGGGAATATGGCATATAGCCGATCATAATCGGTACCATCAAGCTCATATTAGTCGATTACGAAAGTTATATAGAAGTAGACCGCATGTATGATTAAATTTTTGAATATTAATTATATTCATTTTGTTATATAGTAGAAAAAGAAACTATATAAGGGGTTTTATAATGAAAGCTATTGCAGTAGGGATATTGGCATCGTTTTTCTTTGCCTTTACCTTTGTGTTAAACCGGTCGATGGACTTAGGGGGCGGGAGTTGGATTTGGAGTGCATCACTACGGTATTACTTTATGGTTCCAATGCTACTACTTATTGTCATGTATAGAGGGAATTTAAAACAACTCTTGCAATATATGAAAAACAATCCGAAAGAGTGGTTGTTATGGAGTATTGTAGGGTTTGGTCTCTTTTATGCACCGCTTAGTTTCGCTGGTGCGTTTGGACCGGGGTGGCTTGTCGCTTCGACTTGGCAAATTACAATAGTTGCAGGGATTTTGTTAACACCATTTTTTGCGGTAGACCCATTACATAAAAAACTTCCAATGAAAGAATTAGTAATGTCAGGCATTATTTTATTCGGTGTTGTTCTTATGCAAGTAGAACACGCTTCTTCTTTAGGGATTCGTGAAACCATTTTATGTGTGGTTCCTGTACTCATTGCTGCGTTTGCATATCCACTTGGAAATAGAAAAATGATGCAAGTATGTAAGGGCGAATTAGATGTCTTCCAACGAGTTCTCGGTATGACATTAGCAAGTTTACCATTTTGGTTTTTACTATCTGGTTATGAAGTATCAACAGGCGGACTACCGTCAAGTAGTCAAGTTTTCCAATGTTTTATTGTAGCAGTTAGTTCAGGGTTAATCGCAACGGTATTATTCTTCTTTGCGACAGATCTTGTAAAAGATGATCCGCAAAAATTAGCAACAGTCGAGGCGACACAGTCTGGTGAAGTTTTATTTGCATTAGTAGGAGAGCTGCTCTGGTTATCGGCTCCAATTCCGTCTTCTTTATCGTGGGTTGGAATGAGTCTTGTAATTGTCGGAATGATACTTCATAGTTATGTAGCTGTAGTTGTGAAAAAAGAAGAGAAAATAACGGCATAAAAAGATTAGCTCTTTTTCAATAAAGAGCTAATCTTTTTTCATGAGATAGGATGTTACAACGTGTTGAGCATTTAGAAATAGATCCCATTAAAAAAGTATTAAAGCATGCGACCGGTCCGAGTGAAGCAAGCTTATTTAAAGCAGTTTCAATGTATAAAAATGATCAGGCAGTGCTATATAAATATGGGAATAAGGGTTGCATAGGTATAGCGCTAATTCATACAAATAGAGCGAGAATGTGTCACATAGCTGTTGATGAAAAATATCGCAATCAAGGAATTGCACTTCAAATGATTAAAGAAATAATTAGGGAATATGAGTTAACATATATTGAGGCTGAGACAGATACAGAGGCAGTCGGATTTTACAAGAAATGTAACTTTAAGATTGAAAGCTTGGGAGAGAAATATCTGGGGGTAGAGAGGTTTTATTGTTATTTAGAGAATGAATAAAATAAATAGCTCATCATTTGTGATGGGCTATTTCATATTAGTATAAATTAAGATTGCTAGATTGAAAGTTTTTGATTGTGTTTACCTTTCTATATTTATTTTAAATTAATATACAATAATTTAACTGTTTCCGATATGATAAAAACGACAGAGGTATAGTAATTGGAATGATTAAGTTAAAAATTAAGAAAAATATGATAATATATGTATGTATTAGTTTAAAGCAAAATGGGGGAACAATCGTGAAAATGAATGACATAGTGGCGAATACACAATTTCCAAATACAATCGAAACAATTACAAATGATTTAAAAGCATTAGGGATAGAAAAGGGAATGACAGTTATTGTACATTCTTCATTAAGTTCAATCGGTTGGATATCAGGCGGTGCAGTTGCCGTAGTAGAAGCGTTAATGAAAGTTGTTACAGAAGAAGGAACGATAATTATGCCGACGCAATCTTCGGATTTATCCGATCCAAAACATTGGTCAAGACCACCTGTACCAGAAGAATGGTGGCAAATTATTCGGGATAACGTCCCAGCATTTGATCCACGTATAACACCAACAAGGGCAATGGGAGAAGTAGTTGAATGTTTTCGTACATATCCGAATGTATTGCGCAGTAATCATCCACTCAGTAGTTTTGCAGCATGGGGGCAACACGCAGAAGAAATTACAGCGAATCATTCACTTTCCATAAGTTTTGGTGAAGAATCGCCATTACGAAAAATATACGATTTAGATGGATACATATTATTACTTGGTGTTGGTTATGACTCTAATACGTCTATACATTTATCTGAGGTACGTACAGGTGCACGCGAGTTAATAAAGGTAGGAGCACCTATTATAGAAGAAGGTATAAGAGTATGGAAAGAATTCGTTGAAATGGATTACGATTCTGATACGTTTGTAGAAATCGGAGTTGAATATGAGCTTAAAGGAACAGTTACGCGTGGGAAGATAGGGAATGCGACGTGCCGTTTTATGAGGCAGCGTGATGCAGTTGACTTTGGAACAGAGTGGTTTCGTGCGAAAAATCAGTAAGGGATGGTTATTATGCAGGAGAAAAAAGTATTAATTACGAGCGGCGGCTGCCTAGAAAAATGGGATCAAGTACGTGGACATACAAATTTAGCAAAAGGTACGATTGGAAGAATTAGTGCGGAAGAGCTAATGACAAAGGGCGCACATGTAATATATTTGCATGGCTATTTCGCTGAGAAGCCAATGGATGTAAATAACCAATTAGAATTGCACCCATTTGAGGGGATTATTGATTTACAAGATAAGATGAAAAGTATTATTACACATGAAAAAGTAGATGCAGTTATTATGGCTGCTGCTGGCTCAGATTGGGTTGTCGAAAAGATTTGTGATCCAGATGGAAATGTTCTTAATATGAACGGAAAGATTTCAAGTGACATCGCTCCAATTATTCATTTTCAAAAAGCGCCAAAAGTATTAAAACAAATAAAGAGTTGGGATCCAGAAACGATACTCGTTGGCTTTAAACTTGAAAGTGACGTAAATGAAGCAGAACTTATTGAAAGAGCAAGTAAAAGAATGGAAGATGCAAAAGCAAGTGTAATGGTAGCAAACTCACCGCATTCTTTATATTCTCGCGGTGCTGTGCATCACGTTATTGGACAAGACGGTAATGTGAAGTTATGTAATGGGAAAGATGAAACTGCAAAAGAAATTGTCAATATGTTAGAGCATTTATGTAATCGTATCACTGCGATGTAAATTTAAGCTTTTAGAAAGAGATGCAGTCGCATAGTATGTAATGGAGTTAATATTAAATTAGTGGGGGAACTTAGCCCTCACTAATTATTAAATTGAGTCAATGGAATAAATAGGCCATTAGCTGCTCGTAAATGTGTAATACATGATATATGCATAATGAACATTTTGTGAGGAGTGGATTGTATGGAACATTTATTAAAGCAAGCTATTAAACTTAGAAATGAAAAGAAATATGCGCAGTCTAGAGAGATACTTATAGGATTAACAAACTTTACGAGGGATGCAGAAGTACTATATCAATGTGCTTGGATACATGATGTAATGGGTCTTGAAACGGAGGCGGTTCCGTATTATGAACAGGCAATTGCGAACGGACTTGATGGTGAATCCCTTTGCGGTGCGTATATCGGTCTTGGCAGTACGTATCGTTGTATAGGGGAATATGATAAAGCGATTACTTTATTAGAAGCAGGGATAAAGAAGTTCCCGGAAAATGACGTGATGAAAGTGTTTTTATCATTAGCAAAATATAACGTAAACGAACATGAAGAAGCGATGAAATTACTGTTAGAGACAGTTGTGAAAGTAGATGAGATAAAAGAATTTGAACGTGCTATTTCATTTTATAAAGACCATTTAAATGAGGTTTTTTAATAGAGGAGAGAAAGAATGAATCCATCAATTTCAAGAAGGAAAAAAGGCATTTGGATTGGACTCGTATCTTTAATTATGTTATCAAACTATTTATTGTATGCCCTGCCAATAGTGCCAGCTGCCCCGAAAGAAGTAGTCCTCGGTTCATTATTAGATTTTATGTTTGTAATTCCAGTCATCACATATTTCTTTATTATACGGAAAAGATATTCGTTAACGTATATGTTTCCTGTAGTTATAGCTGGATATGTATTCGCAAGATTTATAATTCCTAGTGATTATTTACAAGCTTTTTCATTTGTTTCGTATGTAATAGTTGCTGGAGAAATTGTGTTCGTATGTTTTGAACTGTTTCTTATATATAAAATTATAAGAGTACTTCCTAAAATAATAAAACGATATAAAGAATATAGAAGTGAGTATTCTTCATTTTCTTATGCGATTGATGCAGCGTTTGATGCTACTATGAAAAGAAGTAAGGCTGTAAGTATCATTCTTACTGAGTGTAAATTAATCTATTATGCATTTTTATCGTGGCGTGAAAAAGTACCAGATGGTGAATGCACATATTCCTATCACAAAAAGACCGGCGCTATAGGTGTTTATATTATGATTATTCACGCAACAGTAATTGAAAGTATCGGTTTTCACTATTTACTTCATCAATGGAATCCAGTAATAGCTTGGATTTTACTCATACTAAACGTATATGCGATGATTTATTTTTTAGCTGAAATACAAGCGATGCGTAAAAATCCAATTGTCGTAACAGAAGAACAAGTTATCATTCAAATTGGATTAGGAAAGAAAGTTGTATTGCCATTTACACAAATTGATAATATTGCATTCTACAAGGGGGAATCCCTAACAGCAAAAGAAGAAAAAGAGGTGCTGGATGCAACTGTTATGGAGTTCATAAAAGAACCTGCTACTTTTGAAATAACGCTAAAAGAGCCAGTGAAAGTGCAGTTGTTGTATGGATTTACTAAAACAGTAAGTCGTGTTCACTTAAATGTTGATGAGAAACGAAAATTTTATGATGCGGTTACTGAAAGGTTAAAACATATGAATGGTGGATAGTGAAAAACTCCTTCTAAATAAGAAGGGGTTTTATTGTGTAATTGTAGACCGTACACTTCTTTATCGCTATATAAACGGATATAATTAAGACTAGAAATAGCATAAGGGGAAACAAAAAAATGAATAAATTACGAACACCTAAAAGTGAAATTATAGAAAGGAAAATCCGATATGACTCGACAATAGTAGATCACAATTGCTTAATACTTGAAAAGAAATCGCAAAGTATCGTGTTATTTTATGAGGTTCAGTATTCATTTACGATGAATACAAATGATTCGAGTTTAACAATCCCAAAAGGAAGTTACACCATTGCATACTACTGGGAAAATCGTCCGTACAATTTATACATATGGAGAGATAAGAACGGAATGTATTTAGGCGCTTATTTTAATGTTGTAAAAAATACGCAAATAACAGACGAACTAGTGTCATTTGAAGACTTAATTATTGATATTATGGTAATGCCAAGTGGAGAATGTTTTATTTTAGATGAGGATGAGTTACCTGAGCCCTTAGAGAGTTTTGAAGGTGGCTATGTGGATGAAGCTCTTTATGTATTAAAGGAAATAATTCAAAAGTCGCTTCCTCAAATGATTGTAGAGACAGAAATGGTGCGGCTAAAATAAAGTTTAATCGATTTGAAAAGAGAATACGTGTTTAATGAAAATGAGTAGTCTCAAGTTATATGATCTAACTTTTTTGATAAATCTAAGGTTAGAAGCATATTTCTTGGGATTACTCTTTTTTTGTAGGAATTTTGTTGCTTAGTTTCTAAATTGATTTTTAAATTTATCAAATAAGATTGACTGAATCAAGTTCAGTCGTTTATGATTGAATCAGATTCAGTCGTGGTAAAAAACATAGTAGGAGATGACGTATGAAAAGAATATCAAAAGAACCCGATATAAGACGCCAAGAGTTAATGGATATTGGTTTTGAACTATATATGAAAAATGGTATGGGAGGATTTAGCATAAAAGATGTTGTTAGTCGGGCTGGTGTAGCAACAGGGTTGTTTTACTATTACTTTAAATCTAAAGAAGATTTTGTTGATGAGACTTTAAATAGCTTCATTGTGAAAAATATGGAGTTAATTGAAGAAATACTTATTTCAAATGAACGGTCTGTAATGCAGAAGATGAAAGATTCTCTAGATATATTTTGGACATTTATTGAAAAATTAGCACCCTATAAAAATGTGAGTTCGTTTCAGACGGAACAACATTTTCAACTGGAACAGAAATTATTCACACGAATTCAACCATTAATTCGACAAGTAATTGAAGAAGGAGTGAAAACGGGGATTTTTTATACTGACAACTCCTCATTAGCTTCTGGATTTATTTTATACGGTCTTAGCAGTGTTGCTCATTCAGAAGTAAAGTTGAATCTAGATACGAAGCAAGAAATGGTTAATTTAGTATTAACTACACTACGATACGATCAAAAAGAAGGTGAATGTATATGAAGATTATTATCGATGGAAACAATATTTCGCAAGAGCAACTTACAAAATGGAAAAGAGAACGTATTAAAAAAGCATTAAATACATTAGGACATAAAGGGCCTGAAATAAATGATACAGACGTCATGATAAAAAAGCTAACGGAAGTAAAGTTGAAATATTCATATAATGAAATGTATGATAAACTGAAATCAAAACTTAGATTAAGTGGAATAGGTATGCGTATCTGTACTGTTTTATCTGGTGATAGACGAAAATTTTCAAAAACAAGCATCTATTTAGATGGGATTACAGCAGAAGAAGCTATAAATGGAATTGATAGTTTTATGCTTGAACAATCACGTGAAAATAATCAAGTGAATTTATCGGCTTGTCCTGATCACTATGTACTAATCCCCTTTGGGGAAAATGAATTAGAGGTTATCGAAACTACAGGTAATTCTCCGTTCCCAGTTCAATTTTTCATTGTTTTTGGTGACGAAACGGGATTGAAAACACCTAGAGATAAGTCTTACCAATACCAATCAACAGGTGTTGCACGTATGAAAGATGGTACTATTATTGGTGGAGTTCGGCATCAATTTAAAGATATTGATACTGGGATAGAAGTAAGTCTAGTTGTTGAGTTCCCAGCACTTTGTCCTAATAGTCTTATTAAATCACATCAAATGCATTTAGCATGTGAGTTTTCTTATTGGTTACAGCGGATTAAGGACCATAAAAATAGTAAGTGAAAAATACCTTTCAAATAAAGAAATATACAATTTTTATGAATATAAATCGAACTGTATTTCAAACAAACAGTAACGATGTTCAAACGAATCATATGTGTCTTTAAATAAAGACTAGTTAACTTATAGGAAATGTTTTTATAATATGTAGTTAATTCTATAACGTATCGCTGATTGGAAAAACCGAATCCATTCATTTATATGAATCAGTTCAAGGAGGGGGAAGAAGTGGCAGAACTGTTATTCCCTTTATTAAAAGACGAGAAGCAACAAGAAAATAAAATCGTTGGTGAAATGATAGCTGATGCATATGCTTTAAAAAAATAGTGAGAAATAAAAAACTCGCAAGTTTTTAAGCTTGCGGGTTTTCATCGTAAACAATTAATAAATATGATAAAATTAAGAGGTAACTTATGGTACGGTTGGTTGTTCAATTATCACTTCTCCAAAGTAGGAGGGGGGTGATAATTCGTGAGTGAAATTGCGTTGCTGCTGCAAGGTGGACTGTTTCTCGTTGCATTGTTAACGTTTATTGTCGTCTTAATTGACAAGCTCAAAAAATAACAACCCACCTATGCCTATAGAAAGTGGGTTGTTGTGTTTGTACGAAACAAATAGGATAAATGAACAATCCAATCTGCTAAGTTACGTGGACTAGTGTGTAGCCGCACACTAGTCTTTTTTATTTATATACAGGTTTTAATTGTTTTATGTGATTGTATTGTTCTTTTCACACTCATTATAACACAGTGTCTTTTCATGAAGAAAGGAGACCGTATGTTCCTATATGGATTAAATAGAACGTGTAGTTTCTTTAAATAGCCCATCCATATACTGTTTTAAACTTTCCACAAAAAATCCTTTTTTGTCTACATTATTTACGCCGACAATTGGTGATGGAAGATTGTATCTTTTTTCTGATAAATGAACAACAACATCAAAAATATCAAATAGGCGAATGAAGCAGAATAGACCGTCTTTATCACTAAGTAAAATAAAGTAATGGTTTTCGCTCGTTGTATTTAATGTATTCCATAAAGAGCTTTTGCTTAAGTCACGAACGATACTCTTTTCCTTTAATTCCATGAAATCGGCATTTAATAGAATGGTAGAAATATCAATCGCATCTGGATCGTCAAAGTAGCCATCAATTGTTTGTACAGCAAAAGTATAAGCCATTTTTAATACACTCATTTTATATTTACGGTTATCTAAAAGCAATTCACGTTGAATAGAACTAGCTACTTTTGTTACGCGCTCTTCTTTCCAAATTTCATTATGTAATGAAATATCGTGCTTTTTACATAGTTTCATAATTAATGCATTGGAATAAAGTATCTCATCACTTACTTCGACTACATCTGTCTCAGCGGCTGCTAGCTCCTCACCATGTTCATTCGTATAGAGAGGGGAATCGATTTGTTTTTTCATTTGCTCAATCTTATATTGACTTAATTTATGTCTAATTAAAGGACGATCAATATTTGTTGTCATATGTTCATGACATGAATCACAAATTGAATTTATGAAATAATATCCACATAATATCTCTGGAATGACATATTGTTCACTAAGTTCTTTCGTATCTTTTCTGCAAATGATGCATTGTGTCATATTTATCACCTTTACCTGCAAATTTGTCTGTAATCTCATTGTAGTGTATTTAATGGGATTTTGGAATATTGTAAAGGAAAATATTATGTGAAATCTAAGTTTAATTTGGTACAATGAAGAGAAGTGCTAGTTTAAAGGAGGACGTTTTTTTGAAATCGAAAGTGCACTTTTGGACATTAGAAGTGCTGATGGTTGTAGGAATTATATTTATTTGCACAAAAATATCGTTTCTATTTCAACCGATTGGTATCTTCATATCAACATTATTTTTCCCAATTTTAATCGCGTTATTTTTATACTTCATATTTAACCCATTGTTAGTCTTTTTGGAGAATAAAAAAGTACCTAGAGGTTTAGCGATTTTACTACTGTATCTTTTTATCATCACATTAACTGGAGTTGCTATTGGAGTAGTTGTTCCAACCATCTCACAACAGTTAATGGATTTAGTAAAAAATATGCCGACTTACATAAAAGAGGGAAAAGTATACATACAAGATCTATCCCATCATAGATTATTTGAATGGCTATCTACACAAAACTACGTTTCCATTGAGACAATTGAGAAAAATGCAATTGAATACTTAAAGGAAATACCAAACACACTTACGTCGAGTGCAACGGCTTTATTTGGTATTATCACGAACGTGGCGTTAGTTATCTTTACAGTACCGTTCATTTTATTTTATATGTTTAAAGATGGACATGCATTTCCAGGAAAAGCTGTTAGTGTATTACCAGAGTCTTACCGTGAAGAAGGACTTCGTATCATAAAGGAAACGAACGAAACATTATCTGCATATATTCAAGGTCAAGCGCTCGTTTGTATGTTTATTGGTGCCTTTACATTTACTGGTTATTTAATCATCGGTTTACCGTATGCTTTCGTTTTAGGAATTATCGCAGCATTTACAAATATAATTCCGAACTTAGGTCCATTTATCGGAGCAGCACCAGCTGTCATTATAGGTCTGTTCGTATCTCCGATGCAAGCTCTGTACGTAATTATTATAGTAACAATCGTACAACAGTTTGAAAGTAACATCATTTCACCGCGTATTATGAGTTCAAAATTAAATATCCATCCGTTGACAATTATCATCCTTATTTTAGGGGTAGGTAATTTCGCGGGAATTATCGGAATGATTTTAGCAGTACCAGCTTATGCGGTAACAAAAACAGTTGTTTCGAACTTAGTGAGATTGTTTAAGACGAAACGAAGTAAACGGAAATAGAATATGTTGAGAAAGATACACCGCTTAATAAAAAGGGGTGTATCTTTTATTTTTTAGTGTATGAAATACTTATTATTGTATATTTTTTACACATCAAATCAGGCGGTGAATTTTTGTTAAATGAACTATGTGGAATCCCTCTGAACTATCCAAATCATTTCTTTACACCGCGTTATTAACATCATAATCGACTCCTTTCATTTCTAATATAAGTTCAAACAATTATAAGTGAGTGTAGTACTTGCTTCTACGATCACGAATTTCATCTATAATCTTTTTATACTGTTCCTCTTGTTTTACTTCATTTGCAGATATAGTTTCTTTTTGAATCGTAATGGTTAAAAAGAAAAGGTGAAACTTCATACATGAATTCCTCCTTTCGAATAGGAATTACAGGTGACTACAATAATGACTTTGTCGTTCTTTTACGTTGTACATAGCCTGCTCAATTTGTCGGTCATGAAGCATATCAGACTCAGACAGTTTGTTTTTTTGAATGGTAATTGTTAAAAATAATACTCTGAATTTCATTGGATATTACCCCTTTATAATTTATTTAGTAAAGACGATTGTAATAAGAGGACTGACGCTCTTTCACATCATCCATAATATTTTTAATTTGTTGTTCACGAGAAATTTCATCTTTTGAAAGTTTACGCTTTTGAATGGTAATCGTTAAAAAGAAAGCTTTAAATTTCATTAGGATATTACCCCTTTATAATTTATTTAGTAAAGACGATTGTAATAAGAGGACTGGCGCTCTTTCACATCATCCATAATGTTTTTTATTTGTTGTTCACGAGAAATTTCATCTTTTGAAAGTTTGTGTTTTTGAATGGTAATTGTTAAAAAGAAAGCCTTAAATTTCATTAGGAAATTACCCCTTTATAATTTATTTAGTAAAGGCGATTGTAATAAGAGGACTGACGCTCTTTTACTTCGTCGATAATAATTTTAATTTGTTGTTCACGTAAGATTTCAGCTTTTGAAGATTTACGTTTTTGAATGGTGATAGTTAAAAAGAAAGCTTTGAATTTCATTAGGATATTGCCCCTTTAAAAAAAATTTTAATACATTTGTGTATAATACGAACTTTTAATGTCCGTTATTTTATCCATAGTTTGTTTTAATTGTTGTTTACGAAAGATTTCAGCTTCAGATAACGTTTTTTTCTGAAGTGCTGTCGTAAAAAAGAAAATATGAAAAGTCATGGACGAATTCCTCCTTTCGAAAAGGAATTACAGGTGATCGCAATAAAGCACTTGGCGCTCCTTAACATCATTCATAGCTTTTGTAATTTGCTCATTATGAAGAATTTCAGCTTTGGAAAGTGTATTTCTTTGAATCGTAATACTTAAAAACAATACGCTAATAGTCATCGAATGTTGCTCCTTTCTTTAAAAAATAATGTATGAGACTAAAAAATCGCACGAAAAAGCCACAGGAAGATATCGTTTTCCTATGGCTGGGCGTGAAAAAGCCACAGGAAAGTATACGACCTCCTGTGGCGAATTTATGAATTAATAGAAATAAAGTACGATTTTCAATTCTCCGTTAGGGTGGTCGAATTCATATTTAATTGTCCGAAAAACACAGGTGCAGTTAACGCTAAAGTTAAAGCATGTAATTGTAATTTCATCATTTCCTTCGACCTCCTTTTAGAATATTTTTCTTACGTTAGTAATTATATACAATTAATGGATAATTGTAAACGTAAAAAGTGAAAATTTTTAATTTTGATTAAAATGCGTATATTTAAAAGGGCTTTTTAAAGGATACATTGTATGGATTGGATAATAAATAGAACGTGGGGGTGTCTAATGAAGTATATGAATAGAATAGCAGGTGTTATGCTAACAATTTTATTAGTTGTTACTGCTTGTTCTAATGGGGAGCAAATAAAAGAAATATCACATATTGAACCTGGGGCTTTTAAAAAATATATGGGGACATACGTTGGAAATAATTCCGATGTGTTTGCGATTGTTACAAACTTACCTGGTGGTGAAACAGTTCAAGGTATAAATTTGAAAAATGAGAAGATCGCGGTGAAATACGGTGAGAAAAAGAACGGTAACTTAACAGAAGATATCATTGAGACGTATTGGTTTGACGAAAAGGATACGATGAAAAAGAACTTTCTCTTTAATGCTATTTATCTTGCAGTTTTAGTACCGAATGCGAAAGGGTATGAGTTTCAGATTGAAAATCAAAGTTTTGCATTAAAAAGAGAAGAACTTTTACCCATACTGTATAAAGAATTTAATGATTTGCCAAAGGATGATCTTATATGGAATAAGGGAATCGTAATGAATTTCTTTTACGGTAATCAAGAAAAAATAGAAAAGCTAGTTAATAATAAAGATTTTCGAAAGCAATTTTTTAATGAACATCCTGTGCGGAAATCTAAGTGATATGGAGGAAGATGTGGTTATTTTATGATTGAAAATACGGACATTTTTTTAAGGGAGTCATTCAGTATTGAATGATTCTTTTTTTGATGAAAATTATGGAAAAAAATATAACGTTGTGCTATGGTTAATTGCATAAGTAATGAACCTATGAACCTAAGGTGGTGAAATCGTGAAACCTACTCTAGAACAAAATAAGTTAATATACATACAAATTGCAGAAACAATTGAATCTGATATTTTAAAAGACATATTACTTGAAGAAGAACAAGTTCCGTCGACAAATCAATTTGCGAAGATGTTACAAATTAATCCGGCTACAGCTGCAAAAGGAGTAAATCTACTAGTAGATGAGGGGATTTTATATAAAAAGAGAGGGATCGGGATGTTTGTTACAAAGGGAGCAAAAGAAGTCGTACTAAAAAAAAGACAAAATACTTTTATGACCGAGTATTTACCTAAAGTGTGGGAAGAAGCAAAAGTACTAGAAATATCAAAAGACGAATTGATGGACATGATACACAAAATTACGAAGGAGGGGAAAGAGGGATGATTGCACTTGAAACGAAAAACTTGTCTAAAAAATATAAAAAGAAATTAGCTGTTAACGAAGTAACTATTTCATTGGAAGAGCATAAAATATATGGTTTGCTTGGAAGAAACGGAGCGGGGAAAACAACTTTATTAAACATACTCGCAGGTCAGATTATTTCAAGTAGTGGAAGCGTATCTGTATTTGGTGAAAATGTATTTGAAAATAGTAAAGCGATGCGAAATATTTGTTTCGTAAAGGTGAAAGAAAACATTAATTTAAGTAGTAAGGTAAAAGATGTTTTTTATTTGTGTAACATGTTTTATGAAAATTGGGATCAAGAATATGCTGAGGAACTTATTAAAAAATTTCAATTGAATGCAAAAGAAAAATATTATGATTTATCCCATGGTATGCAAACAATTGTTGGTATTATTAAAGGTTTAGCTAGTAGAGCACCAATTACTATTTTTGATGAGCCGACTACCGGTTTAGATGCAGCACATCGAGAGTTGTTTTACGAATTATTATTGGAAGATTATAGTGAATATCCACGAACAATCATCTTATCAACACATTTAGTTGAGGAAGTGTCCCATGTTATAGAAAATGTAATCATATTAAAAGAAGGATCATTAGCTGTTCAATCCTCTGTGGAAGATTTTTTAGAAAAAGGACACATAATATCAGGACATAAAGATAAAGTGACAAATTTTTTAATGGGGAAAAATGTTGTAAAACAAGAGTTGTATGGGAATAAAGAGATTTCTGCGATATGGGGAGATCTTTCTGCTAGAGATTATGAGCTAATAGAAACTGAAGGGTTAGAAATAGACAGAGTAACACTGCAAAAACTATTTATTTATCTAACAGATAATGAGGTGAAATGAAAATGCTTTTAAAACAATTAAAGTTACATATGAAATTTCATTATAAGGCTATTCTTATCTTTTGGTGTGTGGCATTACTTATAAAATGGACAACAACTGCAACTGATATAAAGGGACTAAAGGTAGCATTTTTACATGATATCTTCAATAATTCATCTATTGCAATTGCAATATTTATTGTGGCAAGTGTTTTTCTTGTTCAAGATGACATATTTCGTACAGTTGTCTCATTTGGCGTTACTAGATTACAATTCTTTATTGGTTCAGTATGTTTTATCATATTACAATCAGTAATTTTTTCATTTCTACAAGTTTTGCTTTTACAAGGTACATTTTATGAAACGAAACATATAAATTTAGGAGCACATACAATCGAACAATTCTTTGCACAGTTCGTGTTCTATCTATTATTAGCTAGCTTATTTCAATTAACAACTATTTTTCAGAAAAGATTTAATTGGATAGGCTTTGCTTTTAGTGTGATTTTTTTCTTGGGGTTGACGAGTACAATTTATGGTAAGGTAGGTTTGAAAGAATTGGTATTTATTGATAGTAAATCGTTAATTGATATACCCAATGTTATATCAATTTCGATAGTACTTATTTTAATATACTTTATAATTAGCGCTCTATTTATTCGTAAAGTTTCTTTTGAGGATACGATTTAAGCACAAATACTTTAAGAGAGAAGGAAGACTGTATGGGAGATACTTCTTCACTAATAACCGTCTTTTTATGCGTGGCACTGCTAATTTTTTGGCGACGATATCGTTCTATGTATAAGCCGATAAAGGGAACGGGAAAACGTATTTTGTGGCCATTACTATTTTTAACACCGGGTATTTTATTGTTTTTTGGTCCAGTACATCCAGCTATATTACAAGTGACTATAGCAGCATCCATTGGGGTGATTTTCGCAATCCCACTTATATTTCTAACAAACTATGAGCGAAGAGAAGACGGAAACATTTATACGAAAAAAAGTGCTGCCTTTTTAATTACTTTTATCGGAATTGTTATTTTAAGATATGGTTCAAGACAATATATTGTTGACTTAGATCAGCAAACAATAGGTTTATTATTTTACGTAGTTGCAGTATCGTATATTATTCCGTGGAGAATTGCTTGTTATATAAAGTTTAGGAAAGTTTGGCGAGAAAATAATAACCATGCTATATGAAAACTTCTCAAATGAGAAGTTTTTTATTTTTATATGCAAGCAAAATAATTTGTTGAGGTTCACGCTACCATACAATATGATAAATATAAAAAAATTGAGGGGAAGTAGGGGATATAAAAGTGCGTACAATTCTACTGTTTTTACATAATATGCCCATAGATGAAATAGAGAGTATGAGAGAAAAGCATGATCCTTTATTTGAATTAATTTCTCCTCATATAACAATTGTATTCCCGTTTGAAAGTTCCATTTCAAATGATGAGCTGGAATTACATATTTTGAAAGTGGCGAAAGGGGTTCATCCGATTGAAATTGAGTTTGCTAACCGGATAAGTAGCAAGGGAGAGTACCTATTTTTGGAAGTTGAAAGAGGGAAAGAAAAAATAGAAGAATTGCACGATAGATTGTATACAGGTCCTTTACTACAATTTTTTAGAACGGATATTCCATACATACCACATGTAACAGTTGGGAGAAAAGATAGCGCGGAGTTAGCAACTGAAATAGCGAAGGATATTCCTAGTTTTCATGAGAAGTTAAATTGTGTAATTGATAGAATTAGTGTGGAACGAATTGGTGAGAATGGAGAATCAATTATTGAATTTGAAGTACCATTGCAAAAAAGCTGACAAAAGTCAGCTTTTTTATTTCGAACTATGAAGTAAAGCACCAATTGCACCACTATAACCGCAGTCTTGTAAAAAGACTGGTATTTTGTTTTGATATTCTGTATAGCTACTAATAATATTTTGAAGATGTACGTTATTACATAGAGTAGAACCGATGTAAATGATATGGTCAATATTTTTTGCTTCGGCGAATTGAAGACTTAATGCTGTGACGACTTCACCGACAAGTCCTTGAACGGTAGCTAGTATATCTGAACTACTATAATTTGAGTCTGTAATGGTCGCTTTTCCGAAATTGCTAGCAGTTAAGTTATTATCAAGAGGGGAGAGAATCCCGCCATAAATATCTCCAACTGTAATATCTAGACTGTTTCTTGAACCAATTTTCGTAAGCGGAATCACGTCTTCAAAATGATCTATATTTGTTAATAGTTTTGAAAGACCCATAATAGTACCACCGCCAACTCCAGTTCCACCAGCGCGAACATATTGCTTGTCGTGAACATAGTGAATGGAAGTACCTGTACCGATATTTGTTAATACAAAGCTGTTTATAGCACGTTTTTCTTCTTTTAGTATGTATCGTACTCCTGCTAAAGTAGCTTCAAACTCGTTTAATTCTACTATTTTATATGAACTTGAAAGGAGTTGTTCTAACTGTGTAGCTTTACCACCTGTAATGCATAATTGTGTAATTGAATTATTATTATGAAGCCATTCTTTAATTCTTTCATGTTCATATGAATAAAATTTTTCAAAAACTAATTTGTTCATTTCGTTAAAGTAAGCAATTTTTGTTAATGTTCCCCCAGCATCAATACCAACAACATTCCGCATTTCCCTACCCCTTACTATGTAATCTGTTTAATCAGCTTGATATATTAATAGCTTTTCAATGGTAACGATTGATTGACCGTTTACAGAGGCAATTCCTTTCCCAAGAACAAAACCTCGTCTGTTACGTGTTAATTCATAATGTAAGTCAAGTTTATCACCGGGATACGCATTTTCATAAAATTCCACCCCATCTAAAGAGGAGAGGAAACCAAGTCCTTCAGATTCACCTGTACTTACAAAAGCACTAAGTTGAGCCAGTGCTTCTACAATTAGCATATGAGGCATATAGTTTTGATTTTCATTAATAAACCACTCGTTATTTGTAATCAGTTTGTATCCTGTAGCTGATTGAGATTCTTTAACGTTTGTAATTTTATCAATCATTAAAAATGGATAGCGATGGGGAAGAGTATCTTTAATATTCATATCGTACCTCCAGGAATAATAATACCCCTGCTAAAGTTAAGCAGGGGAGTTATTATTAATTCTTAACTAATTCTTCTATTTTTTCAATAGAGAAAATACCGCTATTTTTAATGTTTTCAACTGCTTCTTGTAATACTACTTTATCTTGAACAAGTGCAATACGTACAAAACCTTCGCCATGAGGACCAAATGCATGGCCTGGTGTGACAACGACATTTGCACGATCCATAAGTGCATAAGCGAACTCTAGCGAAGTCCATCCTTTCGGAATTTCAGCCCAAACGAACATACTTCCAGCTGGTTTATTGACATTCCAACCGAATTTGCGGAATCCGTCCACTAAAGTATCTCTACGTTCTTGGTAAATTCCACGGTTTTTTTCACAAAATGCAGCGCCGTGTCGTAATGCAGCGGATGCAGCTTTTTGAATTGGTAAAAACACACCGTAATCTGTATTAGACTTAAATTGCGTAAGCGCGCTGACAATTTCTTCGTTACCAATCATATAACCAATACGGCTACCAGCTAAACTATAACTTTTAGATAAAGAATTAATTTCAACGCCAACTTCTTTTGCACCAGGTACAGATAAGAAGCTAATTGGCTTTTGACCATCAAAATAAAATTCAGCATAAGCAAAATCATGGACAACGATAATATTATGTTTTTCCGCGAATGCGATTACATCTTTAAAGAAATCTTCATGTGCCATTGCTGGAACTGGATTTCCTGGGAAGTTCAAAATCATCATCTTTGCTTTATTGGCGATTTCTTCAGGGATAACTTCTAAGTTAGGTAAGAAATCATTTTCTTTTTTTAATGGCATGTAGTAAGATGTTGCACCGGCCATTTGAATTCCTGTTTCATAAGCTGTATATCCTGGATCAGGAACTAGTATTATATCTCCCGGATTTGCAAAAACCATAGGTAAATGAACGAGTCCGTCTTGTGAACCCATTAATAATAAAACTTCTTTTTCAGCATTTAATATAACGTTATGAGTGTTGTTGTAATATTCAGTTACAGCTTCGTGAAATTCTTGAATACCAGATAATGTATATCCGTAACTTTCTTTTGCACTTGCTGTATGTACCATTTCTTCTCTCACAAAATCAGCAGGAGGCATATCAGGATTCCCGATACTTAAATCGATCATTTTATGACCTGCTGCAATTTTCTCTTTTTTATAGGCCCCTAATTCACTAAATATAGAAGATTGGAATGCTTTCATTCTAGTTGCTAAAGTGTAAGTCATCAAAACCCCTCCTAAAAACAGTGTTTTCTTTCTGTATTTTTAATTATTCTGAAAACACATGTTTACATTTTATCATTTTTTTATGAAAATTAAAACGATTGACAAATTTAGAGGGAGGATAATAAGCGGAAATATAAAAATAACGTAGAAAATATTTTCTACGTTATAAATGAAGATTAATTGTTTGTTTTTTTATATGTACATGTGTTTTCAGTTGTAAAAAAGTATACATTTAATTCATTATCGACAACTTTTAAAGATTGATCCGATGTAAACGAGTTACCATAATCAATACGATACACGTTAGAATTTTTAACAAACGATCCTTTAAATAAATCCTCTTTTTTATTTGTTGTTTGCATTTCCACTAAATTGTGAACAACCTTTTCTTTCTTTTCTTCTTTCACAACTGTTTCAAATTTATAATATACAGGGCATTCACCTTTTTTATTATCAATGACTTCCCAAGAGCCGTATATATCATTATTGCTACATCCACTAAGTAGAACGATTAATATAGGGAAAATAAATAGAAACTTTTTCATTGTGTACTCCTTTCTTATTCGTTTTTATAAACGTGCGAATACGATAGGAATATTGTAAAAAATAAAGTTTAAATTTTCATAAAGAATTTTTAAATTTCACATAAAAATTTGGAGAAAGGTGAGATTTTTAAAATGAAAAGGCATGAATCTAGTGTAATGCTAGATTCATGCCTAGTACTCTATCTTATGTTATGTTTTTTGAGGATAAATGAAGCGGAAAGAAGAATGACAATTCCATTTACAATATATACATTTAAAATAACGAAGACTAGGTTAGCTACTCCCAAACCACCTTTATCGAATATAGATGTGAGTGCTGTAGTAGTCAAAAAGATAATGGGAGTTAACAATAAAAATAGGAAACCTGCAACAATCCTTCTTTTAAAGTTATTTTGAGATAAGGAAATGGCTATAAAATTAAGGACGCCAAACATGACCAATGAAAAAAGAAGGATAATTAATAATTGGATGCCATAAGACATTTCCACAGCTCCTTTTTGAAAAATCTATAATTTATTTTATTCGAAAGTAGTAGGGGATACTCCTTTAAATATTTGAACTACATAAAGAAAATAGATTTTAATCCTTGAAATTCAAAAAGAATGGACCCAGTAAAATACGGGATCCATTCTTAAGAAGTATTAGTTTTATATATTCGCAGATTGTGACGTTTGTTTTTTAAATTGTTTCTGCTTAGATAAGGAAATAAAAATAATCAACAACGAAATAACTCCGAAGATGAGAACCATATATTGTAACCCAATCGTATCTAAGAAGAAGCCAGTTCCAAGTAAGACAATTTGGAACATAACTCTTTCAAACATATTACGGAATGAGAAGAGACGTCCGTGATAGCTTTTTTCGACTTTCGTTTGGAAAATTGTCGACATAATAGGGAAGAAGCAGCCTACACTAAATCCAAACAAACCAAATGAGGCAAGTGCCATCCATTTAATATCGCTAAAGAACAACGAAAGGTGTGCAAAAGCGGTACAAATTGCGAAGAAGTATAGTAACTTTTCAGGTTTGAAATGATCAGATAAACGTTTAATAACGAAGGCACCTAACATAAATGCTACACCTTCAATTGTATATATGAATCCTTTAATCGTTGGGTCATGTTGCATTTCGCTAATGTTAATAACCATTAAATTGAATCCAGCTATAAATAATAGAGGGATAATACTTAATATAAGTGCTGTAAAAGCAATAGGAATTCCTTTTAAAATACGAAATACTTCCATAAAACTATTATCTTTAGCTGATTGTTTACTTGATGTAGCGGATTTTTTATCTTCAAATTGTAGGAAGAAAGTTGAGAGGAATAATAAAGCGTATGCTGCCATTGAGAAGGCATACATATACTGTAAACTCATTACAACTAAAAGAATGCCACCTAGTGAAGTACCTGCAATACGAGCGATTGTACCGATATTCATATGTACACCGTTCATTTGTAATAGCTCATGTTCATTAACGATGAGTGGAATTACAGATTGTAATGCAGGGAAATAAAATGCCGCGGAAATTTGAAGTGCAATCATAAATGCAATCATGAAAGCGATACTTTCATATTGAATAGCGAAAAACATGAAAATAACACTAATAACACGACCAAATCCAGCGTAAAGAAGAACTTTCTTTTTTTCATATTGATCAATGACACGCCCAGCCATTGGACCGACTAGAACACCAGCTAACAGTCCGATAAATAATATAACGGATTTCATAAAATCAGAAGGGACGTATTTTTGCATAAATTCAAGATTACCAAGAATACCAAGCCATAACCCTAGACCAGCAATAAACTCCCCAATTAACACAATCCAAACATTTTTATTACGCCACATAATGTAAAACCTCTCTGTCTTTTAAAATGAAAAACTCGTATATAAAACCTCCTTATTTTATGTATTATTTTTAACGAACTTTTTTAGAGTCAGAGTCTATATTACGTGTTTCATTAATGGATTTCAATCTTTTTGATTTGTAAAAAAAGGATGAATTAAGTGATACAATGGGTAACTAAAAATACAAAAAATTCACAAGTAAATTCAAAGGGAAGGTAAGTGTGGGGAAAATAAAAAAAGTAAGAACGCAGATAATGCGTCTTACTTTTCTCAAAAAACCAAAATAGATTAAATTAGCAACACTTATGATCTTGTCCAATAGCTAAGCCGCTAAAAGACAGAGGACCAACAATGTCTGCACTTGCACCACTAGTAAGGTTTTCTACAGTTAATGAATACTCGTGAGTCCCGCAGCTAACATTTTGATCTATAGCTTGAAATGTTTGCGCGTAAAATTGCTCAGAATCTGTAGATTCAATCCCTACTTGAGCGTTGAAGATTTCTGTATTGTCACGGAAAATTCGGAATAAAACTTGTGAAATCTCAGTTATACCTTTAACCCCAACTGTAGCAATTAATTCTACTCGATTATTACGTGAATCTCTTCTTGAAATTTTTAATTTAATACTTGCTAGAATTGCTTTTTCTGGGGAATGGGGAATTACAAAAGTTGTTTCACCTGTTTTATTTAAAGGTTGAGTAGCTTGATAATCAATGATATGAGTCATATTCGTCACCTCCTCATATACTAAAATATGAAGGTAACGATGAATTAGCTTGGACATATACTATAAGATTTTAAGAGAATTGAGGAGTAATGTTGAATAAAGGGAGATAATATAAAAGCATCAAGAAAAAATCCCAATTATGAGAGTCATTTTTTGATGCTTTTCATACTTTAGGCGGAATATTCTTCTTTACGTACTTCGAAGAATTCATTCCGGCGTAAGTAATTAAAAATTTTTTCCGAAACCTCTTCTTCATGAGACACTAAGAATCGTTGATCAAAAGCATAGAAAGATTGACCTTTAATTAATTTTACGTAGTATATTTTACACGCCTCCTTTAAATTAGGATTCTTAAATACTTTATATTATGATGACCTATCTGGTTGTTAATAATACTTAAAGTTTCAAAGGGGAGAAGTATAAATTCAAAAAAACATTGAAATAGCTTACAAATCTGTAATGTTTTTGTCACCTTTGCCGATAGTTAAAATTAACCAGTATCTTCTATACTACAAATAGGTTCCATAAAACAAGGGGGTAGAAAGATGGAGGAAGTAATTGGAGAAGTTGTAGCAGGGATTTGTGAATTTGTAGTTGAAGTTACGGTGGATGTTTTAGGAGATTTAGTTTCCGGAAATGATGAAGAGAAAGAAACATTATAAAATTTGTAAAAAGTTTAAAGATAAACAATGTGTAAAAGCTGATTTCTAAAGGGAAGTCAGCTTTTATATTTTTTACATTATATTAATAATATCTAAATATTAATCTGTTGCGATATTAATGAAATCAATAAAGGAGCTGACCGATATGAATATGCCGAATTCTAGATGTGATGTACCTGATTCTAATACGATTGTAGCGAATATAAATGAAAAAGAATATCACTTTATTGTTCGTATACATCCACTTGCAGGAAAGATGATAGCGCTATTTGAAAATGGGAAAGAATATGGCTTGCTTGATAAGGAAATCGCTAGTAGGGATAAATTTATTAGGTCAGAGCTTACTAAGTTGAAGCATTTCAACATAGATATTCTTTATGATAGTCCTGGATGGATATGGATTGCATGCAAGAGAGGCTACTAATAGCGAAGTAGAAGTTATTGTGAAGTTACAGGGGGATTAGACGTGTAAGAAGATCCTCAAATTTAAGAGATACTTTGTGGGGTTGTGGGATAATTCCACATAACCTTTTTTGTTTTGTGCTAAAAAATAAAAGAGTTAAATTTTTTTGATAGAAGGTCTCTAGTACAAGAGACGAGACTAAACTAAAAGAGGATTTGAAATTATATAAAGAGAACTTATAAATTAAATATAATACTTTATAGAAAGAAGATGATAAAAGTGAGTAAAGAAGAACTTGTGAAACAACAATTTGGTAGTAATGCAGAGAAGTATGTGAAAAGTAAAATTCATGCAAAAGGACTGGATTTACAATATGTAGTTCAGCAAGTTGAAACTCGTCATAATACTCGTCTTCTTGATATTGCTACTGGTGGTGGACATGTTGCTAATTTGTTAGCCCCAATGTTCAAAGAGGTAGTCGCTCTTGATTTAACAGAAAAAATGTTAGAAAAAGCAAAAGGTTTTATAGAAGGGAACGGACATGAAAATGTATCATTTGTAGCAGGACATGCAGAAAGGTTACCATTTGCTGATGATTCCTTTGATACAATTACATGCCGAATTGCAGCACATCACTTTGTTGATCCTTTGCAATTTATTTTTGAAGTAAATCGAACGTTAGAAGATAATGGATTATTTATATTAATTGATAACGTTTCACCAGAAAATAATGAGTTTGATACATTTTATAACTTTATCGAAAAGAAGAGAGATCCAAGCCATGAACGAGCTTTGAAAAAAACAGAATGGATTACTTTATTAGAAAAACATGGTTTACAAATGCAGTCATGTCATACTTTTGACAAGAAGTTCGATTTTGATTGGTGGTGCGATATGATGGATGTTCCTATGCAAAAACGTGTAAAGTTAACAGAGTGTATGATGAAAACATCAAATGAAATGCAAGAATTTTTCAAAATTCAATTTGGAAACAATAAAATAGAATCGTTTTATACTGAAATGGCACTGTTCGTATGTAAAAAAAGTTCAACATTAAAAAGATAAATTTCTTGCAGTCTTTCTGATGTACGATATACTTAGTACAGAGAAAATGAGAATTGAGGAATAGTAATAATGATTCGTGTACGTATTGAGGGAACTGAGGAAGAGATGCTTGAATTTTTAGAGAAAATGCCTGACATTCCTGGGTTTGAAAAAACACATATGAGAGAACCGAGAAAAGGGAATAATCCGAAATATGATTCAAGCAAAAGTGTACTAGCATATTTATCTTATAAAAAGATTGAAGTCGCCAATAAATAGGCGGCTTTTTTAATTATCTCTGTTTCACCGCCTTGTCTTTTTCGCATAATAATAATAGTAGATTATGCTGGAGAGGGGTGAGGAAAGTTAATAAAAAAATAATCTTTTTCGGAGATTTTGGTATTGATGATGCAGTAACGTTAATTTATGCGAATAAAACATGCAAATTAGATATTATCGGTATCGTTGCAGAGTATGGAAATGTATCAAGAGAAATTGTTACGGAAAATGTTTATTTTTTAGAAAGATACTATGCTACAAAAGTGAAGATTATTGAAGGTGCCAGTAGACCAATGACAGCTGAAGAACCTTTGTTTTTCCCTGAAATTCATGGGGATCACGGTTTAGGTCCAATTATTCCACCGAAAATGAGAATTTGTGACAGAGAAAATTTTTGTGAATTGATTAAATTAATTGAGCCTTGTCCAGAAGATATTATTATAGTGGCGACGGGACGATTAACAACACTTGCAACATTATTTTTATTGTACCCCAATTTAATGAATCGAGTATGTTCTTATTATATAATGGGCGGTGTTTTTCTATTTCCGGGAAACGTTACACCTGTATCAGAAGCTAATTTTTACGGCGATCCAATTGCCGCGAATATCGTTATGAAATATGCGCAGAATGCTACAATATATCCGTTAAATGTAACGCAGCGTGCTCTTATTACCCCTGAAATGGTCGATATTATTGATAAAGAAGGAACAGGGCAGGCGAAACTCATAAAGCCAATGATCGATTTTTATTACGAGAACTTTTACAAAAAAGAATATCCAGGTATTGCTGGGAGTCCGATTCACGATTTACTTCCGTTCATTTCATTTATAAATGATGATATTTTTGAATATAAAAAATCAGCAGTTTGGATTAGTACGACGAATGATGTAACGAGAGGTCAAAGTGTTGCAGATTTTAGAAAAATAGCTGAGCCAACGACGTTTGATAATCGTCCTATACAAAAAATTGCCGTTGAATTTAATTATCAAGCGTTTAAAGACGAATTTATGAGAACAATATTGAAGCCAGATTGTCCTTAAAAGGGTGAGCAGATTTGAATGATTTTCATAAGACGAATAACTTACGAAAAATGTAACATAACTAATGGTAAGCAATTGTTTCTGATTATAATTTTTATTGGTCAATTATAAAGGAGGAAATGATATGATTTGGTCTTTAATCGTTGGTGGTATATTAGGATGGTTTGCAAGTTTAATTACTGGGAAGGATGTACCTGGTGGTGTAATCGGTAATATTATTGCAGGTATTGTCGGTTCTTGGCTTGGTACAGCGTTACTTGGTAAATTCGGACCTGTTATAGGCGGATATGCGATTGTTCCGGCTTTAATAGGCGCCATTGTTTTGATTTTCATCGTAAGCTTTATATTCCGTGCAATGCGGAAATGAATACAGGGGACTGTCTACATTTGTAAGCAGTCCCTTTGTATTATGTTGTCTAATCTGTTATGCTACTGTTATACAATCAGGAGGTGTCAGCATTGAAATCATTTACAGTAAATTTTCATCAAGAGGATAATGCAAAGGCAACAACAGTACATAAATTAAGTGAAGAGGACTTCGAGAAAGCAACAGAAAAAGGTACTCGTCATCTATTTGATTTAGATACAAACGTTGGTTTCTTCGTATTCTTTGATGCTGAAGATACAGAAGGAAACGAGCAATACTTAATGTTACAATATGAAGGAGATCATGAAGAACCAAGTGCTTGCTACGGATTTGATTTGAAATTGTTCTATCAATTTTTAGCACTATACTTAAATGATCTTGAATTCCAAGGTGAGACAAATGAAGAAGAGGAAGAAAATGGTCCAATTCATCATTTAGCACACTTACTTTACCATATCGTTGAAGACGGTAAATCTATCGAAGTGTAAAAATACATATTTGAAGCTGTCCTTTAATAGGGCAGCTTTTTTAATTATATAAATAGTTAATCTTAATGGATTTCTGATCATGACAAATGATTTGAATAAGATTCAGAAGGAACAAAACATTAAACCAGCAGAGAATGAGTATTCACTTTCTGCTGGTTTTTTGCATTTAAAGGAGATTTTGTAGCAGTTTAATTCAAGTTACAAAAAGGATATAGCAAGTATGGAGAGAAGGTGTATACAAGGAGATGAATAAGATGATTAACAATACAATTCCAAGCTTTTTGAAGCTTTTGGAAAGCGATGATATAGGATTACATGACTTGAACAAATATTATGATATGCACCCAGAGGGATTCGAAGAGTATTTTAAGTTTCACTGTCCTAAGACAGAAGAACGTCTCTCTAGTGCGATTGAAAGTATCCTGCAAAACTAGAAGACATTCGTATTATTTCAGAAATTTTACCATCAATTATTCAAGAAGTTAGTAAGGACTATCGCATTCAATTTGGTAGTAATATAGATGTAACTTTTCATATATTTGTAGGTGGAGTTGGTTCTAATGCATTTGTGGAAAGGGAGATTATTGGGGATATATTTTTTGCGGCTGAGAAATTATCTCCTGTAAGGGAGCACCTCCGTGTTATCGTTGCTCATGAAATCGGACATATATATCATAATGTAGCATTACAAGAGAATGTAATGATGCCCCGGTAAGTTTATATCGTGAAGGGGTCGCGACCTATTTATCACAACTAATAGTTAAAGGTTTAAGTGAGTCCGTTTACTATTCATATAGTAGTAATGGTGATTCATCGTTACAATATTATAAAGAAATTGAAGAGAACATTAAGAAACGTTTTTTACAGGATTATGTTGAAGGATGGACAGTTGAAAAAGAGAAAGAATGGTTCCGTCTATCAGGAGGGACTTATTTCGGATACAACCGACTCGGTTATTTTTTAGGAAAATCATATATAGAGTATATGGTCCGTACTTTCGGAGAAACGGAAGCACTTACTTTTTAGGGGAAAAATAATTTGAGGAGTAGTGTTATGGAATGGTTACAAAAGTGAATATATTGAAGAGGGAGGTTGAAAATGATGAAAGTATATATGAAAGTACTTATATTTTTCCTAACTTTAACGTGTGTAGCGGCTTTAACCGCATGTACTAACGCTGAGGAAAAGAAGCAAACTAATTCAACATCAGAAAATAGTACGGAAAAAAAGAGCGATACGTCAGAAAAGAGTAAAAAGAATGAAGAGACTGCTCCCAAAAAAGAGAATGAACCTGTGGAAAAACCAAAAGGTCAAGAATCGGTAAAACCTTCAACGGAGTCTAATACGAAAAATACAGTGCTTAATCAAAAATCAATTAACCATGTAAAAGATTTATTTGAGCAAGCGAAAGAAGGTAAAGTACCTAACGTACCATATGCAGCTCATACAGGAGATATTGAAGAAATAGAGAAGGCATGGGGAAAGGCAGATAAGACTGAGCAAGCAGGAAACGGGATGTATGCAACTTTTACAAGTAAAAATGTAGCATTTGGCTTTAATAAAGGATCACAAGTCTTTGACGTACGCTCTTACCATTCAGAGCTCAAATCGATTACGTTACAAGAAATCGAAAAGGCTTTAGGAAAACCAGCGTCTGTTAAAGAAAATGGTAATGATAAAATTTATGTTTATAAAGTAAATGACCAGTTTGAATTGAAATTCGTAATTCCAAAATCGACTGGTAAAGTACATCATATTTCTGTGTTCTCACCGGAGGATAGTATTAATAAAATGGCAGGTTAAATGAAGAGCTGTTCCTATAGGGACAGCTCTTTTGTTTTGTTTCTTTCTAACGATTGAACAAAAAAAGCTTGAATGATACCACCGATTATTAATAAGAAGGCACAAATATAAAATAGAGTACTACCGCTTAATTTACTTAATAACAATGCACCTACAAAAGGCCCACAAGTTCTTGAAATATCCCAATGTATACCGTATATAGAAAAATATAATCCGCGTCTATGACTTGGAGCGATTTGTGAAACGAATCGTAGTAAGTGATTCAAAGCTATACTTTGCCCAATTACTAAAAAGAGCAATGTGAAGAATAATGACCATATTGTTGTGGAATAACCGTAGCCAATCGCAGCTAACGTATAGCAAGTATAGGAAATAACAATGATTTTAGGCATAGAAAACTGTTCAGACCATTTCACAAGGGAAATTTGGAGAATCACTTCCATGACAGCTTTACAAGTTGAGATAAACACGAGTACAAATAGAAAATTTGGAAATACACTTTCGGCGAATATACGATAATTTGATTCGGTTTGGGCGTAGAAAAAACTAATCGGTAGCGTAGAAACCATAAGTCCAAACACAGCGTAATGCTTTGAAATAAATTGTTTTGGCGAATATACTTCTTTAGTTTTATTAACGTTTTTCATGAGTGGAGCTGTTTCAGGAAGCTGCGTCCAAACGAGAATAGCATATAGCGTAAGGGCTACACCTTGCAAAATAAATAAATACTCAGGGTGACTAGTATAGAAAAAGGCGCCGATTAATGGGCCAATTACAGAGCCGATTGCTCCCGTAGTATGCAGAACAGCAAATATTTCTGCCTGTTGTTCTTCCTTCGTTAAGTCAGCGATTTGTGCTCGCTGTGCCGGAATATATAAAGAGCGTCCAATACCATTTACTACATACAATAAGGCGAAAAAGGCGACCGATTCAGCAAAAACGAATCCGCTTACGGCAAAAGCTTGTAAAAGTAATCCGAGTAACATTATTTTCTTTCGGCCGTATTTATCTGTTACACCCCCAGCGATTAATGTAAACACAATATCAGCGAGGGGCTGTAATCCGAAAAGAAGCATTGTAACGATGACATTACCATTTAACGCTTTATTAACGTGAACAATAAAAATGATAGCTAACATCGCTTCAGTCGTTCGGACTAACAATTCACCGAACAATCGAATGAGAATAGGCTTATTATAACGTTTTAAAAGATACTTCATTTTTATTTCCTCCATTCTATATTTAAATGATAAGATGGAAGCCAGAAATGAAAAAGGGTAGAATAAAAGAGGAAGATTTTTCATCTTTTAGGGGGCGTTTTATGATTATTTTGGAGCAATATATGCACCTGTGGCTCCAGTATGGAAATGGGAGAGCAGAGGGAGAACAATTAGAAATAACAATACAAAATATATCTGAAACTTTATTTTGTACAGAGCGAAATAGTAAATTAATAATAAAAAAATTAGAAGAATTTAATTGGATTATGTGGTTTCCAGGCCGAGGGAGAGGAAATCGTTCAAAGTTGTTATTTCAAAAACATCCACTTTCTTTAATTTTAGAAAGAGGAAAAGAAATAACGAAACAAGGGGATGTAAAAAACGGGAGTGCATTTATTGAAAGGTATAGCTCATATTTTCCATCGCTTCAAACTCAATTTCAAACTTGGATAGATTCGATATTCGGGTATCAAGTCGAAAGGACATCTAAAGGGAGAAGAGATGTACTACGTTTGCAAGTCCAAATGAATCTAGATATTGCATTAGATCCTGTATACGCTACGATGCGTTCGGAATGTCATATGGTAAAACATATATACGACACGTTAGTGTATATAGACGGAAATACAAACAGTGTAGAGCCAAGACTTGCGTTTTATTGGGAATATGATGACCAGAAATATATATGGACCTTCTACTTACGAAAAGGTGTTCAGTTTCATAACAGGAAAGAATTTACTGCTTATGACGTTGTACATACATTTAAACGATTCTTGAAAGCGAAAAATAATCCGCATGCGTGGATGTTACAGCACGTTGAAAGTTTACATATTCTTGATGACTACATTGTGCAGATTCGTTTATCTACAGATAATAAGCTGTTTTTACATGCTTTAAGTACAGAACAGTGTTCTATTGTAAATGAAGATGGAGATGGAGATGGAAGGTTAATCGGTACTGGACCGTTTCGATTATGTGAAAAGAATGAGGATGTATTCGTATTAGAAGCAAATGATTTATATTTTCGCGAGCGACCATTTCTCGATCGAATTGAATTATGGAATGTAGAGCACAGCGTAAATACGTGCGATATTTTAGCGAAAGCACACTATAACAATATAGAAAAGCATCATAAAGAACTAACTAGACTTGAGTCGAATGTAACATACATTACATTAAATACCGCAAAAGAAGGACCTATGCAAAACACGATGTTTCGGAAAGCTCTATATAAAATCATTCATAGCAATGCGCTTATCAAGGAATTGCAAGGAGCGCGCGGAGAAATAGCAGAAGAATTGGTTCTAACAAAGGGTGGCACTATACATATAAATGAGGAGATATATACGCTTATTAAAGAGAGCTCTTACCGTAATGAAACACTGCGACTATATACATTTACAGAACAAGATCATGTTGAAGACTCATATTGGATACAAAAAGAGTGTGCGAAGTATGGCGTCACTATTGAAGTCATTTTTCTTGAAACAAAAGAGTTATTGCAAACAAGTACGATACAAAAGGCTGATATAATACATGATAGTGTGACAATTAGTGAGCGTATTGAAGAAAGTTTACTATATATGTTTCTTACAAAAAACAGCTTTATTCATCAACATAGCAATATAAAATTTAACGAAGTATTGCAGTCTTATTTTATAGAGAATCAATTAGAGAAACGGATGACACTGTTACACGATATTGAAGACACATTGTTACGTCAAATTCATATTATTCCTTTATATCGTAACAAACAGCAAGTAAGTTCACACGAAAAAGTGCAAAATATAATGATCAATCCACAAGGTTGGATTGATTTTTATCAAATATGGTTTAAGGATTGATATATAAAGGTTTTTATGCATTTTTGTAAGATGTGTAAGAACCTTTTTTGTATGGAAATGAAGTTTGTTTTGCACATTGTTACGCTACATGTTATAAAAGTTCATTTACAGCGTAACAGTGTTATGTTACATTGTTATTAGGAAGGAGTGATATACAGTTGATTACAAATTTAATTTCAAAAAAAGATTTATTAGAGTTAACTGGTATTTCATACGGACAGTTATATAGGTGGAAGAGAAAAAATTTAATACCGGAAGATTGGTTTGTACGGAAGTCAACGTTCACAGGTCAGGAAACATTTTTTCCGAAAGAAAAGATATTAGAGCGTATTGATAAAATTCAAACGATGAAAGAGGATCTATCGCTTGATGAATTGGCAAATATGTTTTCACCAAGCGTAACAGAGATTCTTTTAGCAAAGGAAGATCTCATTCGTAAAGAAATTACATCAGAACCTGTTTTACAATTTTTCATGGAGCAAACGAACAAAACGGAAGATTTTCAATTTGCAGAGATTCTTTATGTATACGTGTTAGAAGAACTTCTTCAATCAGGAGACGTTAGTTTAGAAGAGGGGAAAATGGTCTTACAAGTATTAAGTGAAAATTACGAAGCGATTAAGCATAAAAATTGTGACGTAATTATCGTTCGAAAGTTAGGGATTTCTACATGTTTCTTAGTTTCAAATGTGGATGATTTAATTTTTGAAAAGGGAACAAAAATTGTTTTACGTGAAGCGATTACGAAATATACCGAAGCATTAAAAACTAAACTGTTGTAGTGGAGGAGAAATCATGCGTACAGAAAATTTAATTATAAACGGTTACGGTACATCGAATGGCGGTGAGTTTCACAAAGTACAGCTAAACGGAAAAGGAACTGTTAATGGAAACGTTGAATGTGAGCAATTTGAATGTAATGGTTACGGTGCAGTTACTGGTGATTTGAAAAGTAGTAAGGCAAGAATTAGCGGATCGGGTAAAGTTGATGGTACAGTTAGCACAGAAATGATGCGAATCGATGGGAAAGGGACAATTACACAAGATGTAAAGGCGACCACTTTAAAAATTGCAGGAAAAGGTACGATAGGTGGAAATGTCACCGGTGAAGAATTTAAAATCAATGGCCAAGCGACGATTGATGGTAATTGCGAGGTTGATGTTTTTTCTTCAGAGGGACAGTTTACGGTAGGTGGTTTATTAAGCGCAGATGAAATTAATATTAATATTCACGGTACATGTAGAGCGAAAGAAATTGGCGGTCAAACAATTAAAGTAAGACATAGATTGAGTACTTTTAGTAAACTTTTTAAAACAGTATTTGGCCTGCAGTTAGAGGCTGAATTGTTAGAAGGTGACAATATCGATATTGATTATGCTCACATAAAAACGGTAAGAGGAAACAATGTTACAGTAGGACCGAACTGTGAGATTGAACTCATTGAATATACCGGAGTTCTTACTGTTGATAAAAGCGCAAATGTAAAAGAAATTAGGCAGGTGTAAAGAAGGGAGCAATCGATATGGAAAATCAACATAGTCTTACTGTTAATGGATCAGGTAGCTCAGCAGGTGGGGATTATAACAAAGTAAAGATACGCGGCGAAGGAACAATTTCTAATCATATGAGTTGTAATGAATTTAAAACGTACGGCACGAGTGATGTACGTGGTAATATGAAAGTTAAAAATTATGTCGTGTATGGAGATAGTGGAGTACAAGGAAACGTAGATGCGGAATGTATAAAAGTATATGGCAATACACAAATGTATGGTGATGCTCATATAGAAAAAACAAAAGTAAGAGGTATGATTGAAGTTAAAGGAAAGTTTTCAGGTGATTTCGTAGATGTGAAAGGCGCTTTAAATGTGAAGGGAGATATAGAAGTAGAGGAATTATTACTAACTGGTGGTCTTGAAAGTGATGGTTTGCTTAATGCTGAAAATATTGAAATCTCACTTCGTTATGAAGGAAGTAAAGTAAGGGAAATCGGTGGCAAAAAGATTACAGTACGTAAAAAAGTGAGATTTAATCCTTTTACAAGTCATGCTGGAAACCTCCAAACATCAATTATTGAAGGAGATGATATTTATTTAGAGCATACAATTGCAGACGTAGTTAGAGGAAATCATGTTATAATTGGCCCTGGCTGTGAAATTAGTGTAGTAGAATATCATACTAGTTTTAACCTGAAAGGGAATTCAGTCGTAAAAGAACATAAACAAATATAAGTAGTATGAGGGAGAGCAAGGTTATGGTTGAAAAGAATAATAAACTCGGCTTCGTTGTTGCCGGTTTATTGCTAGGTATCTTAATGGCATCAATGGATAATACCATTGTCGTAACAGCGATGGGAACAATCGTTGGTGATTTAGGGGGTCTTGAAAACTTTGTATGGGTTGTTTCTGCCTATATGGTTGCAGAAATGGCAGGTATGCCGATTTTCGGTAAACTATCAGATATGTATGGTAGAAAGAGATTCTTTATTTTCGGTTTAATCGTCTTTATGATTGGTTCGGCACTTTGTGGTACTGCTGAAAATATTACACAGTTAGGTATTTATCGTGCCATTCAAGGTATTGGCGGCGGGGCACTAGTGCCGATCGCATTTACTATCGTTTTTGATATTTTCCCTCCAGAAAAGCGCGGGAAAATGGGTGGTTTATTCGGAGCAGTATTTGGTTTATCAAGTATTTTCGGGCCATTACTTGGCGCATATATTACGGATTATATTAGCTGGCACTGGGTGTTTTATATTAACTTACCACTTGGAATTTTAGCACTTATTTTTATTACATTATTTTATAAAGAGTCACGAGTTCATAGAGAACAAAAGATTGATTGGTTTGGCGCAATTACTTTAGTTGGTGCAGTAATTTGTTTAATGTTCGCCTTAGAATTAGGCGGACAAAAGTATGATTGGGATTCTAGCTTTATTTTAAGTTTATTTGCTGGGTTCGCTATTTTAGTAATTGCTTTTATTGTTATTGAACGAAAAGTAGAAGAACCAATCATTTCATTTGAGATGTTTAAACAACGTCTATTCGGAATGAGTACAATTATTGCCTTATGTTACGGGGCGGCATTTATGTCAGCAACTGTGTACATTCCGTTATTTATTCAAGGCGTATACGGTGGTACCGCAACAAACTCAGGATTATTGTTATTACCAATGATGTTAGGATCAGTAGTTACAGCGCAGTTAGGTGGATTTTTAACATCGAAACTTAGCTACCGAAACATTATGATTATTTCTGCTGTAATTATGCTAATCGGATTATTCTTATTAAGTACATTAACGCCAGAAACAAGTCGTATATTATTAACAATTTATATGGTTATTATCGGTTTTGGAGTTGGTTTCTCATTCTCTGTACTAAGTATGGCTGCTATTCATAACTTCGGTATGGAGCAACGCGGTTCTGCGACTTCAACGAGTAACTTCATTCGTTCATTAGGTATGACACTTGGTATTACAATCTTCGGAATGATTCAAAGAACTGGTTTCCAGGATCAATTAGAAGAATCGTTTAAAGGTATGAGCGGGGGAATGAATACAAACGCTTTAGGAGATTCAAGAGCTATTCTATCAGAATCGGCAAGATCTCAAATTCCGCCGCAAATATTAGATAAAATTATTGAAGCTCTCTCTAGTTCAATCGTTCAGACATTTATGTGGGCGTTAGTCCCCGCAAGTTTAGCGTTCGTATTCGTTTTCTTTATGGGAAATGAGCGCATGGTATATAAAAAAGAACAAAACAAGGTGAAAAGTGAAACATCAAAAGCATAAAGAAAAAGCTCCTTTCAATTTTGAAAGGAGCTTTTTCTTATGTACGGAGTCGAATTAGCCTTCGATAATTTCGTATTCTTCGTCTGCTAATAATAAAATTTGTGTTTTCTTACCTTTGTTTTGAACTTCGATTACATCATATGTACCTAAGTCTCTTAGCTTGCTTTGAGAAGCGTTAACCATAACTTCCATAGAATCAATTAAGATATCTTCTTCAACGTATGATTCAGGTAATGCCATATCTTCAGTATCTAATACACATGTATATAGATTTTGTAAGTTCTCAGCAGTTGGGTTTTGTTCCTCAACATCAATAATGTTTTTTACTGCTTCCATATTTTCTTCTTTTACTTGATATACTTTAATTTTAGTCATTGTTTTAATCTCCTTTATTACGTAATCTTAGAGGCTGCACCTCATTATAACGCTTTTTCATTGAAAGATGAAATTGTTATATGTATTTATAGTAAAAATTATGTGTTATTACTTATTATTGGTGTAATTTCTATATTGATGTTAGGCGTAACAAATTATATCCTTACGTTAAAATTATATTGTCCAAGCTTTTCATATATCCCGCTCATATTATGTGTATTAGATAAAAACATATAGGGAAGGGATTGAATGTAAGTGGATTGCGAGCCGAAACGAAATTGTCAATGTTGTCAAAATAGTATATGTGAATTTTTGAAAAGTTTAGATCCTTATTCTAGGATTGAGAGTATCACAATAGACGGAAACGAAATAGTTGTATCATATTTCATTTCATTTAATGAGATAAAAGGTATAGTTTCATTTGCACAAGAAGACAATGAGGTAATATTTGTAGATTGTTCAAGGATTGATGCGATTCGAATAGGAAAAGTGTGTAGTTGTAAAGCGAAAGTTAAATTTATTGAAGAGGATTTTAGTCTCCTTGGAAATGTTTGTCCACAGTGTTTAACGGAGGGAAGTACACTCTTTTTCGATTTTTATAATTCTGAATTGAATTTATCTCTACAAGCAAAAACAATTGATACGCCTAGATGTATTGAATTTACAGATGAACTTGGGAATGTAGTAAAGCAAATTACAATAGTAGGTGAAGCGATTGTTTCTAAAGATTTTGTTCAAGTGCCAGAACTACTAGATTTCCGATTGCTTTTATCGCATCCAGCTGGGGATCCTTTGAACTATGGATTGCTATTTATTAATTTCCCTGATGTTACTTTTATTATTATTTTAGTATCAAGCGGATACCTTTCCATTTCGAACTGTTTAAAAATAGAGAGTGGAACTGGCAATGCCGAAATAGAAGAAATGAAAAAAATGATAGTGGATGACAATAATACGTACAAGTCGATTATTAAGTTGACCAAAATATATAAAAATGGTGCGACGGAATCTTTTATTTCTAAGAAGGAGCTATAACGTACCTATTGATTAATCCTCTTAAAATATACGAGGCGGATTGTAGTAACGGAAGAAATCGCTTTGTTAGTATGGATGTTAGAAGTAAATAGGATGGCTAGTTGTACTAATAATTGCTATTTGTAATTTAAATATAGTGACGGAGGAACATACAATATTGGTAAAGCAATTAAGAAAAGGGCTATTAAAGCAGCCCTTTTCTTAATTATGTAAAATAGCTATTGGTAGTGTTTATTGAGTTTACATAATTAAGAAAAATTGATATCAAGTTTAATCAAGAATTAATTTATTTACTAAATTCTTTTTGAGCCCCCATATAGCTTCCAATGATATTTTGATAACTTGGAAGATGCTTAGCAAGTAAAGCTCCGAAACCTTCAACATCATTTCGCCAGTCACGCTGTAATTCTGCTGCAACGCTAAACCAGTTCATTAGTTGCACCCCTCCATGAGCCATACGCATAAGAGCGGCATCAGCAACTTGTTTACTAAAAGTTCCAGATGCATCCGTTACAACAAATACCTCATACCCTGCATTTATAGCTGATAGAGCTGGGAACGCAACACAAACATCAGTAACGACACCTGCGATAATTAACTGTTTTTTACCCGTTGCTTCAATAGCTTTTACAAATTCATCATTGTCCCACGCGTTAATTTGTCCAGGACGCGCTATTTTAGGCGCATTTGGAAATAGTTCGATTAATTGCTGCATGAGTGGACCATTAGGACCGTCTTCGAAGCTAGTTGTTAAAATAACAGGTAAATCAAAAAACTTAGCGGTATTCGCAAGAGCTAAAACATTATTCTTGAATTCATCAACACCATAGTCACGCACTAGACTGGAAATAAGACCTGTTTGATGATCCACTAGAAGAACCGCGGCATCACTTTTTGAAAGACGAGAATACAAATCAGACATTTTATAATCCCCCTTAATAAGCTTATTTACAAATCAATCTTACAGTTATTTATCTTGATTTGGTATACATGCAAAAATTTATCAACAAATAGTTTTCATTAGAATATTGGGATGTATGTATTTTTATATTGAGGAATTACAAATTTTTCGTTTTGGGAAACAATGTATTAATTGAGTGGATAGCTATGTGGTATGGTCCTAATGCTATCTATTATTTGTGAATAATAATGTTTTTACCTGTAAATAGAAAATGAGATATGAGGACTAAAATGAATCTGAAAATAGCAATTCTTGATTGGTAAATCATTTCAATGAAATTAGATGTTATAATAAAATTTAATTTACGTATAATTTATAATTATTTGACATTTTAGAGTTGAGTTTCATAGACATTTACTTAGATAATAAATAAGTGTGTATAAGAATACTAATAAAAGTTAACTCATGAAAATGTTGAGTCTAGTTGATTTTAAAGAAAGCGGGAATGTAAATGATATATGAGGCAAAAATACATACAAGAAAAAAATTAGTTTCTATGTTCGAGGATTTTAATAATGTTGTTCTACTTTCTTATTTACAAGGACATATGGGCAATGCCTGGGTGAACGATCTTGAAAACCCGACAGTAGCGCAAATTACGGTAGGGATTTTCACATTTTACGCTGGGGATCCAAATGCAAAAGAGACAGAAGAGTTATTACGTAACATCCCTGAAAGAATTTTAGTAATCGTAAATAGTGATCAATGGAAAAAGCGTTTAGAAACATTCCATGAAAGAAAAATAGATAAGTTTTTACGATATAAATTTAAAAGAAATACAGAAGTGTTTAATCGCTCAAAATTACAATCTTTTATAACTGCACTTCCAAAAGGATATGAATTAAGAAAAATAGATGAGCATATCGCAAATAATCCAACATTACACAACGTTTCTGAAGATTTTACAAGTCAATTTCGATCAATAGATGATTATGTAAATCGAGGTATAGGTTATAGCATTTTGTATAATGGAGAAGTCGTATGCGGTGCATCATCATATAGTATTTATAATGATGGTATTGAAATTGAAGTTGCTACTGATCTTGATCATAGAAGAAAGGGATTGGCAACTGTAGTTTGTGCGACCTTAATATTGGATTGTTTAGAAAAGGGGAGGTATCCAAACTGGGACGCAGCGAATAGTACTTCTGTCAAATTAGCAGAAAAGCTAGGGTATGTTTTTGATAAGGCATATGATACTTATTTTGTAAATAATAAGTGAATGAACGGGAGCGTGTACGGATTGTACAACGTCATAAGACTAGTAAATTAACGTTTAGTAGTCTTATTTTTTATAATTGCAAACAAAAACTAAACTATCCAAAGATAAAAAGGTATTAAAAGAGATGTTAATAAATGAAATTAAGGGAAAAGAATGACGACAAGATTGGTTTCCTAAGAAGAGTTGATAAATTTTAGTGAAAAATTTGAGAATAAAACAATGATATTAATGATAAGGATGAAGGGATTCCGCAAGAATTTGGGTATAAAAACCGACTTTTTTTAGTCGGTTTTTATTTTTTTCAACAGTAGAGTGATACTAATATTGATTTTTCTTCTATTACTAGTGAATATAATTAACACATCAGTTCCTACTTCCACGATGAGGGTTCAGAAATTCTCTTTTTATATAGGTAGATAATCATAAAGGCTTAATATATTAAGTTATGTGTGCTTAACTAACAATAAATTTGCTATTTTTTTGTAAATGATGAAAGTAACTATTATACAAACCCACGCATTAATAGAAGAGATACATATACAGTATAGAGAGTTAAAAAACTCCAAAATATTGTATAAAGGAGATTATAAAATATGAGCGAACAATGCCCAATTAATGTACCATGTCAGGTAGATGGACAAACTCAAACGCCATTAAGTGATGCAGCTGCAACACCAATTCTTACTCCAGGAACACCGATTGTAAAAATACCAGTTGTATTAGCAGAAAGAACAATTCAAATTGTTGTAGAATCTGATATTTCATTAGATCCTCCAGCAACTGAGATTAAACGTGTGTTAAAAAATGTATTTTTAACACAATGTAAGTTAGTTCCTGTAGCATTTACTCCAGTACCAGGTACAAATTACCGCCGAGTTACAAGAGCAAAATTATTTGTACAAGGATATATTCGTAAAAATATTGAATATGCAAATGATGAGTGTAATGGAGTGCTATATGATCGTATTGCAAATGTTCCATTTTCTGGTTTTGCAGATTTAACAGCAGCTGATTTTCTATCACAAGCTGTAGTAGCTTCTTCCTCAGATACTACATCTCACTTTATTAATCCTAAAAATGGTGATTTACCACGTTTAGACAAATACTTCTTCGAAAATACAGTTTTTTATAATGAGCAACCATATTGTGAATTAGTAAGCGCACAATTTTTCGAATTAGACTTTTCACCTTGTCCAACAGAATTAAACGAGCCATTTGGAACTCTTCGTGAAAAAATTGTACTAGATCTTACTTTAAAAGTTTTACAAGTACAACAAGTACAAGTATAAGACTAAAAAAGCATTGTCTTTAATAAAAAGACAATGTCTTTTTTATTATTATAAAACATATATAATGATGGAATGGTCGCGTACAAAAAGCATATTTTTATGAATTTCATCAGATGGGGGGATGGTGATGAATAAGCCATGGGTTGGTAAGGAAATATGGAACAAAGTTTACAAATGGAAAATGCTGAATGTTCAAGATGATTCGCGCGAAATAAGAGAAAAAAAGGAAAGTAAAGAAATAGAGTCAAAAAAAGAAGATAAAGCAATGGGGATAGAGAAAGAAAGTAAAGAAACAGAGTCAAAAAAAGAAGATAAAGTAATTGGAATAGAGAAAGAGAGTGAAAAAACTGGATTAACAAAAGAAAATAAAGCGATTGGATTAGAGGAAGAAGAGGTGAAAATTGAATCAGTAAAAGAATATGAAGAAAGAGAATTAGAGAAAGAAGAAATAGCAATTGAATCAAACAAAGAAAGTGAAGAGACTGAACCAGCAAAAGAAAATAAAGTGATTGGATTAGAGAAAGTAGAAGTAGCAAATGAATCAGAGAAAAAAAGTAAAGAAACTGAATCAAAGAGAGAAAGTATAGGTTTAGGATCAAAAATAGAGACTTCAGTGCATTCAATGGTAGTGAAAACGCCATTTTCTATTATTTCAGAAGTGTCTAGCTTTAAAGTATTTCCAAAAATAAATGTGAAAAATCAAGATGCATTTGTATTTCGAAATGAAAAAGATGCGGAGGGGCGTGAATTAGATTCTAAGTTATTAACTACAGTGCAACAGTATCATTCGGAGGCTTATTGTAAATTAGTTTCTTTAAATCTTCATGAAAAGAGAGTGCTTGTTGAATTATATAATCAAAAAGTTAAAGGGAATAATGAAGAGAATAAGGTAGAGACATCTTCATGGATTCCTATTCACAGCATAATATTAGAGAGTGAAAATGGGGGAGAAGTAAGTAATTATATAACAGCCAGACTACCAATAGAAATAGGAAGATATAAAGGTGAAATTAGTTTACGAGAAAAAGTGGTATTTACAGAAAAAGTGATAGGAATAAAAGAGGTGGAACAGGAGATTATTTTGACAAAAACCGAATTTTTAGTACCAAAAGTAAAAAAGAATGGACAAAATAAATTTACAGTTGAAAAAGGGAGCTTATTGGTAGAAGGATATATATATCAATGTATTGAATACATATCAGAACAAAGTACATTTCATGACAATGTGTATCAGTTAGTACAAAATATTGTATTGGAATTAATCATTCAAGTGATACAAGAACAGGAAGTACAAGTGCGAATTACATAAAAATGATTATATTCCCTTGATTAGCTCATTATTTTTATTCGTAGCGTATCAATGCGTAATCTTTTGTAAATCATTCAGTGCTATAGAATATCCTCCAAACGGTTTATCCTCAATGAATTCATTTTAATATTTATGAAGGATGATATTATTGCTAGCTAGGATAGTTACTTAATTGTATGGATTTCTTCAGGTTTAAGTTTTAAAAAGGTGCTAACAAGTTTGTCAACGAACTTGCTAACACTTATTTAAAACGGACATAAAATTGGCGTAAATGTTGTTTGATTAATGAAGCTAATTAAATAACATAGATAATTACATCTTATAACCTAGGGTGTAATATAAAGTATATTCACTCCTTTTTTACAAAACTCACAATTTAAATAGTAAAACATGTTTATCGTAATTTTCCAAACACCAATTATATTTTTTTAGAATAATTGGGTGGACGTCTTCTTCTGTAGTATCGACTTCAGTATAGCCGTATTTTTTATAAAAGCTTTCTAGTTCTTCAAAAGGAAGACAATACACATTTTGTATTTGTAATTTTTTCGCAGTTCGTACTAAAAATGAAACAAGTTCTCCAGCTAATTGTAGACCCCTGAATTTAGGAAGAATGAAAATTCCACCCATTTCAATTGTATCTTCATCTATTTGGACTAAACGTCCAACACCCGCATACTCTTTGTTGTATGTAATGATCGCAACCTTATCTCGTGATAAATCACTCGGTACAAATCCGATTGATTCGTATTGGTTATTAATCCATTCTATATCATTAGGTATAGCTAGTTGAATTCCCATTTTTAGGCCTCCATTTGAAATGTTTTAATATTTCTATTATATAAAGAACGATACGAGTTGTAATTCATAATTGGCACAATAAATTATGAAAATAGGAGAAAACGGTATCATTTTTAATAATAGTTCAAGTTTTGAAGAAGAGTGCATATAATATAAAGTCTTTTCCTTTCTTCATTTAAGTTTTACGTATATAATTTAAAAGTACTATTTTTATTTTATATTTTTTATATTTATAACAGAATAGAGGTTTAAAAATGGGTGTTAAAATCATTACGGATAGTGCGGCGGATTTACCGGTAGAATTGCTGCAAGCATATGATATTGATTTAATTCCACTCCGTGTATATGATGAAGCAGAAACAGAGTATTTAGATGGGGTTACATTAAAATCGGTTACATTACTGCAAAAAATGAGAGAAGGTGCAGTGTATAAAACGTCACTGCCTTCACTTGAAACATTCCAAGAAAAATTTGTTTCTTATGCAAAAGAAGGTAATCCTTGTATATATTTGGCTTTCTCATCTGAACTGTCCGGTACATATCAATCGTCAGTTCTCATTAAAGAAGAAGTGAAAGAAACATACACTGATTTAGATTTAGAAATTATTGATACAAAATGTGCCTCACTCGGTCAAGGTATTGTCGTATTAGAAGCTGCAAAAATGGCGAAAGAGGGCGCATCAAAAGAAGAAATATTAAACCGTGTCGCTTTTCTAATGAACCATATGGAACATATCTTCACTGTAGCTGACTTGCAGTACCTAGTGAGAGGTGGGCGTTTAAGTAAAGTAGCTGGTTTTATCGGTGGTTTATTAAACATTAAGCCGATCTTAAATGTGGATGAAGGGAAACTTGTACCACTTGAAAAGGTAAGAGGGAAAAAGAAAGTATTAAGCCGCATTGTTGATATTATGGAAGAGCGTGGGAAAGACCTTAAAGGTCAAACAATTGGTATGACTCACGGTGATGATCTAGAAACTGCCGAAGCATTAAAAGCATTAATTACTGAAAGATTCGGCTGTGAAGTATTTATCGTAAATACAATTGGAGCTGCAATCGGAGCGCATACAGGACCTGGTGCGTTAACATTGTTCTTCTTAAATGAAGTAGAGTAAAGGATTGATCTTTTGATCAATCCTTTTTTTTATTCTATTATAATTGTTTTATGTAAATAAAAAATATGTAATTATTTCTTCACTTTCTCTTTAAAAGGTAAGAAGGTAGATAGGAAAGTAATGATAACTAGTCCAAAGCTGACTCTTTCAGTTTGATCAATTACTAAGTCATTTTTCCACTGATAAAGGAAAGAAGCGATTATTAAAAGTAAAGCAGCGCCTCCAACATATCTTACTATTTTTCGTGCGGATTCATCTTTAAGTCTTACAATCATGTTTATCATCCTTTCGAGTTTACTAAATAATTCGACAAACTAATTACTAGGAAGTGATATTGATAATTCATCTATTAAGCTTAATTAATTTATTTTGATATACAATAGATGTCTTTCATGTACTAGGTAAATGTAATTAACCATACGATCTAATTTAAGATGGATAGTTTACATGTCGTTAAATCTTTTCATTAAGTTTATCGTAATTCAAGTATATGACGCTGTCTTTGTTAATAACAAGTAGTAAAATTGCATGAAAAAAATGGACAAAAAAACTTGTTATATGTGAAGTCGCTTGTAGATCAAGCTTCGCAAATGATACCAAGTCAGGTCGAAATGCAAGATCCTGAAGATTATATTTATTATTTAAAATCTCGAGGTTATTATTTTTATAATAAACAAGACTACATTGCTGCGCATGATATTTATGTACAGGCTGAGAGTTTACTTGGAGTAGAAGAAACTGAACAACATGCTCATATATACTATAATTTATGTCATGTATATAAGGAGCTTTATAAAGATAAAAGTATTAGTCGTTTGTATGCCTTAAAAGCTTTCAATATATACAGAAAAAACGGTATGCAGAAAAACGTAATAAATGCACTTTTAATGCTTGCCGTATTGTATATTATGGATGAGTTATATGACAAGGCACTTGAAATTTTACAGCAGGTAGAAAATAGTTTGGCTACTAATGGTGATTCAAAGTATTTACCTATCATTTCTTATGATTACGGGAAAATTTATCAAGGTTTGAAAGACTATACGAATGCCATTAAATACTATGAAGAAACTTTGGAGTTAAGTGAATTTTTATCGGAGAAAGATCAAAAGGTGTATGCATTACGAAATATGATAGAGGTGTACATAGAACTTAAAGATTGGAAAAATGTTAATAAAGTTATGGATGAAGCATTTCATTTTATATCGATTTATGATGTACCAATTGCACATGTCCAACTATATGGTTTGAAAGCTAAAATATTCAAAATACGTGGAGATTATTATGAATATGAGAAAAATATACAAAAAGCAATTGACGTGGGAGTAGAAAAAAAGCAACATCGCTTAGTTGCTGAATTATCCTATGAGTTAGGTAACTTTTATAATGAAAATCGCTCTTATAAATTATCTGCGAAGTACTTTAAAATTTCAGCTGAAAATAAAATGGATTAAAACAGGTTTTCAGTAATATGTTTTCTCAGATTATTAATTAAAAGAGGTTCCCACGCATTAATGGTTCTGTATGGGAAGGAATCACAAAATAAGAATTTCGTATAGGAAGAAATAGAAAATGAAATATCAAATTACATTCATATAAGTTTGAACATTTCAAGATATTAAAATTTTGATAGTTCATATATAATAGTGAAAAGAGTAGATTTTTGTAACTATTTGTAAAAAAAGAAGGGTGCAAAATGAATAAAATAATACAAGCCCAATCTCAATGGGATTTGGACAGGCTATATCCTCAAGAACAAAACTTCACGTTTTCTATAGAAACGATAGAAAGATTAAAAATTGAATATAAAGCAACAAAAGACTCAGTAATCCTTTCATAACTTATAGAGGCTATCGAAAAAGCAGAGTATTACTTATATTGCCGTGCTGCTGAAGATGAGAAGCATCCTGAAAATACTTTACTAAGTGTAAAAGTAAATCAATTAAAGAAAGAAGTTCAACTATTAATAGAATCTAGTAAGGGACAAAGTGTTAATACAAATCATTCAAGTATTAAACTAATAGAAAATGAATTAAAAGCTTGGGAAGATATGTATACACAATTAAGAAATAAAATAGAAGTAATACACGATAAAGAGACTTTATCATTTGGACAAGCAAATTACGTTGCGATGAATAGTGATGATCATAATGAAAGATTAATAGTATTTGATTCTCTTACAAATGCTTTGAATAAGGAAAAAGATATCTTCGCTACTGTATTGAATCAAATAGGAAGATTACGTCATGCTAAAAGTGATGAAATGGAAGGGACAGAGATTTTAAAACAATCACTACAAGCAAATGGCATCTCTGAAACTGCATTATCCCAAATGTGGAATGCAACGGAACAAAATCTTACGAAGCTAGTAATTGCGTTAAACGGTTATAAAAAAGGAAAGAATTCAATTACATGGTACGAGCTAATGACATGGAAAGAAAGTAATGAGACTGTTATTCCTTTTTCAGTAGCAGTAAAAAACATATATGATGCACTAAAAAATATAGATGAAGAATTGGCACAGTTCGCACAGAATGCAATAGCAAATGGATGGGTAGATGCTGAACCGAGAGATAATAAACCACCAGGTGGGTTTTGTGCTCCTTTTTTCAGTGAAAAAGAATCCCGTATTTCAATGCGTTATGATGGAACAATTGATAGTGTAAGAGTACTTG